>JASJDJ010000043.1 GCA_030065635.1 Xenococcaceae cyanobacterium MO_188.B32
ATATAAATATCTACGAGTCGCATATAAATATATATTTTAGGTAAGGCAACGCCTGGTTGAAATAATTTTGGGTTAAGTGTAACACCTTTTTTCTCTAGCCTTCGAGAATTAGATGCGTTTGCCCTGCGTCATTAGGTAATTGCTCAGAAACAAGTTTTTTGACCATTACTTACTTTTTCCTTACTTGCTTAGTTTTAAATAGTAAAAGAGATGCTATAAATAGCATATAGCATCTCTTTTACTATCTTCGGTAAATAAAGGTACTGGTCTTTTCCAGAGGCGTAAATGAACATACCAAGCTGGTTCGGCTAATGCTTGTTGTTGATTATCAAATTCTCCTGCGAGATATGTTCCGAGTGCAATTAGTTGGGGAGATAAAGTCATTATCTAATCTATTTTATTTTTGACTATCATTTTGAAAGAAGCAGGAGGAGCAAGCGTTAAACCACGGCGTACTGGCAACATTTGACGTTTGCTAGTTAATTCTAATTGAAAGCGAGATAAAACCGTGGCTGCAACTAATTTCATTTCTAATAATGCCAAAGCCGAACCCAAACAGCGACGATTTCCTCCACCAAAGGGAATATATTCGTAAGGGGAATAGGTTTTTTGTAAAAATCTTTCTGGTTTAAATTGCTTTGAATTTGGGTATAAATCTTCTCGGTGGTGAAGGGAATAAATAGAAATAAGCAACCAAGTTTCTGGTTCTAGATCATACCCCATAACTGACATTGATGTGGTAAGTCTGCGTCCGAAAGTACCCGCAGCGATGGGATAAATTCGTAAAGTTTCTGAAATTACAGCATCTAAATAGGGTAAATTATTTATTTCTTTGTAATCTGGATTTTCTCCCAAGGAATCTAATTCAAAGCGTAATTTATCTTGAACTTCTGGCAGATAATGAATCCAATAAAAAAGCCAAGCTAAACCAGAAGCGGTGGTTTCGTGTCCGGCAAATAATAAAGCTATTAATTCATCGTGCAATTCTTCATTTGTCATGCCCTCGCCATTTTCGTCTCGTGCTAATAATAATAAGCTAAAAATGTCTCGACGATTTGATTTTTCTGAAGTTGATAAACTTCGTCTTTCTTTTATTTCTGCGTAAATTAATTGTCTAATTTCTTCTTTTAACAGCAGGAAACGACCCCAAGGACTAAATTTACCCCAATCTTTTTGCAGTATGGGAAAAAATATCAAACTCGAACTTAAAGGAGTATTAAATGTTTCTAAAAGTTTAGTCAATAATTCTCTTAAGCGTTCATATCTCGATCCTGAATCGAGCCCAAATACCACGTTTAAAATTACCCGTAAAGTAATTTCTTGCATATAAGGACGAATTTTAAAAGGTTCGTTGATCTGCCAGCGATCGCATACTTTTTTGGTGATAGAGACTATTTTATGGCTACATTCTTGTAAAGATTCTCCGTGAAAAGAAGGCATCAATAAACGTCGGCGATTTTTGTGGGCTTTACCATCTAATAAAAGTAAAGAATGATCTCCTACTAAAAAACTTAAACCTTTATTTCCTTTGCCTACTTCAAATTTATCTGGTGAAGCTGTAAAAATATCCTCGATCGCCTGAGGATTACTAGTCATAATAGTTGGGGGAGAATTTTTAAAGGTAATTTGATAAAAATCTCCGTATTTCCTTTTACGTTCTTCCATAAAATTAAGAGGACGCAAAAGAGCATTCATCTGGCGGATGATTCGGCGCAACCCAGAACTGCTTTTAGCTGTAGGTATCGGTGTTTGTTTCATTACGGCGAACGTTAACCATTTCAACTAGATTGATTTTAGCTATATTGCCACTCAGTGAGCTAAATTCTAATTTTGAGAAAGGCTATATTAACGATAGATTTAACTCAATTGCTCTAGGTTGTTGGAGCTTAATTTAAATTAAATTGTCCAATCTTCACATATCAAACCAGGAACTTGAATAAAATCACGTTGATTTCGTGTAACGACAATACCATTGACGGATAAACTCATTAATTTTTTGCTTTATCATCGGCTTCTCGACGTTCTTTGTCGATATAGGCTAACATCTCCTCAAATTGAGAATCATTCTGATATTTTCCAGCAAACTTCAACCAAGGATGTTGTGTTTCTATTTTTTCAGCTTGCAGTACTTCTAATACCTTTTTCTTTCCTTCTGGCGGAAGTTGCTGAACTAAATTTATAACTTGTTCAATTGTTAAGTCTAAAACTGGCATTTTAATTATCTTAATATCGTTAAATTAGTTGAATTGTGATACGAGTTAATTTTATCTTTTCTGGACACTAGTTACTTTCATTGCAATCTTGCACTAGATAGCTCTTCTAACACTACCTCGATCGCTTTTTCTTTTTGAATATCCACTCCCTCTGCATAAGGTATGGGTAAAGCAACTCGTACATCGGGAATAATGGCATTACCTTCTAATCTTTCTCCGTCTACGAACACATCAGCAACGGCAAGATAAAGTAAACTACCATCGGGCATAATAAAGGGACTACCAGCCACAACTGCCCCTGCGGTTTCGCTACCGACAATTTTGCCAATGTTATATTTACGAAAACCATAGGCGAGAATTTCTTTACCACTCCTCGAACCACGATTAACTAACATTACTACTGGCTTTGTCCATTGCATTTGGGTTTCCCTCTCAACTCCATCGCGGAAAATAGCGGTTATTGTAGGGGTAGGGGCAGTAAAAACGTTCAAGTAGTCGGGACTTGCGCCTCCCCAACCATCCCGCAGATCCCAAACTAAACCATCGGTATCTTTAAGGCGATCGTAAACTAGCTCTTTTTCTAATTGTTCTTGATAGATAGGGTCGGCATAGGACCAAATATGAATATAACCAATTTTTTTGTCTTCTTTCTCGATAACTTCTACACTTGCTTTCATAGCATCGAGAAACATAGTAGCTGGATTAAAAACTTTTGGTATTACAGTAATCGTTATGGGCGACGAATTAGGCTGACGTTGAATTTGGATTTGTACTTCTCGATCGGCTTTACCAGTAAAAGAAGTAATGGGTGTAAAAGGTTTACCGTCTACAGTTAAAAGTCGATCGCCTACAAAGAGTCCTGCTTTTTCGGCAGGAGAACCGTTTAAAATGGCTTTAATAAAAGTCTTACCGTTAATTTTCTCGCTATAAATACCAATTCCTGTATATTCCAGCTTTTCATCTGGTAAAAATGGCTTGATGTTTTTTTGCAAATACTGGCGAAAAATCCCGGCAATTTGATAATAAGCTGGTTCAGCCTGAGTATAAAAATGAGTATGAGAAGTATTTAACTCAGCCAGCATTCGATTTATAACTACCGCTAACTCTTCGGTAGAAGTAGTTTTGGCTGCTAGAGGCGCATAGCGCGATCGCATTGCTTGCCAATCAACCCCGTTAAATTCAGGATCGAAAAAGTTTTCATTAACTGTTTGCCACACTCGTTCAAAAACCTTAGTTTGTGGGGAAGAAAAGCTTAAAACCCGAGGAGAAATAAAGTAGCAAAAATAAGTAGTGAAGATACCAACAAAAATAGTTAATATCCATGTCTTTAGTTTGGCATTCCTAAAAATATTCATGAACTTTTGAGAAAGGATTGCTCTGTTACCAAAACAGTCTACTGTTCCCAGCAAGAAATTTCAGCTTAGCCTTATCTTCCGTAGTAGAGCGTCAAGATTAATCTTAAGTATTTATAAAACTTTTTGAGTTTCTCGCCTGACTGTTAGATGATCTATTTAAGAAGAGTTCTCAATAACTAAATCTTTAAATAGAAAACTATCAAAGATAAACGAGAGAACAAAAATTATGGCATATAAACTAAAAAAACAGGGGACGGAAGCTTGAAAACTGAGTTTGTCAGAACTTTAGAAAGAGCGATCGCGCTTGGCGTGTTAGTCTCGTCGATCGCCTTTAAACTAGGTTCATCATAACAGGAGAAAGATCCATTACTATTCAAGTATCGATAAAAATAATTAGTATGAATTGTCATCAATGTCCGAAAAATAATTGTACCAACCAAAAATCTCCAGGCTGGTGGAAACTATTTCGTAAAACACCTAGGGCTTTAGAGCTATCCTCTCAAGATGCTCAAATTGCCCTAGTGGGAATGCCCAATGTTGGGAAAAGTGTACTGTTTAATCGGCTGACAGGGATTTATGTCACAGTATCTAATTATCCAGGTACGACGGTAGAAGTAAGTCGAGGACTAGCCCAGATTGGAGAACAAAATGTTTTAGTTATCGATACTCCTGGTATGTATTCTCTAGTACCTATTAGTGATGAAGAAAGGGTTGCCAGAGATTTACTCCTCAAAACAAGTTTAACTGCCGTAATCCAAGTTGTAGATGCCAAAAATTTGGGACGAATGTTGCCTTTAACCTTCCAGCTAATAGAAGCAGGGCTACCCCTATTGTTAGCAGTTAATATGATGGATGAAGCTCATCGTTTAGGGCTTAAGGTACAACAGAAAGCCCTAGCCGTAGAATTGGGAATTCCCGTAATTTTAACCTCCGCAGCACTAAACCAAGGTATCGATGAATTGAAAAGTGCCCTCGCGAAATGCTTACCGTCAGAGCGGGTGGCAATTCCAGCTTAATTAAGGTGCGAAAATGACCAGCCAAGTATTGTATCAAGAACCGATTGAAGAGGCGATCGCGTCTTTAGAAACATGGATAGATAATCATAGACAAAGTAATCTATTTAGAGAGTATACTTTTTCCTCTCGTAGTCTGGCCCTACTCCTATTGCAAAAAGACCCCTCATTATGGTCAGCCCTGAAACAAGATGAAGAACAATGTCGAGAAGTAGAAATTGTCCTCACCGTCGCCCAAAATAAACTAGAATATCCCGTGAATTTGGCGATCGCACAAACCAGACAACAGCAGGCTCGTAGGCTGGAAAGTATAGTTTTACAGGAAACCAAAAGGACTCAGACTTCTTTAACAGAAACACTCCATCGCTTCACAGTCAATCCTCTGACGGGATTTCCCCTCTTAGTAGTCATTCTTTACTTCGGAGTTTACAAATTTGTGGGGGAGTTTGGGGCTGGAGAATTAGTCGATCGCATTGAAGGCTTTTATGAAGGACAAATTAACCCCATAGTTAATCAAATTACAGCACAAATCATTCCTTGGCAATCGCTTCAAGACCTAATTGCCAATGACTATGGCATCATTACTCTAGGTATTCGCTACGCGGTGGCAATTGTTTTACCTGTAGTAGCCACTTACTTTTTGATGTTTTCTCTCCTAGAAGACAGTGGTTATCTTCCCAGAATGTCTTTAATGTTAGATCGTCTCTTCAAATCCATGGGACTATCTGGGCGTGCTGTTATTCCTATGGTATTGGGTTTGGGTTGCGACACCATGGCAACTATGGTTACTCGTACCCTAGAAACTAAACGAGAAAGAGTAATCGCCACCTTTTTACTCTCTCTTGCTGTCCCTTGTGCAGCCCAGTGGGGAGTAATTTTGGGACTGTTAGCCCAAAAACCAGCAGCATTAATGGTTTGGGGGGGATTGATTACCGCAATCTTTTTAGCAGTAGGTTATATAACTGCCAAGTTACTACCAGGCTCATCGGGAGGATTTTACATGGAAGTCCCACCCTTGCGCTTGCCCAAATTAAGGAATATCTTAACGAAAACTTGGATAAGGATGAAGTGGTATTTTTGGGAAATATTACCCTTGTTTATTTGGGCATCAGTTTTTATTTGGATAGGAAGATTGACAGGTTTATTCGAGATGATTATTCGGGGAATTGAACCGTTAGTAGCTGCTATAGGGATGCCCCCAGAAACTGCGCCGGTATTTCTTTATGGCTTCTTCCGTCGGGATTATGGTGCAGCAGGATTATTTGACATTCAACAACAAGGGTTACTGACTGGCAATCAATTAGTAGTGGCAGCGATCGTCTTGACTCTATTTTTACCCTGTATCGCTCAGTTACAAATGATGATTAAGGAGCGGGGGCTCAAAACTACGATCGCAATGGTGTTATTTATCGTTCCCTTTGCTTTCTTAACGGGATATTGCGTCAATCTTGGTTTAACTTTACTGGGAGTAAATTTATGAATGCTTTATCAACAGTAACAATCGGTCAATCTCAAACTGTGGTTCATTTAGCAACTGACCAACAAAATGTAATGCGAAAACTGATGGCATTAGGGATTATGCCTGGCAGTAGCTTGGTCTTAGAGCAACGTTTTCCCTCTTACATTATTAAAGTCGGACATACTCGTACTGCTTTAGATGGGGAAACCGCAGCCAGCATTTTTGTTGAATAATTTAGGTAAATTTAATCACACAACTAGGAGAATTATTGATGTTATCTCAAACAATGATCGATCGACTCAACCAACAAATTAACTTGGAGATTTATTCTTCTCATCTTTATCTACAAATGGGTTCTTGGTGTGCCTATAAATCTCTAGATGGATGCTCTACTTTTCTCAGTCAACACGCAGATGAAGAAATGATGCATATGCGTCGATTGCTCAACTATCTCCACGAAACTGGTGGATTAGCAATGTTAGGAGGAATGCAAGCACCTCCAACTGATTTTAATTCCCTAACAGAGATGTTTGAAACCATCTATGAACACGAACAACTGGTGACTAAAAAAATTAATGACTTAGTTCATTTAGCCAACACCGAACCAGACTATTCAACACTTCAGTTTCTCCAATGGTATGTTGCCGAACAACATCAAGAAGAGTTCTTATTTAAGAGTATCCTCGACAAAATTAAACTAATTGGTACAGAAGGACAAGGGATTTTCTTTATCGATCGCGAAATTGGTATGATGGCAACTAATCAGAACTTAGACAAAAAACAACAATAAAGCAGCCTCAAGCCCAGGTAAAGCGGATATACACCAAAATCTAAAAAATTGCTGAAAACTAAGTAGATCGAGCCAAATAACCAATCGACTTCAAGTTATTAATGTATATAGGTTTGAGGCTGTTTTTGACTAAAAAATGTTTAAATCCCGCTAACTGCGAAAGCTAGGTTTAATAGTTGGAGTTAATATTTCTAGTTAATAATTTCTTGCTTTACTTCATATAAACGTGCGGGTTGCTCTTTAATTCTTTCCGAGATCGGCAAAACCCTTTCAATTACATCGACTAGATATTCATATTGTGGAATTTGTTCGTTAGGTAAAAATCCAGCAGAGGCGGCAATATGAGATGGAGTTTGGGCTAAAGTACTTTTAATTTGTTCTTTGCGCTCTGGTTCAATTTTATTGGCAAGTAGAATCGCACCAGCCGGAATTGGATGAGAGTCAATATCAATAATGCGAAATCGATCGTGTTTATAGTTTTTTCGGTGTTGATTAAATTCTTGAAGAGATAAAGCAGAAGCTGCAACTTCTTGACTATCGAGCCATTCCAAACTAGTTTTTGGAGTAGGTGCAAAACGCACTTCCGCAAAAGATAAACCGTAAAGATTATATATTGGTAAGTAGTAACCAGTTGCAGAACCTTCTTGTCCTAAAGCAATAGTCTCTCCTGCAAGTTCGGCTTTGGTTTGGAAACGACTATCGGCGTTAACTACAATGACTGAACGTAATTTTTCTAGTCCTTCTAAGGGAATAATCGGTTCGTATCTATGGTGATAAATTGCGATCGCCGCCAAGCCTGGAGGGGCAAAAACTAAGTCCCACCTTTGCTGGGCAATTTGAGCTGAGGCTCTAATTTCATTAAAAGCTGGTTCTAGTTCAATAATACTATTGAGCTGATTACTGAGATAGTCTTCCAATTCTGAATAGTTTTCCATGTTAGAACGAGCGCTTGCTCCATAGCTAACAACACCAACAATTAGCCTTTTGAGTATGTCTTCTTCCACTCGATTGCAGCCTGTAAGCATCAAGACGATTATTACTAATCCTAAAAGACGACGTAAAAGCATAGCCGATTCTAAACTAAATTTCTCGAAAAAATACTATAGTTCTTTATAATGTAGCAAGCCTAAATCATTCTAATCATTTATTCCCTCGATCGACCCAAATTTCGCTAAAATCAAGGGAAAGTATAACACTATTGCCTGAATTAAGCGTAGTTTAATTATGATGAATAACATTAAATTGGGTTTTAAGCTTAATATTTTTTTAGGAGTACTATTTCTAGTAGTAACATTAACTATTGGCACGCTACTATCTAGAATTCTCTATGAACATAATAAACACATAATTAGCGAAAAGGCGTCATTGCTGATCGAAACGATAAATTCAGTAAGGAACTATACAAATACCCAGGTAACTCCAGAATTCTTATCGAGATTGGAAACTGAATCCCTATTTTTGCCGCAAGCTGTACCATCATACTCCGCAAGAGAAGTTTTTGAAGATCTCAAAAAAAGTAACAACAAGTACGATCGATTCTTCTTTAAAGAAGCCTCTCTTAATCCTACTAATTTAAGGGATAAGGCAAATGACTTTGAAACAGAAATCATACAGTCTTTCCGGCAAAGTAGTAAATTGCCCGATCGCGATACCTCAGATTTACAGCAACAGGGTTTTCTTAACATACCTGGAGGATATTTATTTTATACTGCGCGCCCCATCACAGTTTCTGAAGAAAGTTGTTTGAGATGCCACGGCGATCCTCAAAATGCTCCTAAAAGCCAAATTGCTACCTATGGCAAAGATAATGGTTTTGGCTGGCATTTAAATGAAGTGGTCGGGGCGGAAATTATTTCTATTCCTGCAAGCCAGGTATTAAAAAAGGCTCAAAATTTACGCTGGTTAGTTATAGGCATTGTCATCGGCTTTTTACTAGTGGCAATGTTGCTACTCAATTTGTTCCTAAAATTTCTGATTACCGATCCGATCGACAAAATGTCTCACCTATCTAAAAAACTAAGTACCGGAGATCTCGATGTTGAATTCGAGCAAAAAAGTAACGATGAAATTGGGGTACTCGCAACTTCTTTAAATCGTCTTAAAGTAAGTATTAAAATGGCAATGGAAATGCTCCAAAATAAAGCATGGTGACAGATCGAACATCTTCGCTGCCAGGAATGAGGAAGAAAAAAAATCATTACCTTCTGCTCTTGAAAATTTAGAATAGAGCAAAAATGTCTTAAAAGCTAATAGCTAATAGCTAAAACTGATTGACGCGCCAGCACACAACCTTAACTTGTCACGAATTCATCAAGCGCGAATATTGACCGCCTGAACCTCTTACCTCGATCGTAGCGAGTTAAAGTAATTTTTGTTGAAACTGCTGAGAACTTTGAGAGTCGGGGATTCGTTCTGCTAATGCTCGCACGAATTCTGAGTTAGATAGATAGGGATTATTAGCTAGGGTTCGATCGCAGATGATAGTTGCTATCGGACCGATAAATTCTGCTAATTCCCGACGACATTGATGGACAAATTCTGGACTTAGGTTCCTCTCCGTGCAACCCGAAACAGCCCTAGTTGTAGGCAATCTGTTAGAAGCGAGAGTTCGGTTAGAAGCGAATGTATTGTTGCTATTGGAGTTAGCTTGAAAGGATGAGCTAGTAGGCGGCTGTAGCCAATCTTCAATACTATTTAAACTAGGGTCGATTTGAATAATTTTTCGGAAGATCTCTCTCGCTGTTTTAGGTCTTTCTGCGGCTAAAGGAGCCATCATTCGATCGATCAGATTGGCAAATGGGGGTGAGATATTCTCAACTTTATCACGCCATTCCATCTTACCGGTTTGAGAATTATAGAATTCAAAGGGATTGCGACCTGTGAGCAGAAAAATTATTGTACCTCCTAGGGCATAAAAATCCGACTGCTTGACGGCTTTTCCTCTCATTTGCTCCATCGGTGTATATCCGGTAGAAAATACTCCGGTCAGTAATCCTGCGGCTTGTTTGTCAATATAACTTTGAGAAAGCTGTCTGACAGTACCAAAATCGATTAGAACCAAGCTACCATTTGCTCTTAACATGATGTTGCTGGGTTTGATATCGCGATGAAAAAAATCTAGGTTATGTACCTGTTCTAAAATTAAGCTCAATTTTGCTAACCAGCGCAAGACTCTTTTTTGCTGGATCGGGCGATTGCCACGTTTTTTAAGATATTCTTCTAAATTTAAGCCTTCAATTTTTTCCATGGCGATGCAGTGCATCGGTTCTTCCCTATCTTTAGGCAGATATGTGAAATAGCCGTCAAGATCGAGCTTGGGGATACCAGGATGATCCATCTTCTCCAGTACGCGAGCTTCCTGCTGAAATAACTCGACATACTTGGGATGATTATCCATCAGAACTTTAAGTACTTTCGGTCGCGAATCGAGATCTAGTACATGGTATGTTAAACTAAATCCTCCTTGACCCAGTAGTTCCAACACCCGATATCTACCATCTATTAGCAGCTCAGAGCCACAGTTTTGGCAGAAAAGGTTGGTGCTGGAATTATCCGGCTTTTGGCATTGAGGATTAAGACAAAAACTCATAGAGTCGGATAGTAGGATTTGACTATAGTAATTAATATTATTTTATACTACGAACAATAGCTAAATTATATGCAGATAGATGGCATAATTGTGGCTATTGTAACGAATCAATAGATCGTGACTACAATAGTAGTCTGCTGTTAAAGAAAGTGGGGTTGGGTGTCGTCTCACTATAAAATGCTTAAAGGCTTTGTCTTTGAGAAGCCCGCGCCTACTCAGAGAGAGGCGATGGGAGTACATCACTATTAGCCGGGAGTTAGGAGTTAGGAGTTAGGAGTTAGGAGTTATTGGTTTTCAAATTTTCCTAGCCACTAAAATACTGTTTAGATATTGCAAAATCAAAATACCAATACCGATACTGACAGCACAAACTAACCAAAAACTATGGGCAATAGTAGTCGATCGATCTAGTGCCCAACCCCCCAGAATAGGACCGATAAAATAGCCTACAGCCCAACATTGGGAATTAAGGGATAAATAGATGCCTCGTAAAGATTCTGGGGCTAAATCCGCGACTAAAGCAGAAGCGGAAGGGGTATAAGCAACCATAGCGATCGACATAGTACCTAAAGCCAATATAGACCAGATTAGAGCATTACTGTTTAATGTTCCTGTTAGCCAAACTAAAGCAAATCCTCCTCCCCACATGAGTAAAGAAAAGATTAAAGCTTTAATACGGGTAAAACGATTAAGCCAAGTAGCTACAGGTAATTGACATAGCGCAGCAAAAGCAATGTGCCAACTAAATAAAATACTCAGAGTTTTTTCGTTAAAACCTTCTGTTGAGACAAAATTTTTCAAGTACAAGGGCATAGTAGTCTGTACTTGAGATAGATAAGTAGTAAACAGAATATTAACTAAGATAAAAACCATTAAAGCGCGATCGCGCAAAGCAACTAACCAACCTCGATAGGATTGTGATTGAGATTGGGTAAAAAGATTAGTTTCGGCGATCGCTAAATAAATTACGCCAAAGAAGATGACAAAAGAAATACCATCGATAATAAATAAGGCGCGATAATTACCCGAAAAGGAAATTAAAGCACCACCTAATACTACTCCTAAGCCTAAACCCAAACTATCGGCTAAACGAGTAATGGCAAAAGCTTCATTTCTTTGCTCGACTGTAGTTAAATCCACGATAGCAGCTTCTGTAGCGGGCCAGTATAAACCAATACCAAAACCCATCAGCAGATTACCCACAATTAAAATAGGGAAATTATAGGTTAAGGCCAAAAATACATCAGCAAAAGCAGAAATAGCAGCAGAAATGAGTAAAGTACGTTTACGTCCCCAATTAGGAGAGTCTGACCACTGTCCTCCTAAAAAACGACCGATAACTCCAGAAACAGAACCGCTACCCAAGCCAATTCCTACTAAAGTAGCGGATAAACCAACTTGATTGACAAAAAAAATCGGTGCGTAAAAAAGAGTGAATCCCGAACCAATTTGGGATAATAATCTACCCGCAGCTAAAATCCAAACTTGGGTATTAAAATCGGGGAATTTGAGTAGTTTATCTCGTTTTTTCATTTAAATTTCTATAATAAACCACAGAGGACGCAGAGGACACAGAGATTAGTTCTTGGTTCTGTCTCGCGGTTTATCGGTGTAGGGGTATAGGAGTTTCGATCGCGCTGATGAATTTAGACATTTGATTTTTCTATTCTCTATTCCCTATTCCCTGTCTCCATCAGGTAATTTATTTTGCACAGGTACTTATAAAATTCTGGTAAGATGGGCAATGCCTCGTCTTACTTAAGCAGTAAACATAATTAATGCTTCTAATAAAGTTTGATTTTGTTGTTGAGTTCCTACGGTAATGCGTAATTTATCTTCTAACCCAGGTTGTTTAAAATAGCGAACTAAAATGCCCTGTTCTTTTAATTTAAGATATAAACTTTCGGCATTTTTTGCTGGTGGAGTTGCCAATACAAAATTTCCGTGAGAGTTAAGAACAGTAAAACCCAAGTTGGTAAGCTCGATCGCTAGTTTTGCTCTTGACTTTTTAATTTTTTCTACACAGTCATTCTTATAGGCTCGATCTCTTATGGCTGCTGCTCCCACTAAAGTCGCGATCGCATCAATGTTGTAGCTGTCTTTGACTTTAAATAAACCAGAAAGTAACTGAGGATTGGCAATACCAAAACCCATGCGTAAACCCGCTAAAGAATAACCTTTGGACAAAGTTCTTAAGATAATAACGTTGTTGAATTCGAGTACTAAAGGTAAAGCTGAATATTCCGCAAAATCAACATAGGCTTCATCTATAACTAATACCCCAGAGACTCTCTGGGCTAATTCTCGCAGATCGTTAAAGGGTACTATATGACCAGAAGGACTATTGGGAGAAGCAATAAAGGTAACTGCACCCTTGGCAGCAACAAGTTTATCTATCGGTAACTTAAAATCTTGAGGATAGGGAATTTCTATTACCTCAGCCGGTTGTAAAGTAGCCAAAGTACGATACAAAACATAGGTTGGCATCGGATAAACTATAGGGCGATCGCTACCTTCAGCACAAGCTCTAATTATCACATTGAGTAATTCATCGCTACCATTACTAACAATAATCCAATCCGTAGGAACGCCTAAAACTTCACTGACGGCTTCACAAAAATCTCGGGCATAAGGATCGGGATAGCGTCGTAGCCATTCACTATCGAGATTACGTAACACTTCCATAGCCAGAGGAGAAGGTGGATAAGGATTTTCGTTGGTGTTAAGTTTGATAATTTTTGTTCCTGGTTTGGGTTGTTCTCCAGGAATATAACCAGTTGTCGCATCAACAGCAGCACGGAAGTAACTCATAGATTATTTTCTTCGCTCTTTTTTTTATTTATTCAAGTAAAGATTGTCTGTTTATAGTGGCGGTTATAGTTTTATTTGGTTTTAATGTATGGGTGATTATAACTCTAGGAGCTAGTTGTCATGCATGATGTTTTTGTTGCTTTTATAGTCACTCTCGTTGTTGTCTTAATCATATTTAATGTGCCTCTTGGTATGACGGTAGATCATGCCCGTAAAGGCTTTATTACAGCAGTTGCGTTCGCTATTATAGACGCATTGTCTCATCCAACTCTAGCTGCTATTGGTCTGCCGATCGATCTAGTTCCCTTTGAAGTTTTTTCTTTTGTAATTAACGGATTACTAATGATAGTAGTTGGTTTTTTTATACCCGGATTCAGATTGCGTTTGGGAGTCTGGACTGTAGTAATATGTGCATTAATTTTGAGTTTGATTGAAACAGTAATTTTTTATATGCTCAATCTCGAGCCATTTTATTTTTAATTTAATAAATATTTCTTCAACACTTGTACGGGATGCTTAGGTTTCCATTTTTCTAGTCTTTCAACTTGCGATCGACAAGAGTAACCAGTGGCTAAATAATATTGTCTCTCTTCTGGGATGATGGGTAAATACTTTTTCCAACTCAGTTCGTAAATGTCTTGAGAAATTTGGTAATGTTCTGCTTGATGTCCATAAATACCTGCCATGCCACAGCAACCAACAGAAATAGATTTTAAAGATAACCCTATGGTTTGAAAAACCTGTTGCCATTGTTGCACAGATGCTAAAGCCAGAGTTTTTTCCGTACAGTGTCCTAAAAGATAATAAGTTTCAGAAGTATTAATTAGGGGTAGCCGTTGTAGTTGGGTTACTAAAAATTCTTGTAATAACTGAATTTTAGGTAAAGATTCTGAAGAGTTGAGAATTTCCCTGTATTCATCTCGATAACTGAGAGTAATACTAGGTTCAATACCGACAAGAGGAATAGCCAAATCTGCTAACTGTTGGAAAAACTTAATATTTTTTTGCGCGATCGAGCTAAACTCTGATAGAAATCCCAACACCTGCAATGGTTTACCACTACTAAAAAAGGGAGGAACATAAACTTTATATCCTAACTGCGTAAGAAAATCATAAGTATCTAGAACTATTGAGGATTCATAAAAACTAGTAAAAGCATCTTGTAGCAAAATAACGCTATTTGCTTTTTCTTCTTTATTTAAGCTAGATAATTGTTCTAAATTAAATTTTGGTGCATTTCGCTCGGCTAATCCCTTTTTAACTGTTGCCGTACTAACAAAAGGAGGATCGACTAAACCAAAAAATCGTTTGATACTCCAACGCATCACGGGATTTTGCATAACAGTATTATTTAGTGAAGATAAATAAGATTGCCACAAAGCTAATCTTTCACTATTACCCACTAAATAATCTCGTGGCGATCGCAGATAGCGAGTATAGTAAAGATCGAGAAATTTGGCTTTAAGACTGGGAATATCCACATGAATGGGGCATTGAGTAGCACAAGCTTTACAGGAAAGACAGCCGTGCATTCCCTGGTAAACTTCCTCAGAATAATCATAGGCACCAAAGGCTTTACAAAGGGTATTCCAGACTTTTACAGGCAAACTTGTAAGGGTATTCCATGAAACGTTTCTACCATGTGTCGCCAATGTTTTTTGATTAGGTACAACAGATAATTGTCGTAACCATTCTCTCAGCAGACTAGCCCTACCTTTAGGGGAATGAATTCTATCATTCATCCCTTTGTAAGAAGGACACATAACACTATCGGGATTAAAATTAAAACACATCCCATTGCCATTACAGCTAAAAGCTACTTCATATTCAGATTGCATGGCTGTATCTACTTGTCGATCGAAATGTCCTCGTAGGGGGGATTCAATCGCTACAACTTTCTCTTTACTCTTGTAGGGAGCAACTATCTTCCCAGGATTTAAACGATTGTCTGGATCGAAAGCAGCTTTGATTTTACGTAAATCTTGATATAGTTCCTCGCCAAAAAAGACGGGAGTGTATTCACTGCGGAATCCTTTGCCATGTTCCCCCCACATAACACCGCCGTATTTCCTTACTAAGGCAACTACTTTATCTGATAATTGTCGAACGATTGTTTCATCTTCTGATAATTTTAAATCTAATGCAGGTCGAACGTGGACGCAACCAACATCTACATGACCGTACATCGCGTAATCTAATTGATATTCGTTGAGTAAGGCTTTAAATTCCCGAATATAACTAAATAAACTGGAAGGATGAACAGCAGTATCTTCAATAAAAGCGATCGGCTTACGGTTGCCTGGACGATTTCCCAGTAAACCAGCTCCTTTTTTGCGCAATTCCCAAAGGTTTATACTTTCTCGTTCATTCTGCGCTAAATAATAGCCTGTAGCTTGCTGAGATCCTAAATTACTAATAAGCCGATCGACTCGATCTTGTAGTTGACTAAGATCGTTGCCTGCAAACTCAACTAAATTAATGGCATTAGCATCAGCAATAAAATCTTTAATGCGATAGTATATTTCATCTCCTCTAGCCAATGCTAAAATTTTTTCATCAACAGTTTCGATCGCGCTTGGTTGCAATTCTAATAAATTTTCTGCTGCGGAGAGGGCATCGTCAAAACAATTATATTGAATTGCCACTAACTTTTTATATTGAGGGATTTTAGTTAGTTTTAGTTTCGCTTCGGTAACAATTGCCAACGTGCCTTCCGAACCTGCAATAATGCGATTTAAATCGAAAATATCTCTGGTGGGGGTGTAAACTTTAGCCAAGTTATACCCAGTCATAAACCGTGGCATTTTCGGAAAAGTCCGTTCGATTAGTTCTTGCTTAGCAGTAACCATTTCATCGACTTGACGATAAATATTACCCAAACTTCCCGAATCTTGTTTTAATTCGGTTAAAGTATTGGTATCGATAGGGCGCGATCGAACTACTGTTCCATCGACTAAAATCCAGGTAAGCTCTAAAATATGGTCACTCGTACGTCCATAAACCCTCGAACCTTTACCGCAAGCATCAGTATTAATCATTCCTCCTAATGTAGCGCGACTACTAGGGGCAACCGAAGGCGCAAAAAATACTCCATGAGGCTGCAAATAATTATTGAGTTGGTCTAAAATTACTCCTGGTTGTACTCTTACCCAACCTTCTTCTAGATTTATCTCTAGAATCTGTTTCATGTATTTAGAGCAATCTATAATAATCCCAGGAGAAAGAGACTGACCATTTGTTCCTGTTCCTCCGCCTCTAGGAGAAAAGGTAATTTCTTTGTAAGGTTTTTGATTAGCTAAACGAAATAAATGCACCAAGTCATCACCAGTGCGGGGAAAGACAACTCCTTGGGGCAAGATTTGATAAATACTATTATCTGTAGACAAGATAAGACGATTAGCAAAATCTGTTCTGATTTCTCCTGCAAAGGGAGTTTTTGCTAATTCTGTGAGAAAAGTAGCGTATTTTTCTTTTAATTCTGATTGATGGTTTAATCTAGGAATCATTACTATAATTTAAGAACAATTCACCAGGTGACTAATAAGCTGCACGAGGTAAATATTTTCGATCGCTTTAGATAGTTTTATCTTAGTTTATTTAGCAATGTTCGCTCTCTTAGGACAATCTTTCGTAGACAAATTAGAGAATAAATAGAGATGAAACTTTCCGAAATTGAAGTAAGTAAGTTGTCACGTAAACAAATAACTAAAGTATTATTTGGTGATGAAAAAGATAATGGAAGCCAAGGAAATTGCATTTTTACTTATGGTGGTAAAGGAATAGAAAGAGTAAATAAAGCTGTGGAGTTGTATAAACAAGGAAGAGCAAATTACTGAAACTGGATTGATAATCACTACAAGCTCAACCTCGATCGCTTTTAAATTAGTTGGAATATCAATTTTCGTTTTCAACTCTTGTTTTTTGGGTCAAAGTCTTGTCAGACATCGACTCAACAGAAAAAACGAGTCGAAAGTAATCGGCGCTCACCGCAGGTGCGCCTCTGGCGTGCGCCAAAAGAGCTGCCCAAGGCTGAGATTTGTTGCTAATTTTAAAGTGGTTTTTAGTGAAGAGCGATCGGGCGAAGCCTGGCAGCGAAGTCGATCGCGCAGAACGCCCATACTAAATTATCAACTTAAGAATGTAAAACTTTTTCTAAGGCATTCAACAGCAAAATAACATTTTCGGGACGACTGTTATAACCCATTAAGCCAATACGCCAGACTTTGCCACCCAATTCGCCTAAACCACCTGCAATTTCAATATTGTATTCATTGAGTAGCTTGCTTGATACCGCTTTACCATCAACTCCCTCAGGAATACGAACTGTAGTTAAAGTAGGCAAACGATAATTTTCATCGACATGACAGGTTAAGTTTAATTCTTTTAATCCAGCCCAGAGTAATTCCGCATTAGTGCGATGGCGTTGCCAACGTTCGGCTAAACCTTCTTCTGCGACTAGACGTAGAGCTTCTCTAATACCATAATTCATATTGATAGGAGCAGTATGATGATATACTCTTGTTTCTCCCCAATATTTAGTGAGCAAAGACATATCTAAATACCAATTAGCAGGGGGGTTACTACGATTATTGAGTTTATCAACAGCACGAGGACTCATGGTAAAGGGAGAAGCACCAGGAGGACAACCAAGACCTTTCTGACTGCAACTATAAGCTAAATCAATGCCCCATTCATCTATGTAGAGAGGTACGCCACCAAGACTAGTAACGGTATCGACCAATAGCAGACAATCATATTGATGACATAATTCTCCCAGTCCTTCTAAGGGTTGACAAGCTCCTGTAGAAGTCTCTGCATGAACTATAGCCAATACTTTAGGACGATGGGTTTCTAAAGCGGTTTTAATTTCTTCTAAACTAAATACTTCTCCCCAAGGCTTGGTAATTTTACGCACATCTGCCCTGTAACGGCTTGCCATATCTACTAGGCGATGTCCAAAGTATCCTTTAACACCAACTAAAACTACATCTTCTGGCTCAACTACATTAGCCAGAGTAGCTTCCATGGCTGCGCTACCCGTACCACTGACAGCAATGGTCAATTCATTATCTGTCTGCCAGGCATAACGGAGTAAATCTTTGACTTCATCCATTAAAGCTAAAAAAGTTGGGTCTAAATGTCCTACAGGAGGAATACCTAAAGCTCCCAGTACTCTAGGATGAACGTTTGCCGGGCCAGGGCCTAATAATAAACGAGGCGGTAAGTCTAGTTGAGCAGTTTCTAGTCGATAGCGATCGCTAATAGGTAAAGGGGCAAGCATATATTTGTTGAATTTTTAATTTATTTTTATTTCTTTTGCCTAGTTTACTCTAGACCTTTTGCCAAAATAAATTTTTAATTCAGGATGAGCGACGAAAGCAACCACGGCATCCCAATCATAGTTGGGGAATGTAACTTTACAGAATTGCAAATCTTAATAAAAAAGTAATTTTAGATACAGCAAAAATTTATTTAATCTCCCCGAATATTGTTCTATAGTTATAAATATTGGTCTCAGTTAGTGACTATCCAGTGAAAAATTATGAGCATTGCCACTTTATCTTCAGCCCCCTCTGTTAATTATTCTATCGATATGCTTCAAGATGAGGCTCGTCAAATGGTAGAAAAGGGTATCGTTAGTCGTCAACAACCCATCTATGTACTCTGTCAATATATTCCTGCTCGTGAGTGGGTTTATCTCGAATGCGAACTAGAGAGATGCGACTATTTATTACGAGACCCCATTGGCGATTTAATTGCTTACGAGCATTGGGAAAACGACTAATATTGACGAGTATTCTATCTTAACCTAAATTTTGTAAAACGTTTTTTAATAATCAAGTAATTTAAAAGCCTGAAAAATCAGGCTTTTTGCATTTTTGCCCAAAAATATTTGGTTAAATAATGATGTGTTTCTTTAGATTATTTAAAGTTAAAGTTATTAAATATATATAAAAACCTTTTATGTATTGATATAATGATTAAAGGCATTGGTGATTTAACTAGTCCCAATGCCCGAGCGCTAATCCCGATCGCGAATAACGTTTCTCGTTACTAACGATAAATAATATTATTTGTTTCTTCTAGATAAGAAGTCCGCTCGATATTTGTTTAAGTTAATCTTGTTCTTTCCGTAAGATTTCTAAATCTTTTCTTAGAGCAATTATTTGTTCGGTTAACTCTTCTAAATCCGATCGAACACTATTTTTGGGTGAAGTTGTATTTGATGAAGACTGACTATTACTGTTAGTAACATCAGGCTGTTTTCCTCGTGCTCTTTGATTAATTAAATTATCAATTATTCTTCTTGCTTCTTGCTCCGTTACCTCTCCTTTCTGAGCCCATTCTTTGGTTTTTTGTTCGAGTTCTATTTGCAGTTGAGATAGAGCTTCTGTTCGTTTTTGGGGGTCTTGTATAGTTTCCACTAAAGATGCCGTAGCTCCTATAGTAACTCGAAAACCTTGCTGTATAAATTGGAGAAGACTATTATTGTTCATTTTGGCTAGTATATTCTATTTTTCTTCAAAAAATTATAGTTGCTCTAAATACTGATTTAAGTCTTCGATAAGACGAGTCAGTTCTGCTTCGCTAGTTATACGAAGACGATCGTCTCTCACGGTTAGCAAAACTTTAGCAGCAAAAGGACTAGGATAAATATTAGGGTTGCAGAATACTTCTAAAAAAACATCTCCAGTGTAACGATATTCCATTGGTTTTTGTGGATTTGGTCTACCTCTACCACTAGCAGCATGAGTAGCGATCGCTTTTAAACTGCTCATTAAGACAGATATTTCTTGTTTGAGTTTTTGCGCTGCTTCCAAGTCAAAGTTGAAAGTTACGGAACCTTGTATCAGGTTAAGGGTGAGTTGAGCCATTATTAACAATTTTTAATAATTTAGGTTATTGCCAAGAGCTATTAAACAGAAACTAGTCAAAATCTACCAGAGAATCACCTCAAGACAGACTATTTCTTCAAAAAAATCTCAATAAGTCAAAGAAAATTATCACCTTATAGATAGCTGAATTCATTATTCAATAAAGCTTACAGCGATTTTATAGCTAAGATATCTACATAAAACTAGTGTACTGCTTTCATGCAAGATAATCGCGCTCGAGTCCGCAAAGTTCTCTGGATAACTTTGTTATTGAATTTATTGGTAATGGTAATAAAAGCCATTGTCGGATTTGTAACAGGTTCTCTCAGTTTACAGGCTGATGCTTTACACAGCGTAACTGATAGTGCTAATAATGTTTTGGGATTGTTTACCAATCGCCTTTCTTCTCCTCAACCCGATCGCGAACACCCCTATGGACATCAAAAGTTTGAAGCCTTGGGAGCTTTGGGAATTGCTGCTTTTCTAAGCATTGCTTGTTTTGAAATTTTACAAGGGGCAGTAGAAAAAATCTTTTATGGCTCTAATGCTGTGAGTATCTCTTCTGATGAGCTATGGATTTTGATAGTTGTCTTAGGAGTAAATATTTTTGTGGCTTTTTATGAAAGAAACGTAGGTAGAAAGATTGGTAGCCCTATTTTAATTGCCGACGCTAAACACACTATGAGTGACATTTGGGTTACACTGCTAGTTTTGGCTGGTTTAGTGGGTATTTGGCAGGCTAATACGCTTAACGTACCTCAACTGCAATGGTTAGATGTGGTTTTAGCTTTTCCTGTTGCTTTGCTGGTTTTTCGTAGTGGTTGGGAAGTACTAAAAGATAATTTACCTTGGTTAGTAGATGAAATCGCGATCGCTCCCGAAGCCATACACCGTATTGTTATGGACGTACCAGGAGTAATTAATTGTCATGATATTGCTTCTCGCGGTCTACTCGGAAGACAAGTGTTTATTGAAATGCATCTTATTGTCGATGCTAAAGATGTAGAAACAGCGCATAAAATAACCGAGCAAGTCGAGGCTCGTTTAGAAGCAAAGTTTAGCCCTGTCCGAGTCATGATTCATATCGAACCTCCGAGTTATAAGTCAGATCGTCTTAGCTTTGGGGCAAAACTAAATTAAATGTACTAAGTTATTAAAAATGTCTTAAAAATAATTAATTATTATAAGCTAGCTAGCGGTATTTATCTCTTATATCGTAACAAATAATTACAATTAACTTTGTATGACTAAAGGCATATTTCCGTACCTATGGATACGGTCAACCGTATTTAAAAATTATCTAGAGCAAATGTAACAAAATGCAAACTATAATAATTACGTTAAATGTAAATTAGAGATAAAAAGTTATTAAATGCGAGTTGCGATCGCCGGAGCGGGTTTAGCCGGACTGGCTTGTGCCAAATATTTAGTAGATGCGGGGCACACCCCTATTGTTTTAGAACGCCGAGACGTTCTTGGTGGTTTAGTTGCTGCCTGGAAAGATGAAGATGGAGACTGGTATGAAACAGGACTTCATGTCTTTTTTGGGGCTTATCCTAATATGCTGCAACTATTCAAAGAATTGGGAATTGAAGACCGCCTTCAATGGAAAGAACACACCCTCATTTTCAATCAACCAGAGAAACCAGGAACCTATTCTCGCTTTGATGTTCCCGATATTCCTGCCCCTATCAACGTAATTGTTTCTATTCTCCGCAACAACGATATGTTGACTTGGGAACAAAAAATTAGATTTGCTGTGGGATTACTCCCTGCCATAGTTAGGGGTCAGCAGTATGTAGAGAACATGGATAAATATTCTCTTTTAGAGTGGCTGGAAAAACAGGGTGTGGACGAACGGGTTAACAGCGATATTTTTGTAGCTGCCTCTAAAGCACTTACTTTCATCGATCCTGATGAAGTGTCGGCAACTGTACCTCTTACCGCTTTAAATCGTTTCTTACAAGAGCGATATGGTTCTAAGGTGGCATTTTTAGATGGATCGCCCACAGAACGACTCTGTCAGCCCATGGTAGATTACATTACCGAACGGGGTGGTGAAGTTCGGCTGAATGCTCCCCTCAAAGAGATTTTACTTAATGAAGATAATTCTGTTAGGGGCTTTTTAATGCGGGGTTTAAACGGTGCAGAAGATGAAACTATTACCGCAGATCTTTATGTTTCGGCTATGTCTGTCGACCCCTTAAAAGTGATGATGCCTCAACCTTGGCGCGAAATAGACTTTTTCCAAAAAATACAAGGTTTAGAAGGAGTACCGGTAATCAATATTCATCTCTGGTTCGATCGTAAAATGACCGATATCGATCAATTACTCTTCTCTCGCTCATCTTTACTTAGCGTCTATGCGGACATGAGCAACACTTGTCGTGAATACGCCGATCCCGATAAATCGATGTTAGAACTAGTTTTGGCACCAGCCGAAAATTGGATTGCTAAATCCGAAGCAGAAATTCTCGATGCCACCATGGAGGAGTTGACCAAGCTATTTCCCAAACATTTTTCTGGAGACGATCGAGCTAAACTACTTAAATATAAAGTAGTTAAGACACCTCGTTCCGTTTATAAAGCAACTCCTGGTCGTCAGGCTTGTCGTCCCGACCAAAAAACCCCCATACCTAACTTTTATTTAGCTGGTAGCTATACCATGCAAAGATATTTAGGCAGTATGGAAGGGGCTGTTCTTTCTGGAAAAATGGCTGCTGAGGCGATCGCCAAAGACTATCCAGCCACAACTAAAACCGAATCAGTAAATAACAACGAAGCGATCGCTATAAAAAGTTAATCAAAAAAACTATACTTTTGAGCGATTTATTGTTCAGATTGGCTGATGGAATGAGACAATGCTAATTGGCTATAGCTAAAAATTAGTCGATCACATTGTCTTGCTTTTAACACGGACAACATTTCCGACCGCGATGAATGCTGCAATTGCCTAGACCAAAACCCAAAACAACCCTAGTCTCTCCTACTGAGGCATACGAACTTTGTCGCCGAATAACGGCAGACTACGCTAAGACTTTCTATCTTGGTACGTTACTGTTGCCCAAAGAAAAACGCAAAGCTATTTGGGCAATTTATGCTTGGTGTCGTCGTACTGACGAGTTAGTCGATGGTGCTAAAGCGAAATTTACGACCACTGAAACTCTTGCTCAATGGGAACAACAGCTTGAATCGATTTTTGCAGGTCATCCTGTAGACGATCTCGATGTTGCCCTAGCAAATACCGTCGAACAGTATCCTCTAGATATCCAGCCATTCAAAGATATGATTGCTGGACAGAGAATGGATTTGTACCGCAATCGCTATGAAGACTTTGAACAACTCAAGCTTTATTGTTATCGAGTTGCAGGTACAGTAGGCTTAATGACCAATCCGATTTGGGGAATTGGTAAAAATCGTAATCCTGCTCCTTGGGAAAGAGGAAAAGAACTCTATGAACCTAGAGAAGAAGCGATCTCTTTGGGTATAGCCATGCAATTGACAAATATTCTTAGGGATGTAGGGGAAGATGCTCAAAGAGACAGAATATATCTTCCCTTAGCAGATTTAGCAGCTTTCGACTACACAGAAGCAGATTTGTTTAACGGGGTAATAGACGACCGCTGGCGAGCTTTAATGCGCTTTCAAATTCAACGGGCGAGAAGTTATTACGATCGAGCAGAGCAAGGAATTCGCTATTTAATTAAGGATTCTCGCTTGCCTATTTGGGCTTCTTTGATTAATTATCAGGGTATTCTGGGCGCGATCGAACGTAATGATTACGATGTATTTAATAAACGAGCGTTTGTCCCTACATTAGACAAACTTCTTTCTTTACCTATTGCTTGGCTTAGGGCACAGGTACTGTAAAAGCGATCGGCTAAGGAGATTAGGTGGGAACCTCGGTAGGATTTTTCTTTAGTAGATAATCTAAAAATTAAAATAAAGTCACAAATTAATAATATTACTTCTCAAACCTTTACTGATGACTGTTCCCGTATCAGACTGTTTAAGCTGCCTGGGGTTCTAAAATAGTACCTAGCTGTTCGATACCTTTATGTAGATGTCTGGTTACCGTCATAGGACTAATACCAATATGTTTAGCTGCCTCTTTACGGGGTAAATCCCACAAAAATACGCATTCTATGGCAGCCTTGGTTTTCTCTTCTAGCTGATTCATTGCTTTTTGTAGCTGTAATCTATCTTCTTCTAGTTTCCGTAATTCTTGATAATTAGGATCGGCAATGGTATCGCCAAAAGTTACCGAACAATCTGCCGAGTTATTAACTACTGCATCGAGACTAATTGGTAAACGATTTTGTAAAGCTAATTGACATTCGCTCCATTCTTGCACGGAAACTCCCAAAGCTTTAGATATTTCTATATCTCTGGGTAAGCGTCCTAAATTATCGATTAAATCTTTACGCAGTTTCTTTCCTCTAGCATACAATTCTTGCCATCGACGAGGAATTCTCATCATACTGCCCTTATCTCTAAGATAATGAAGCATTTCCCCCCGAATGTAAGGAATTGCAAAAGAACTAAATGCCGAACCTTGATGGGGATCGAAGCGTTCGATTGCTCTAATTAAACCTAAATAACCAATTTGCTCTAAATCTTCATAGGGTTCGGCGCATTTTCTACTGACTTGATGAGAAACTTTTCTTACTAACCCTGCATTTAGTTCTACTAATTGATTGCGTAACCGAAGAGAAGGGTTATTAGAGTAAGCTTGAATAAGTTCCATGCAACGAAAACTAAGAGATTGATTAGGCATAAGAATTAGTGTTTTTAGTATCAACAACCCTTTAACTTGGAAAATTTTTGGGTAACATCTAAATCTCATTTTCCTAATGATACAAGTACGACACCATAGTTGTTTCACGGAAAAATATAGCCATCCTTCTTCAATCATCCGCACAAATACGCAAGAATTATCTGGAGCAAATTTGTTATTAAAGAAGTAAAAAATGTCTTTTATTTCGAGCGATTATCTGGTAAAAAATCAAGATTAAGTGCTCAAAATTATCGCCACAATCTATGTAAATCAATCCAAAAAATAAATAGAGAAGGGGAATTTTATGTTTCTACTTTGTGTATGTTTGGTTTTTTAACTAAAAAAAAATCGGCACAAAGTCCGACTAACTAATAATAAATAATCAAATTGTCAATTAGAAATAAATTAAACGGCTGAGAAATAAACTTTAGATTTGACGGGATCGGGAACCATTGTTTTGTCTCCTTCTTGCCAGCCGGCAGGACATACTTCATCGGGATGAGATTGTACGTACTGAATTGCTTTAAGAGTACGAAGGGTTTCGTCTACACTACGACCAAAAGAAAGATTGTTGATGGTAGCGTGTTGAATAATGCCCTCTTTATCAATAATAAACAGTCCGCGTAAGGCTACACCTGCATCGGGGTCCAAAACATTATAGGCCGTGCTAATTTCTTTTTTGATATCAGAAACTAGAGGATAGTCTATATCACCAATGCCCCCCTCTTTGCGGTCAGTTTGCATCCAAGCTAGATGAGAAAATTCACTATCTACAGATGCACCTAAAATCTCTGTATTGATAGTTTTAAATTCCTCGTAGCGATCGCTAAAGGCAATAATTTCAGTAGGACAAACAAAAGTGAAATCTAAAGGATAGAAAAATAAAACAACATATTTGCCACGATAATCAGATAATTTAATAGTTTTAAATTCCTGATCGAAAACAGCAGTAGCGGTAAAGTCAGGAGCTTCTTGACCTACTCGTAAACATCCTTCTGCTGGGTTAGTCATACTATTAGCCTCCTTAAATGCCGACTTTGATTTGTTTGCAATTAATTCACCATATATGTAAATTAATATTTACGAACCTTTACAAATATACCATAGTCATAACGATTTTGATTAAGTAATAAAAAAGAGCTACTAGCTTTTAGCTGTTAGCTCTTAGCTGCTAATCTAATTCTCTTCTTCCTGAAAGGGCACGGGCTAGGGTGACCTCATCGGCGTATTCTAAGTCGCCACCCATGGGTAAGCCAAAAGCAATTCGAGTTACTTTAGTAAACGGTTTGAGCAGTTGACCGATGTAAAGAGTAGTGGTTTCCCCTTCCACACTAGGACTAATCGCTAAAATTACTTCTTTAACCTGCTCTTTAGTTACTCTTTGAACCAAGGAACTGATGTGCAACTGTTCCGGGCCAATACCATCCATCGGCGAAATCGTTCCTCCCAACACGTGATATAAACCGCGATACTCTCTGGTCTTTTCTAGAGCAATAACGTCGCGGGAATCGGCTACTATGCAGATAGTCGTGCGATCGCGATTTTGATTACGACAAATAGAACACACTGGCTCCGCCGATAAATGGAAACAGACTTTACATAAACCTACTTGCTTTTTGGCATCGATTAAAGCTTGTGCTAAAGCGTGTACATCTTTTTCTGGTCGTTTAATTAAGTGCATTGCCAATCGTTGGGCTGTTTTTGGCCCCACCCCAGGCAAAAGTTGCAATTGTTCTATTAAACGAGCTAAAGGAGGTGTATAAATAGTGTTTTTCCCTTGGCGATCTAGAGTATACTTACCTAGTCTATCAGTTTGGCACTTCCCATATATTACTTTATTGACAATAGAATATAACTTAGGATTGATACTGAACCAAAGACCATATAGCTTAAAATACAAAAGAATAATTAAGAATATAATTGCTCTTATCTTAATCTCAAATTTAGTTTTTTATTGAAATCTGAATGACTTTTATTCGCATCCCCAAATCTTGGTCAATTCCTGAAAGCAAAGTTACCTCAGAAAATGCTTATTGGAATCGTCGCCGTTTTCTCAAAACTATAGTTACAGCTGGTGTGAGTGCCAGTATTCTTCCTCTCACAGGATGTCAGCAATCAAAATCTGCTCAATCTAAAAGTCCAACAGAGTTAGCTTTAGCAAAGAGTCTAAATCTACCTAAAATTCAACCTTTAGAAACCAATCCTGCGTTTGCCTCAGTTAATCGACCCATCACCAAAGAAGAGCTAGCAGGACAATACAACAACTTTTACGAATTTGGTGGCACTAAAAGCATTTGGTCTAACGCCCAGAGGTTGCCTACTAAGAATTGGCAAGTAGAAGTAACAGGTTTAGTTAACAATCCTCGCACCTACGATCTTGATGAGATTAAACAGAAATTCCCCCTGGAAGAACGCATTTATCGCTTTCGTTGTGTCGAAGCTTGGTCTATGACCCTTCCTTGGGTTGGCTTCCCCATGAAAGCATTAATAGAAGCAGTCGAACCTAAATCTGAGGCAAAATTTGTTCGTTTTACTTCTTTTTACGATCCTGATATTACTACTGGTCCTGGATTTCATCTTGGTTCCCTTCCTTGGCCCTATCAAGAAGGCTTACGTATTGAAGAAATGGCCAATGAATTAGCCTTTTTTGCTGTAGGTATTTACGGTCATGATTTACCAAAACAACATGGTGCGCCTTTACGGATGGTTATTCCTTGGAAATACGGTTTTAAAGGAGCAAAATCAATTGTAAAAATTGAGTTTCTTGATACTCAACCACCTACTTATTGGAATACCATAGACCCCAGAGAATACGATTTTGAAGCCAATGTAAATCCTAATAAACCTCATCCTCGTTGGTCACAAGCAACAGAAAAATTTATTAGTACTGGCCCTGGTTTATCTTGGGAAAGAATAGAAACTCTTCCCTATAATGGCTATGGTGAATATGTAGCTAATTTATATAGTTAACTTTACAAGGAAATATAGATCGATCTTTCCATCATTTGCACAATGCGATCGCTTTAAATCCCGATAAATACTTAGCAATGATAGTTCACGATCGAGATTTAAGTATTCTCAGGCAAGATTATCGTTTTATAGAATTAGCTCAAAACAAAGACAAGTTAATTATTCAATCAACTTAATCTATCTTTTTTTAAGTTAGTACTAATTACTATGAAAATATCTAAAGTATAAAGAAAGGGACCGCTATTATAGCGATCGCTTTTTACATATTAAATAATGATCAAACTGATAGTAGTAACTATTAGACTTACTAAAATGGCAACTATATTCATATCTGTTATTGCTCTGCTGTAACTAATTATACATTAAAGCGGAATAACATTACATCTCCTTCTTGTACGACATAATCTTTACCTTCAGAGCGTAATAACCCTTTTTCTTTAGCTGCATTCATCGATCCATATGCTATTAAATCTTGATAAGCAATAGTTTCAGCACGAATAAAACCCCGTTCAAAGTCTGAATGGATTACTCCTGCTGCTTGAGGTGCTTTCACTCCTGCTTGGATAGTCCAAGCACGGGTTTCGGTTTCACCTGTAGTTAAATAGGTACGTAAGCCAAGTAAATCGTAGGTAGCTTTAATTAGGGATTTTAATCCTCCCTCAGATACTCCTAAAGCTTCTAGGAAGTCTTTTCTTTCATCTTCTGATAGTTCGACTAACTCGGATTCTACTTGTGCTGAAACAACTACTACTTTAGCGTTTTCTCCAGCTACGAATTGTTTTACTTGTTCTACCCATTCATTTCCCGTGGCTAAGTCATCCTCAGAGACATTAGTGGCATAAATGACTAGCTTATTGGTTAATAAACCCAGGGGTTTAATTATTTCTGCTTCTTCTTCGGGTAAATCTAGTTGTCTAACCGATTTACCCTCATTAAGAGCAGAGCTTAACTTCTCTAAAACAAGCATTTCTGCTTGAGCATCTTTATTATTACGAGCTTGTTTCCTTACTCGTTCCATGCGTTTTTCGATTTGGGCTAAATCGGCTAAAATTAACTCTAAATTAATTACTTCTATATCTCTTACTGGATCGACAGAACCAGACACGTGAATAATGTCGTCGTCATCGAAACAGCGTACCACATGGACGATCGCATCAACTTCTCGAATATTAGCCAGAAACTGATTACCTAATCCTTCCCCTTTACTGGCACCCTTGACTAAACCAGCAATATCGACAAACTCAATCCTCGTTGGCACAATTTTGGCCGACTGAGAGATTTTTGCCAATACTTCTAAACGTTCGTCTGGGACAGAAACCACACCCACATTGGGTTCGATCGTACAAAAGGGGAAGTTGGCTGCGTCTGCCTTAGCATTGGCTACTAAGGCATTGAATAAAGTAGATTTACCGACATTAGGTAGTCCGACAATTCCAGCTCTTAACATAGCAGTTTGTTTATATTCTCAAAATATTAGAGGCTCAGTCTGCTAATTTTACTCGATCGCCATTGGACAACTCAAACATATAACCTCTACCCCAGATGGTTTTAATTAATTTACCTTCATGGTCGCCAATTTTTTTACGAATTCTACCAATATGAATATCTACTTTGCGATCGTCTCCGCGATAATCATCTCTATTCCAAATAGCAGCAATTAACTCGGCACGGTCCCAAACACGATTAGGATTACTTGCTAAAAAATATAATAGATCGAATTCTAAGGCAGTTAGAGGCACTATTGTTCCATCTAAAACCACTTCTCGACGACAAAAATCAATTACTAACCGATCGAAAACCAAAGGTTTATTACTAGTTAAGTTCGAGCTACTAGTTTTATATCGTCGTAGTAAAGCATCAATTTTAGCTTTTAAAATTTGTAGATTAAATGGTTTAGTAACATAATCATCTGCTCCTTTTTCAAAAGCCTCTAATATATAATTAGTATCTTGCATAGAACTGAGCATAAGAATAATCGTGTCAGTCTGTCTCATTTCTTGACATAAATTAAATCCCGTATCATCAGGCAAATTAATATCTAAAATTACTAAATCTGGCTTAAATCTTCTGAATATTTGACGAGCAGTTTTACTGTCATAGGCTGATTCCGTCAGATAATTATTGTAACTAAAAAAGCGACATATGAGATGCTGTAAAGCAGTATCATCATCGACTACGAGAATTTTTTTTTAGTTTCTTCCATAAATTGATAATCACTCTTCAATAAATACACTTAGCTTTAACCTTTTAAAATTTATATTAATTAAAAGATATCAGAAAATATACTGAAACGAAAGAAAAAGACTTGTTTTTTCACTCAATCTTTATCTAAGAAGAAACCTATATAAAGGTATGATTAAAAAATTTGTTTACCAATAAGTAAGCTGGCAAAATTAATCTGTAAATCATCAATTTTTACTCAAATAAAAGATAATACCCCTAATTCAAAAGCTATTTAGACTAATAATAATCATTGTGCAGAATTACTGACTATTTTTTTTGAATTTCATTGGTGACAATTTAGATTATGTCTTTTCCTTTTAATGGTCAATCTCAAGCTCAAATAAACATTCCCTTACTGAATCGATTACAGGAATTGTCTCAGCAGACAAATGCAGCCTTTCATACTCCGGGACATAAAAGAGGACAAGGTATTAATCAAAATCTGCAAAATTTGCTAGGAAAACTAACTTTTAAAGCGGATTTACCAGAACTACCAGAATTAGACAACTTATTTGCTCCTGAGGGCGTTATTGCAGAAGCCCAGGAATTGGCAGCTTTGGCATTTGGAGCAGCCCAAACTTGGTTTTTAGTCAATGGTTCTACTTGTGGCATCATAGCGAGTATAGTGGCAACTTGTGGGATGGGAGAGAAGATAATATTACCTCGGAATATTCATACCTCTGCGATCGCTGGTTTGATTATCTCTGGTGCTATTCCCATCTTTATTAATCCCGAATACGACCGAGCTAAAGATATCGTTTACAGTATTACTCCTAGAGCTTTAGAAAAGACCCTACAACAGCATCCTGATACCAAAGCTGTAATGATGTTGTATCCAACTTATCAGGGAATTTGCGGAGATATAGGTATGATCACGGAGATTACTCACAAGTATAACATCCCCTTACTCGTAGACGAAGCTCATGGGGCGCATTTTACTTTTCATCCCGATTTACCTCCGTCAGCTTTAAGTGTGGGAGCGGATTTAACAGTACAATCAACCCATAAAGTGTTAGGGGCAATGACTCAAGCTTCTATGCTTCACCTCCAGGGTTTACTAATCGATCCTTCTAGGGTGAGTAAAGCACTACAGTTATTACAATCGACTAGCCCTAGTTATTTACTCCTAGCTTCTCTCGACGCAGCCAGACAGCAAATGGCACTTCAGGGAAAACACTTAATGACAAAAACTTTACAGCTAACAGATGAGGCAAACAAAGGATTAAAAGAAATTACGGATATATCTATATTAGAATTTATACCCCGATCGGGATTTACCTATTTCGATCGCACCCGTTTAACAGTTGATGTTAGTCAATTAGGTTTGACTGGTTTTGAAGCCGACGAAATTTTACACCAACAATTAGGAGTCACCTGTGAATTACCCCTACCCAAACATCTAACTTTTATAATCACTTTCGGCAACACCCCAGAAGATATCGAAAAATTAATCCAAGCCTTCAAAATTCTCTCTCAATCTCCCCCATCTCCCCCATCTCCCCCATCTCCCCCATCTCCCCCATCTCCCCTTCTGGCTATCCCTCCCAGAGAAGCCTTCTTCGCCCCCACAGAAACTTTACCCATCACACAAAGCATCAATCGTATTTGTGGTGAATTGATTTGTCCCTATCCTCCAGGTATTCCCGTTCTCATGCCAGGAGAAACAATAACATCAGAAGCTATAGACTATTTACAACAAGTCCTAGCTTTAGGCGGTACGATTACAGGAAGTAGCGATCCTAGTTTAAAAACGCTCCAAGTAATTAAGTAGAACACAGAAATGAGTTCGGAGTTAAAGAAAAAACGACTAATGACTAACAACTAACAACTAACAACTAACAACCGATTATGCTTTGGCCCTATAAAACCCCCGGTATCCCAGATAACTTATTTGAACAACTACCTGGTATTCCTCTTAGTAAAAGAGAAGTACGTCTGTTGCTTATTTCTTCTCTACGTATGAAACTCGATTCGGTTTTGTGGGATATTGGGGCTGGTACTGGTACTATTCCTGTAGAAGTCGGTCTACTTTGTCCTCAAGGACAAATTATCGCGCTCGAACGGGATGGGGATGTAGCTAATTTAATTCGGCGTAACTGCGATCGCTTTGACGTAAATAATGTCAAAGTAATTGAAGGGAGTGCCCCAGATTGTCTCCAAAATTTAAAACCCAAACCCAATCGCGTATGTTTAGAAGGAGGAAAGCCCATTAAAGAAATACTAAAACAGACTTGGGACTATTTACAACCAGAAGGAAGAATCGTGGCTACGGCTAGTAACCTCGAAAGCTTGTATACTATATCTGAGGGTTTGTCTCAACTGCAAGCTCGTAATATAGAGGTCATACAATCAGCAGTAAATCGTCTGGAAACGCGAGGAATTCACCAAACTTTTGCGGCCGTCAATCCCATGTTTATTCTGAGTGGAGAAAAGCTCTAAGCTTAAGAAATTATTGTTTATCTAAAATAAGGTTAAATATGCCACAGTAATTTGTTAACCTTTCATAAGGTTGGCTTAATCTCTATATTAATTTTTCTTTAGCGTATGTAATAGCGCATCTTATGTCTTGGACTCGTATCCTTAGTGGAATAGTAGCGATCGCTTTAGCTCTAGGAATGATTATTCTGGGAGGATGGTACTTTACTGTTGGTATAGGTATTATCATTTTTCTCGGACAATTAGAATATTTTCGCCTAGTCCGTGCTAAGGGGATTGAACCTGCTGGTAAAACAACCTTATTTCTTTCTCAATTGTTATTGATTATTGCAACTGTTGCTCCAAATTTAACAGATGCGATGTTCCCTCTAGCAGGAAGTTTGATTTGTTTTTATTTGTTATTTCAACCCAAAATGGCAACCATTGCTGATATCTCTAGTTCTATTTTGGGTTTATTTTATGGTGGATATCTCCCTACTTACTGGGTACGTCTTCGGGTTAGTTTACCTAACAGTGTTAATTACAGTAATTTACCTTTAGATGGTTACTGGCCTAATTCTTGGACAGATATTAGTCAGTTTCCTCCAGCTTTAACTCTTACTTTCTTAGTTATGGCTTGTATTTGGGCAGCAGATATTGGAGCCTATACTATGGGTAAAAGTTTTGGGCGTACTCGGCTATCAGAGATTAGTCCGAAAAAGACTGTTGAAGGGGCTATTTTTGGAATTGTCGGTAGTCTGACAGTAGCAGAACTAGGAGCCTGGTATTTCCATTTTCCCTCTTGGGAATTGAGTGGGTTAATACTTGGTGTGCTGATTGGTATTACTAGTTTACTGGGAGATTTAACCGAGTCGATGATGAAACGAGATGCAGGAGTAAAAGATTCAGGACAGTTAATTCCAGGTCATGGTGGAATTCTAGACCGTACTGATAGTTATGTTTTTACTGCTCCTCTCGTTTATTATTTTGTCACTCTCTTGTTACCTTTGTTGGCTTCTTAGTAATTTGGTAAAAGGTCGCGGGGTTTTCTTGGCATCTTTTCCGTTATCAGCGATCATTTATCAGGCAATTGTGCCTCTTAGGGTGGTCAAAATTCAAGCCTCGTAGCCTTCGTAGGGTGGACAAAATAAAATCATAAAAAGAAAAACATTGGCTCTTCCGTAATTCCCGTGGTAGACACTAGATATAGTGTGGTGGTCAAGAAGATGAATACTTTGAGATGATAAAGATATCAGATTAACGGTGGTGGTCATGATGGATAACTCGATTCAAATCCCCCTCGACTTGCCCGATGTGCGCGTCTTAAAAGTAGCGAAAACAAAAGCAGGGGCACCAATGAACCTGTACAAACATAGACAGTCTTATTATTAAGTTATCGGTTGGAGGCATTAAGTTATCGGTTGACCAAGACTGTCTATGTTTGTCAATGGTTTTTCTCGGAGATTGGCTCATTCGCGTTGAAAGCACTCTTAAAGGCACCTCATGTCCTAAATGTCCTAAAGGATACCGCTTCGCATATGGTCGGGAAATTACTCACTTCCATGGCTATGACCATGCTATCAGACTGCGTCACCTACCAATATTTGAACAACCAGTCTACGTGGAATTTAGACCAAAACGCTATCAGTGTCTTGATTGTCGAGGTAAACCAACCACAACACAAAGACGCTCGCTGGCACGAGCTAAGAAGTCCGAACACTAAACCCTACGAACGATGGCTGCTCAAGTTTCTGGTCAATTCAACTATAGTCGATGTAGCCAAAAAACTCGATACTAGTGAAGAGAGAGTAACGGGAATACTCGACCGTGGGGTAACAACTAAGGTAGACTGGTCGAACTTTGAACGGCTGGAAATACTGGGAATTGATGAGATTGCACTGAAAAAAGGACATCGCGATTATGTGGTTTTAGTGACAACACCCTTAATGGAACAGGGAGTTGAAGTATTAGGGATTTACAGGAAAATAATCATCCAGCCTTCACCCAGTATTTCTCTGTAGCCACCAACCCTTAACCTAACCAAGGCTGGATGATTATTTCTGTAGGTTTTCCTTAGCTGTCCTGCCAGAGCGGAAGAAGGAGACTGTAGTCAAATTCTTGACCTCCATTCCCGCACGTCTTCGTCAAACCATTGAGCGGGTCTGTACGGATATGTACAAAGGATTTGTCAACGCAGCCAGAGAGCAACTACCACGAGCCCACATTATTATCGATCGCTTTCATGTAGCACGGGCCTATCGTAACTGTGCCGACAAAGTGCGTCAACAGGAGCTCAAGTTGCTGAAGAAGCAGTTATCCGAGAAAGAATATGAGCCAATTAAAGGTGCCATGTGGCCCTTCCGCAAATCCCGTATTGGAACTTACAGACTCCGAATGGGAATTGCTCCAACGTCTCTTCGCCTATTCACCGAATATGAAAGAAGCATATCTCTTGCGAGAAGAATTGACCCAAATATTTGAACGCCACCATACCAGAACGACAGCCAAGCTAGCTATTCGTGCTTGGTGTCGACGAGCACGCCAAAGTAAACTCTCTCAGTTTGAAACCTTTTTGGTCACGATAGAAACCTACTTTGAACAGATCGCTAACTATTTTCTGGAGCGACTAACCAGTAGCTTTGTCGAAGGGTTTAACAATCGAGTCAAGGTATTAAAACGAAGGTGTTATGGCATTTTCAATGTAGACCATCTTTTTCAAAGACTCACACTCGATACTCATGACTATGAGAGATTTTCTCTGACCTGACCACCCACCATATCTAGTGTCTACCACGGGAATTACGGAAGAGCCAAAACATTTCAGCTTTCGTAGGGTGGGCAAGATAAAACCATAAAAGAAAAACGTTTCAGGAAAATTGATTTGCCCACCAGACTACTATTCTCCCATCCCCTCAGAAATTCCCTGAAAATTGAAACCTTCAATTGTTTTTCCTCCACAAACACAACCCCAATCCTGCTCATATCTTCCCCTTTCTACCCATCGCTGAAAACTGGAATACATCCAGAGATGGGGACAAGAAACCAACCCATGCTTGACACCGATTGTAATGAATGTAATCCAAATGTTGCCCTAAATCCGCCTCATCTTTAATCGTGTGTTCCCAAAAACGTCTTTGCCACACATCACTTTCTCTATGCTTGTGTCGCGAAGCAGAAACCTTCGATGTTAATTTTTTGTTCCTTTTTAAAGAGCGAGTAAATAAAACCTTCAATCTCGATACTCTCTGAGAATAATTAGAATCATCAGGGGGTAATTGCCAAATAAAATGGAGATGGTCAGGTAAAATTGCAGCAGCCACAATCTCAAAAGGCTTTTCTGCCTTAATTTTAGCCACAGCCATCCGCAGAAGATTGATATTATCTGAATTTTTAAAGAGAGGACGGCGACAATGTGTTACCAAGGTGAGAAAAAAAGCACCACCTGGTACATAAGAACGTCGGTAATTAGGCATAGGATTAAATTTGGTGAGCATTATGCCATAGATATTTCCATCTTAAGGGTATTTTTCGCTCTGCCCACCCTACAGTGCTTATTGCTAATAAGAACATTTATCGATCAAAACCTTTCCGTATCCGAAACTTATTCCGCAGCGCAATAACAATCTTGCCTTCTAACAAATCTTGACTGTGATACTGCAAAGCATCATCTAGTCAAACTTCTCTTTCTTGTTTTACCTCTATTATCAAACATTATTTAAGGGGTATTTTTCGCTCTGCTCGCCCTACAGTGCTGCTTAAACGGGAGAATTCCGCCACCGCAAAACTCCGAACTACTGTACGGACGTTCTATGGAACGTCACTAACTAAAGCGAAGCGTTTGGACTTATTTCTTAGGAGAAAACAACAATAGAGGAAACCAACTACGGCAAAATAAATCGCTAGTCAAACTAGGAGCAGTCCATTCTAGAAGTTTGTTGCGATAATCATCAGCGATCGCGATCGCGCTAATATCATAGGTTAAAGCAGCAGATAAAATTTCTTGTAGAGGGTTACCTTCGCGTACTTCTAGATTGACTTCCAAACCTATCTGTTCTAATTCTGCTTTAGTCGATTCTAATTTTTCTCTTGCTTGTTGTAAACGATTCTCTTTTAATACTGCTCTTCTACCAGGTTCATCTACCACCCAAATTAACATACATTTTGGTAGAGAAATTTCTGGACAATCTGAAGCATATTTTTTGATTCGTTCGATTAAATATCTAGCTGCCTTTCCATCATTGTAGGGAATTAGTAAATATCGCCATAAATGTTGACAACGTAAAGCTAACTCTTCTCTAGTATAGGTTGTGATTAATTGAGGACGAATAATGGTTATAGGTTGTTCTGTTTGTCTGGCTAAGGTGCTACTAGTACTACCCAAAAATTTTTCTTGTAGTAAGCTACGAATAGGAGTTCCTGTCAGAATCACCTCAATAGGATATTTTTTTAAAATGCGGGGAATAGTATCGCTTGGTTTTCCAGAAAGGACTTCTATTTTAACTTCAATGTCTGCTGGGGCATTTTCTGTAGCTACGGAAAGACTCTCTTTGGCAGCTTGAACTTTCTCTTCATCGATGCGGGGAACTTCTCCTTCTTCCCACAAAGGTACGCTATGAAAAAATACTACTTGTTGTAAACCACCCTTAGCCAAATCTGGAACAAAATTGACTAAGCGATGTAGACCATCGGTAAAGTCCGTGCAAATTAAACAGTTCCGAAACATAGAATGAGCAAAGTAACTTTTCCCTTAGACTAACAAAAAAAGCTTTTTCTGCTCAAAAATAAATGTAGTCTTTTGTTATTTAGTGTTAAATAGGATTTGAATAACGCCCCAACATCCCCAGCTTTTTTCCTTGAAGAAACTAGCAAGAGAAGGAGGTCGCCAGTATATCTACTCAGATTATTGCTGCTCAGAAATTGGCTCTAATCCCCATTGGTGTTTGATAAACTCTTTATACATATTTTCCCGTACAATCATCTGTTCGTAGAGCTTGACGAGAAACTCTTGAGCTTGTTCTCGGCTCATTTGTTGTACTTGAGTTTCAAAAGAACGAAGACTGAATTTTTGTTCTAGAGACATTTTCGCTGGTTCTGACATAGTTGGAACTCCTTGGTGTAAATCGATATGAAATTGTTTTTGATTGCCAATGACCCTCCGATACAAAGTAATGTAACAATAAATTGACAAGATTTGCATCTAGTTATATTAGGATTGATGTTAAACTGTCAATAGTAAAATTACTTTGTTTAAACAGAATAGTTAGGAATAAAGTGACCAATAGCGTAAACATTCTGTAATAATTAGACTAGACGCAAAATTTAGGTGGTTTCTCGATCGAGAAATTTAAAGAGTTAAAAATTTAATTAAACTCTGTTGACTAGCCATTTCGAGGAAAGTATATTTTGTCAGAGCAGATTCTATTATTAGAAGAGTATTTGCCCAAAGGAAAGTACATGGGGAAATCTTCGACAATATTAGTCTATGTTTTTGCTCAGTCGTTGCTAAAAAAAGTAGTTTTTTGTCAACGTTCGTTGGGACTAAGCGTCCCGATGTTAAGTTTACTTTGTCATAACTTACGCTTTCCCTCTCTTGGTGCGCGTTCCTTCGCTGAGGAAATCTCGTCAGGGCCGTGTCGGTTGCGCCTTTCAGTGGCGCAGGGTCGCCCGTCAATCTGTTTTGTAATAAATTAATTTAGGAGTTATTTAATATGTCCGTTCGTCTTTATGTAGGGAATTTGCCCAAAGAGCCTGTAGATCGCGAAGCTTTAGAAGCTATGTTTGCCGATTCAGGTAAAGAAATTTCGACTAAAGTAATCAAAGATCGCAAAACTGGCAAATGTCGGGGTTTTGCTTTTGTGACTGTTCCTAGCGATGAAATAGCTGACGAATTTATTGAAAAATTTAATGGTCAGTCTTTTATGGATAGTGCGCTCAAAATTGAGAAGGCATTACCTCGCTCTAAAGGAAACAAAAATAAAGAGGAACAAAATTCATCGGAAGGAGGAGCAACCAATAGTACTCCCAAACGAAATAAAACTAATAAGCGTTCTAAAAAACAAACTCATAGTACTAATCAACAAGATGCTGTCCAGCCCGATCCTCGTTGGGCAGATGAGTTAGCCAAGCTCAAAGAAATGTTAGCAGCAGCTAATAACTAATGAAGTTCATTAGTAGAATCCTGTTGTTGAAATAAAAAGAAAAAGCTTATAGAAAAAAAGTGAAGGAGGTAGTCCTGAAGGTTGCTACCCTAGTTTTCAGTGCCTTCTTTAAGCTTTTTTATTGGCTATGGTTCTACGCCTTCCATTATGCATTGTTTAACTAAAAACCAACAAAAATAGTAATTTAAAGAGTAAATAAAGGAGCTGCAATAATGGCTGTAACTAGCGATCCTGTTCGGGTAATGAAACAAGAAGTAGGGCTAGCTGCTGCTAGTCGGGTAAAGTCAGACTCAATTGTCGGATTGGGAACGGGATCGACTACAGCTTATGCTATCGAGTATATAGGCGATCGCCTTGCCAAAGGAGAGCTTAAAAATATAGTAGGTATTCCTACTTCATTTCAAGCAGAAGTATTGGCAAAAAAATATAGTATTCCCCTAACTAGTCTTGATGCAGTAGATAAAATTGATATCGCGATCGATGGCGCAGACGAAGTAGACCCTCAAAAAAATTTAATCAAAGGTGGTGGTGCTGCCCATACCAGAGAAAAAGTAGTCGATACTCTAGCCGAACAATTTATCGTTGTAGTTGATAGCGGTAAGTTAGTAGATAAATTAGGTTCTACTTTTTTATTACCTGTAGAAGTAATTCCCATGGCAGTCACTCCAGTGATGCGGAAGCTAGAGAAATTGGGCGGTAAACCAGAATTACGCATGGGTATCAAAAAAGCCGGTCCCGTTGTTACCGATCAGGGTAATTTAGTAATCGATGTTAAATTTGAGCAGATCGATAATCCTGCCGAATTAGAAAAGACTATTAATAATATTCCTGGCGTGTTAGAAAATGGTTTATTTGTCGGTGTCACCGATCTCGTTCTAATTGGCGAAATTAAAGACGGAAAGCCTGTTGTACGGGAGATGTAAGGGGATTTTTGGCTAAACTATCATAATTTTTAGATCTATGAGTTGACGCTCCTTGCCCTATAAGTGCGAGGATTCTTGGCTCAGCGACTCGTCGTAACCCAGCAGGATCTCTCCAACTGAGCTAGAGGAACGGGGCTTACAAGCTGCCGACGCAGGTTCGGCAGACAGCCCCTCCAAATCTCCCCAAGCGTTAGTTAGGGTGCGCCCCACCCTACTTAATCCTAGTTGCAAGATATTTACCGCAGCGTTGGTATCGCGGTCGGCAGTATATCCACAACTACAAACATGAGTGCGAGTAGATAGAGTCTTTTTGACTTTGTTGCCACAGGCAGAACAATTAACTCAGGTATAGTGAGGCGGTACGGCGACAACCAACTTGCCATACTTATCACCAAAATACTCTAGCCTTCGAGCTTATTTTCAAGTAACCGCTTTTGATAAACAGGCGCGACATCTTATCAGTGAAGCGGTTTCCAGCTCTGCTTTGGTGATGGATAATCCTGCTGATTTGATTAATGTAGCCATTGAAAGGTTGGTCAAAGATCGCTACGAGTTACCAGGATTTAATAGTTTAAATCGTCTAGTATGCCGTCTGAGAACCAGAGTCAATCATCAGCTTTTTTCTCAAGTTATCCAGCAGCTTGATGAAAAATACCTCAACTACCTTGATAGTCTTCTGGAGAATCATCCCGTTCACCAACGGAGTCCTTATAATGACCACGGATCTTCATGTTGCTAATTGGTTAACATTTTGGGGTCTTTGTTTCGTCCCTTTGTCAAAAAAGACCAATGATATCAACAACTGATTAGCTTCGTTTCTCTTTTTTTCTCCTAAAATTGTTAACCTGAATTATCTTATTTTTTCTATTTGATCGGTGAATGAGCGGAAAATCAACTTGAGAGATTATGGAGGAGAACTTCGACAGGTTGCTATTACCGGCCATGGAAGGATCAAACCAGCACTTATTCTTACCAACGATTTTGAGCTCACTTGTAGTGAAGTAATTCGTAAATATGCTCAAAGATGGCTTGCCCTTGAGGATATTTCTCAACAAATAGAGTTTTTTCATTTCAACAGAATTTCTTCTTCGATGGTTATTAAAGTCGATTTCGATCTGACCATGTCAATTCTCGCCAATAATTTGCTCCGCTTGTTTGCTACTGATCTACCAGGTGGATACAAAAGTCTGACTCGAGAATCTCTTTACACCAAATTTTGACAAAATAGTGGTCGGGTGAAAATCAGCAACTCCCAGATAGAAATAATGTTGCGTAAAAAGAGAAACAATCCTGCCATCCTCTCTGCTACTCAAAAATTTCGAGAAAAACCTTCTCGAATCTTTGACGGACGGAGGCTGATAATTTCTGGAGATTCTCGTTCCGTTCCATCAGTTCCAATACTTGATTTGGGAGGGGCAGCGATCGCTAACACCTTCCCAGTCGTGTTCCTAATTTGTTAGCCTCTTTTCGTAACATGAAAATCGGTGTTGAAGAGACATTCAGTAGATCACAAAGAGCGCGATCGCTAACTTTTTGTATTCTGTGATACCTTTATCCCGGGGATGATTATCATATTTACTTATGTAATACTAAAAGATTATAAAGATCGATCATAAGTTAGATAAATAGCCTC
>JASJDJ010000210.1 GCA_030065635.1 Xenococcaceae cyanobacterium MO_188.B32
GGGATGATCGCGATCGCTCAAGCTCAAATTCCCTTGATTCTCACTCCATCAACTTCATACTCATTCTTTTTCTTGATTCCGTCCCTTTTCAACAGCGATTTCAGATGTATTTCATTTGTGGGGCTGCTGGATGTGGGTTAGAAAATTCCTCAACATAATCACATATGGCATGAATATACGGATATGAAATTGCTGAATTAGGCGTGATTACGTAGCGTACCCTTCGAGTATATTGCAGATTGGGTTGGTTCCCCTGCCAAACCTTACAAAAAAGCTTAAATGTTGTACGATGAGGGGCAGATTAATTTTATGATTTCTGTGAAGGAAACCGTCTATATTGAAACTAGTATTTTAGGTTACCTGACAGCCAGATCGACAGAAAACTTGATTGTGGCAGCAAATATTAAAATCACGCAAGATTGGTGGAGCATTCGTCGTAGTTCTTTTGTTCTTTATACTTCTGAAATTGTAGAAGACGAAGCAGCTAGGGGATATTCAGCGATCGCAGAGCAAAGGCTGAATTTGATAAAGTCCTTAACTTTCCTCGATCTCACAGAAGAAGCCATAGAACTTGCACGAGAATTTTTGCAGCAGAGCAACCTACCACCCAAAGCCTCTAATGATGCCTTGCATATGGCACTTGCAGCAGTTTACGGTTTAGACTACCTGCTAACATGGAATTGCAAGCATATGGCAAACGCCCAAATTCAAAAGAAGCTATCTCAAATTAGCTTCGATCTAGGATATAAGCTACCGTTTATTTGTACACCTTATGAGTTAATGGGATTTGATTCTTGAGGAGAATGGTTATGTATAAAGACGAAATTCTGGAAGAAATCCACAAGTACAGAGAGGAATATGCTAAATCTTTCAACTATGACCTGAATGCTATATTTAGCGATCTACGAAAAAAGCAAATTGCTCACGGACACAAAGTTGTCAAACTTCCAATCAAGCGACAGTCTAAAAAATCACTGCACCAGAACATAGGATCCGAGAAGAGTTTGTCGTAATTCCCCACTCTCCCAATGCCAAATTTTAATTGTCTTGTCCTCACTGCCACTCACTAAATACTGACAATTAGGATCGATCGCGAGAGAACAAATGCCTCCTGTATGTCCGATTAAGGTGCGTAATAATTTTCCCGTCTTTACATCCCAGAGTTTAATAGTTCGATCTTCACTACCACTGACAATTGTTTGACCATCAGGCGCGATCGCTTGAATAAAAATGATTTTTCGCTCTGCTGAAATTCTCTATAATCCATGCAAGTTATCGTATTGATTTTTGTCAATGAAAATCCCAAACAGCGATCGCCGATGTTGATATAATTAGGGAAACTGCGTATGGGATAAGGTACGAAGTTAGAGCAGCCTTACTAACTCCCAATAGCAAGCAATTATTTATTAGAACCGTTTGGCAGATAGATATCGGTACAAACCTAGCTCGTTTAATTACCTTGATTCCTGATTAGCGATATTGGAGGCTGAAATGAATTTTTCCCTATACTCAGATGTAATCTTATTACAGGATCTTCCTGAAGAAGGTCTATACACTGGAGATATTGGAACAGTAGTCGAAGTTCATAATGTTCCTGGACTCGAAACAGGCTACAGCGTTGAGTTTTTCGATATGCTTGGCAACACTGTAGGAGTCGTAACTTTACCAATGAGTTGTTTCCGTTTCCCAACCCGCGCAGATAGACCATCAGTAAGACTTATGGCTGGTGCTACATAATTTGAAAAAGTCTAACAAATTGACGGACTTCATACATATAACTCCGAACTAAAGTTAAATAATCCGCCAAAATTTAATTGTCTTATCATCGCTACCACTGACTATAGTTTGTCCGTGAGGATGAATTGCCAGAGTTCTAACGGTTTGTTCGTGTCCGAGGAGGGTTTGTCGCAATTGTCCACTCTCAAAATGCCAAATTTTAATCGTCTTGTCTTCGCTACCACTAACTAAATACTGACAATTAGGATCGATCGCGAGAGAACAAATGCCTCCTGTATGTCCTGTTAGAGTGCGTAGCAATTTTCCCGTTTTTACATCCCATAGTTTAATAGTTTGGTCATCACTACCACTGACAATAGTTTGACCATCAGGCGCGATCGCCATAACTTTTACGGCTGCTTGATGTCCTGTCAGAGTTTTTGTCAAATCACCTTTAGGTAAATGCCAGATTCTAATGGTTTTATCTTCACTACCACTAACTAAAGTTTGACCGTCAGGAGCGATCGCCAGAGCATAAACCCATTGTTTATGTCCGAAGAGGGTTAACCAAGGTTCTCCCGTTTGTAAGTCCCACAATTTAATTTTATGACTGCCACTGGCAAGAAAAGGGCGATCGCCCGAACTGACAGCAAGAGATTGAATGATTTGTTTATGACCGAATAAAGTCTGTTCTAGTTTTCCTGTGTGCAGATGCCAAATTTTGAGGTAGCTTCTTTTTGAGGTTGTGTCGCTACAGACTAGTCTATCTCCGTCGGGACTGAGGGTGACGGCGATCGCCTTACCAGAATATCCTCGCAGTTGACGGGTAGGAGATAACTGAACTTTTCTGCGCTTTAGCTGCCAGAGATCGAGAGTTTTGTGTGTGCTTTTGCTAATTAGCTTACAGTTCGTTGAGTCTAACCATAAGCAGCCAACTTGACCAGAAACTTCAGTAACAGTGTAGTCGAGAGCAAAATGCTCACCGTTTTGAGAGTAGGAGTGGGAACGGCGATCGCATAAGGTATTTATTAGTTCTTCCATAGGTGCGATACCAGATCTCTCATTGAGTAAAGATAAGCAATTCTGAAGAGCGATCAAATATTCCCAATCGTCTGTAGTAATGGCAGCCTGAATCTTATCTAAATCTAATCTTGCTACTGCTGATACTGGAGGTAGTTTATTCTGTTGCAGCCAACTATGCCAGGAATACTCTATCTGTTCTTGAGCTAAAGAAAGATCTAATGGGAGCAGACTATGAGCTAATTTTAAACTCAGTTGAGGAATGGAGTTAGGTCTTTCTTTGACTAATAGTTGCAATACCCTTTGATAAATAGAGATACTGGCACGAATAATAGCTGGTAAAAATCCAGATTCACCTTCAGATTCTCCTAGCAACTGTGGCAGCCATTCAGGTAAATGAGGAGCAGTATTATTTTCAATTAAATAGTGAATATCTGTAACCCAACCAGCGACAAGACATTGACAGATACTTAAAAATTGACAGATGTATTCAAAATCTTGGCGATTAACTTGATAGGCAAAACTCAATTCTTCAGTTTCAATGCCTGCTGCTCGTAATTCGGCTACTTCTTCGATAAAAGCCAGATTAACCTCATTATCTCCTCCCAATTTGGCTACTTCTTCAGGAGATTTACCCAGTTCTACAAGTTTATTTTTAGTTTCTTTCCATCTTAAGGCTCTAGCTGAGATCGATGTTTCGAGAAGACTGCGATAAGGTAGCTTTAAAAGAGTTTCATAGCAATATTGTTTTTGTTGACCTCCCCAATAGCCTAAACGGAAAATAATGTAATTACTTTCAATTCCTGTTTCTAAAATTAAAGTAGGCTCTGTTTGCAAAGCTCCAAATAAAACTTTAATACTAGCTTCGCCATGAAAATTATTATGATTCCAAGCTCCTCCTAAAAATTCCGTTGGTCTTACCGAACATTGAGAAGAATAGTTTTGACCCAGAAATTCTCTTAAGTTTTGCGCCAATATTTGTTCTATTTCTTTAACTTCTATGCGGAGTGACTTAAACTCTTCTAAGCTTTTTTGGGGAGGGGCTACTAAAATCTTTAAAGGAATTGGGCGATCGTCGAGTCGAGCATGGATTAATTGACTAGGTAGTAAGCGGAGAGGCCAATATTCTAAACTTTTATTGATTTCTGGTAATTTTAAGGCAGTTGCTTCTGCTTTTTGGCTTAGTTGTCCCCAGCAATCCTGCTTAGTTATTGATGAATAGCCATTAACTGATGGTTGCGTTTGTACTACCAAGTTGTTTTCAAACGCATCTGACTCAAAGATTAAACTTGTATTTTGAATTATCTGTTGAGCGATCGCAGCATTTTGTTCTGTAAAACCCAACGATTTTAAAGCAAGTTTAGCTTGTTTGTTTTGCCTATCTGTGATTTCGCTTTGAACGGTCTCTAAAAGAATATTAGTTCCTGTATAAGCCAAAGTCGTTAAAATTGGTTTGGCGACTTGAATTAATAAGTTAAACCACTGCTCCATAAAAACTATTTTGAGCTTAAGAAAGTTGGTTTTGCCATTAAATATAGCACTGTTGCCAATAAATAGTTGGCAGGACTTCAACGAAAATGTCGATTCAACGTGTTTGTTTAGTCTTCAATTGTCGATCGAGCAATATCTTGAAGATCGAGAGCAAAATTAAGATAATAATTAGCAAATTTAATTAAACTAGCCAATTTCTTAACTTAGCTGAGATCGTATCAATAATACTGGTAGCCAAAATTAAAATAATCAAAATAGCGCATACTTTACCATAATCAAAAGATTGGAAGCTTTGATAGAGTAAAACACCAATTCCTCCCGCGCCAACAATCCCCAACACAGAGGCAGCACGAACGTTAGACTCGAAACGATACAAAGTAAAAGAAGTCCATAAAGGTATTACCTGAGGAATAATTCCAAAGATAATCTCTTGTATTTTACTGGCTCCAGTCGCCCGAACTCCTTCTACTTGTCCTGGTTCGATCGCTTCTACTGCTTCAGAAAATAATTTACCTAAAGCACCAGCAGTATGAATAAATAATGCCATAACGCCAGCAAAAGGGCCTAAACCCACAGCTACAACAAATACTAGGGCAAAGACCACTTCGTTAATTGCTCGCATGGCATCCAAAAGCCTTCTAGTAGGTTGTACGATCCAGACAGGACAGACATTTTCTGAGGCTAAGATTGATAGGGGAATTGCAGCGATCGCAGCTAATAAAGTCCCCCAAATACCCATGGAAACAGTAATTAAAGTATCTTCTAGATAAGTTTTCCAATAAGAAAAATCGGGAGGAAAATAAGATTTGATGTATTCAACCATATTTTCTCCCCGTTGAAATAGCAGGGGAAAGTTTAATTCGCTTTGTCTGTAAGAAAAAATCAGAATAACAATAGTTGCAACCAGAAAAATAACTTTACCTGTAGTGACGCGCTTAGCTTCTTTCGCTAGCATCTGCGACACTTCAGCAGATATTGTTCCTTTTCCATTGTTATCGCTCGAAAGATAATCAGATGTATTTTCTGACTGCATCATAATTATTTAATTGCTTCTAGTTGTTGATTTAATTCTGCAATCTGCTTATCTTTTTCTGTCTGAGACAAGTTATCGTTAGACTGAACTTCTAAGATTTGTTTACCGATATTGAGTTCACGAATTGGATTCCAGATATCATCGGTTGCTGGATCGAATCCAGACCATTCTAAAGGAGCGAGGACAGTCTCGTCTTGGTAGTTATAGAAAAAGTCTTTGAGTTTGGCTTTAATATCTTCGGGTAAGTCTTTGCGCCAAGCAATAGGATCGCTAGGTATTAAAGTAGAAGTCCAAATAGTATCGATATTAGCTCTAGCTTTAGGATTGGTTTTTTCCAGACGGCTGAGAGATTCATTATTATTAGTCGCTACATCTACCTGATTATTGGCGATCGCCAGTGCAGTAGCTTCGTGATTCCCAGCAAAAATTAAACGTTTAAAAGCTTTTTTGGGATTTACACCGTTCTGGGCAAATACATAGTAACTAGGTACTAAGTAGCCAGAAGTAGAATTAGGATCGTTAAAGGCAAACTGTAACTTAGCTGCATTTTCTAGAACGTATTTATCTCCACCCATTGCTTTAGCTTTAGCCAAGTCGGGATGGTTTATATTCATAATCAAATGGGAGTAATAACCTTTCGAGCCATCATCAGCGACAGTTTGAGCAAATACTTCGGCTTCTGCTCTTTTTGCAGCTTCAATATAAGATTTACCACCATACCAAGCTAACTGCACCTGTCCGAAACGCATCGCTTCTATTACCCCTGCGTATTGAGTGGCATAAAAAGCTTTGACAGGCATTCCCAATTGTTCCGACATCGCCTTTATGAAAGGCTCCCAAATTGGCTTTTGATTAGCTTGAGATTCGGTAGAGATAATCCCAAAGTTGAGTTCTTTAATGTTTTGAGCCGTAGCAGTACTCGATAATAATTTGGTTGCAGCTAGAGAGCCAGCAAACACAGAAGCATTTTTAATAAAGGAACGTCTTTTCATAATTGAATAATTTTGATAAAAATAAAATTCGTTTAATCCACGTAGGGGCAGCTCGCGAATTGCTTCTAAACTAGTACTTCGCCGTGTCCTCGCAACACTAATTCTTCTACTGCCGAGCCATAAATAGAGGTAAGTCTGTTATCATTTAATTTCTCAACCGCACCATCAAACATTACTCGTCCATCTCGCAGCGCGATCGCTCTCGGAAAATATTGCCTAACCATCTGTACCTGATGCAAAGAAGTAACTACGGTAATGCCTTCTTTATTTAACTGGCAAAGCAGTTCCATTACTTTTCTGGCTGACTCAGGATCGAGAGATGCTATAGGTTCGTCTGCCAAAATAATTTTTGCACCCTGCACTAAACAACGAGCGATCGCTACCCTTTGTTGTTGTCCGCCAGATAAAGTAGAAGCACGCTGATAAGCCTGTTCCAGAATGCCGACTCGTTGTAGCGCAGCTAAAGCCTGATACTTTTCCCATTTCCTAAATTGACGGAAAAGCGATCGCGACAAGGGAACTTTGGCTAAATTACCAATCAGAACGTTTTCTAGTACAGTTAGTCGGCTAACCAGATTAAACTGTTGAAAAATGAAGCCAATCTGACTCCGTAAACGGCGAATTCGAGAATGGTTTTTACCGTTATCTTGAATAGGAGTATTGAATATCGTGACTATGCCTTTGTCTGCGATTTGCAAACCATTGATATTACGCAAAAGAGTAGACTTACCAGAACCAGAAGCACCGACGAGGGCTAACATTTCCCCCTCATCAACAACAAAACTAACTTCATCTAAAGCTGGCTTTCCTTTAAAACTTTTTGTTAAATCCTTAACCTCAATTGCTTTACTATTAGTCAACCTTCGCTCCTAGAAACAACACCAGTACGGTATTATCTAGGATTTTCATTAAGATAAGAGTAGGCTTAATTTATCTTTTGATTAAGAGTTGTTATTGCTATAGATAACGGACAATTGAAAATGAAGAATTATGGCTTATAGTTCGCTCAAATCTAAAAGCTACTATGGCTAAGATTAGCTGTAGTAATAAAAAATTAAACGAATAAACTTGCATCTACATGAAAATACTTTCCTAATGCCTTAGCTTGAGCTTTATTAATCTCTTTTTGTTTATCGATAATTTCAGCAAGTAATTCTTCAGAACCAATTATCTCTACTAAATCTTTTTTTTCAATTCCTTTTTGTTCTATAAGAAAATTCAAGATTGAATGTGGATTAGATTTTTCACCTGGCTGATAATATTCTCGTTCAAATTTTTCAATCAAGATAATCAATAAAGCGTATAGTTCATCTTCTTCTGGAGTACGAGTATCGGAGTGCATTAATTGTTCGACTACTTTTAATGCTGCCTCATTTTCTGCTTCAGTTTTAATAATTTTAGGCTGATATCGAATTTTGCTCTCCTTTTGAAAATTTGTCATATCATGAAAATCATACTTAACCCAAAGCTAAACTTAGCTTAACTTATATTGCAAAACAAATATCTTAAACTGCAAAATAATATATGTAAGAATTACTAAGAATGCAGGAACAAATATATACTAACTATCGCTTGCTCTTACCTACAGAAGAAGTATTAGGTACTTTAGTAATTAGTAATGGCATAATAATTGATATTCAACCAGGAATAGTTTCTCAAGGACAAAATGGCGAAGGAAATTATCTTTTAGCAGGGTTAGTCGAACTCCACACCGATAATTTGGAAAAGTGTATTTCTCCCCGTCCTGGGGTAAGATGGCATCTAGAAGCAGCAGCAGTGAATCACGATCGTGATTTAATTAGTTCTGGTATTACTACAGTCTGTGACGCGATCGCTATTGGGGATGTTACTCCTAGAGAAGATTCTTTACGCTTACATCATTATGCACCGATGATCGATGTAATTGCTGAGGGACAAGCAGCAGGCAGATTTAGCACGGAGCATCTACTACATTTGCGTTGCGAACTAGGTTACGAACATCTCTACGAAACTGTAGAACCCTACTCAGAACATCCCTTATTAGCACTCATATCCTTGATGGATCATACTCCCGGTCAGCGTCAGTTCGTCAATATCGATAAGTACAAACAATACTATATTGGCAAACATGGCGTACCAGAAGCCAAAATGGAAGAGTTTATCAATATGCGTTTGGAATACCAACGAAAACACGCTCAAGAAAACCGACAAGCTTTAGTAAAAATGACTCAAGAAAAAGGCATATCTCTAGCCAGTCATGATGATGCGACGGTAGATCATGTGCGAGAAGCAATTTCAGAAGGCGCAGTTTTAGCAGAATTTCCTACTACTATCGATGCTGCCAAAGAAGCACATAGTAACGGTTTACTAGTACTTATGGGTGCGCCAAATGTTGTTTTAGGTCGATCGCATTCTGGTAATGTTTCGGCAATGGAATTAGTAGAATTAGATTTAGTTGATATTATCTCTTCTGATTATGTCCCCAGAAGTTTATTACAGTCGGCATTTCTGATTAGTCAACAAGCACAAAAACCTTTATATGAAGCAATTAAATTAATTACGATTAACTCCGCTAAAGCAATTAATTTAGATAATGAAATTGGTAGCTTAGAAGTAGGAAAGAAAGCAGACTTTATTACCGTACATGATGATGGTATTGTTCCCAGGATTTTAGAAGTTTATAAAAAAGGCGATCGAGTAGCTTAGAAAAATTAATAATTAATAATGAGTAATTAATAATGGGTGATGAATGTATAAGCGATCGAGCTAATTTTATAATCTATGCTTGTCCTGTTGGAGAGTTAAATAATCAGCTTGAGGCGTATTTTAGTAAAAGTCTTCAGCTATATGGAGAAAATTCAGCACATAAGTATATGCCTCACTGTACCTTGACTGGATTTTTTTCAGATAATTGTAGTTCTATTCCTTTTTACTTTGAAGCTCTAGCTCGAGCCTATAAAAATGCCAAACATAATAATTTATCTTTAAATATTAAAATTAAGCAATTAACTTTCAATGACAATTGGCACGGTTTAGAATTACAAGCTGACGGATTGAAAGAGTTAATGCTCGACTTTACTCAAATTGAAAATTCTCCAACTCGTACAGATAAACTAAGATTAAAAGATTGGTTGCATCTTAGCTTGGCTTACGATTTTGATTATCAAGATGGAGAAAAATTAAAATCTTTAGCAGAGGAATTAATCGATCTAAACTCTAAGGTTAATTGGGAATTACGCTTTTATCAAAAAAATCCTGATTGGTCCTGGAATTGTTTGCAAAGTTGGTCGATCGATTAGAGCGAGTAAATATCTAGCTTCAAACTTAAGTGGAGGCTATGAGGTGCTAATTAGAGTCTAATCTTATTTTTAATAATGGTAACGAGCTTGTAGAAAATAAACTCGATTATCTTTCACTTTATATACTAAACGATGTTCTAAATCTATACGACGTGACCAAGTATCAGAGGCAATATATTTAAGAGGTTCAGGTTTACCAATACCTTTAAAGGGCTCTCCATCTAAGATATCTGCAACTAAGTCCATAATTTTATCTCCTTTCTTTGGCTCATTTTGATACCACCAGCGCAAATCAGCCTTGAAATCTGGACTAAATAAAGGTGTATATCCTTTTCGATCGGCTACGTGCTGCACAATAAATAATTAGGTAAACTTAGGCATAGTTCATTAAAATCAATTATGCCAAAGTTAAGCAGATCAGAAGCAGCATATTTATTAGGGGTATCTACAGACACCTAACAAAATTCTGT
>JASJDJ010000211.1 GCA_030065635.1 Xenococcaceae cyanobacterium MO_188.B32
AACCGAGACTATTTCTTGATTGCAACCCTATATGTTTGATTTTCAAGGTGCTGCTACAGGATGGATTTTTGTTTGTCCGATCTTCGGGTTGTAGCCCCCTACTGATACGCTCTCGCCTATTATACAATGCCAAAAACTCTTGCTATGTAAAGATTGTGTATCAAATTTGTCAAGGATTAACCGATAGGTTGTCGCGCTCGTTTACATGAGGGGCGCATCACGAGGAGGTTTCCTCCTCAGTTTATACGCCCCGTCCCGACGCTCACCTAAAGGTAGAGCGCGGGGCTAAAAATCGCAAGCTAAAATTGCAGCGAGTAAACTACTGTAGTCAAGACTAACTAGACTACGATCGCCTTCTTCAATGGTATTGGGCATAATCTAAAAGTAGTACTTATGTACTATTTATTCTAACCATTCTTTTCTAGAAAACAGGCGATCGCTTTAATAAAATACAGAGAATAGCCGATCTAGACTGTTAGTGGTTGTTTTTCTGTTTCTAAATCTTGAAACAAAGGAGTACTGAGATAACGCTCGCCGAAACTAGGTTGAATCATAACAATTAGTTTGCCTTCATTTTCTGGTCTTTTACCTACCTTAATCGCAGCACAAAGAGCAGCACCAGAAGATATGCCTGAGAGTAGTCCTTCTTCTTTAGCTAAACGGCGACCATAAGTAAAAGCTTCTTCATTAGTAACAGTAACGACTTCATCAATCAAATCTACTCTCAGGACTTCTGGTACAAAACCCGCACCAATACCCTGAATTTTATGCCCCCCAGGACTTCCACCAGAGAGAACAGGACTATCTGTAGGTTCTACGGCGATCGCTTTAAACTCTGGTTTGCGTTGTTTAATGACCTCCGCTACTCCTGTGATTGTTCCTCCTGTCCCTACTCCTGCGATCAAAATATCTACTTTTCCATCGGTATCCGACCAAATTTCCTCTGCTGTTGTTTTACGGTGGATTTCTGGGTTAGCAGGATTATTAAACTGTTGGGGCATATAGGCGTTAGGAATACTATCTAACAGTTCTTGGGCTTTATTAATCGCCCCTTTCATACCTTCTCTGGCGGGGGTTAATTCTAACTTAGCTCCATAAGCTTTTAACATTGCCCTTCTCTCTAAACTCATGCTTTCGGGCATAGTCAAAATCAGTTGATATCCTTTAGCAGCAGCAGCCATTGCCAAAGCAATTCCTGTATTACCTGAAGTTGGCTCAATTAAAATAGTTTTACCTGGAGTAATTAACCCCGCTTTTTCCGCAGAGTTAATCATGTTAACTCCTATTCTATCTTTGACAGAAGAAGAAGGATTCATACTTTCTAATTTAACGACAATCTGACTCAGACAACCTTCGTGCCGAGGAATATGATTGAGGCGGACGAGAGGAGTGCGACCGATAAGTTCTGTAATATTGTTAGCAATATTCATAATTGAGAAATTGTTTTATGGGTAATAAATATAGTAATCTTATTTCCCCAATCCCCAATTCCTAATCCCCAATCTCCAATCCCAAGAGAGCGATAATCGCACTACAATACCCTATTATTCTCTCCAGGCGATCGCTCACTGACTTTAATCTTTGCATTTTTGTTTTTGCTTGACGAGAAGAAGCTAAAAATAGTATATCTGTATCTAATAATCTAAACTCTCGATAGAGTTCTGTTTGTAGAGATTGCCAGCGAGTGGCGATCGCTTCATCCAATTGCTGAGTAGCTAAACCGACAATTTGTTGCTGAAAAAATATCTTAATGGGTTGAAACTGTTTTTGCACAGCCTTAATGTCTATCTCATCGTTAAACGAGGAAAAATCATCATTGAATTTCTTCAATAAAGTCAAAAATTCCTGATAAGCTTGACTATGTGACATAGATAACATTATTTTAAAAAGTAAGGTAAAATTTTGCTAAGTAAGCTTGATTTTTTCAAGTACCATTAGAGTAGATACTATTTAATTTTTCCTGGCTATTTTGCAATAGATATAGAAATTCGCTTATTAATAGGTAGATTTTAATAAAAAGTAAGCTTACCAAACTAAAAAATATACTTGCCAATATACTCATCATCAAACCCAAAAAATAGGTAAAATCAGTACACTCATCCCAGAGTCCATCTCGATAACTTCACCAACTGCTTCTCATATGACTGCCACTCCTGTTGTTGACCATTCAACTTACGATCTTAATCTTCCTCCTTGGTTACAAGAATGTTTAATTCACGAACATTCAAATGGCGATTCTTCGGAAGATAGCAATCTTATCTGTCGTGCTTTTAATTTTGCCTATCGGTTACACGAAGGTCAATATCGTAAATCTGGAGAACCATATATTGCCCATCCAGTAACTGTAGCTACCTTGTTGCGAGATTTGGGTGGAGATAGTGCCATGATTGCTGCGGGTTTTCTCCATGATGTGGTAGAAGATACCGAAGTTACGCTAGAAGAAATAGAAGAACGTTTTGGTTTGCAAGTAGCTCAGTTAGTAGAAGGAGTAACTAAACTATCCAAGTTTAACTTTTCTAGTAAAACCGAACGCCAGGCAGAGAATTTCCGTCGGATGTTCCTGGCTATGGCAAAAGATATCCGCGTTATTGTCGTCAAGTTAGCAGACCGCTTGCACAATATGCGTACTTTAGAACATCTAAAACCAGAAAAGCAACAGCAGATTGCCTTAGAAACCAAAGAGATATTTGCCCCTTTAGCCAATCGTCTGGGTATCGGTCGAGTTAAATGGGAACTAGAAGATTTATGTTTTAAATATCTGGAAAAAGAACCCTATAGACAAATACAGGAATTAGTCGCGGAAAGAAGAGCCGATCGCGAAGCCAGAATCGAGAAAGTGACCAATCTATTGCGATCGCGCTTACAAAAACTAGGCATTCATATCTTTGAACTAAAAGGAAGACCCAAACATCTCTATGGCATCTATCATAAGATGCAACGGCAGCAAAAAGAATTTCATGAAATCTACGACATTGCTGCGGTCAGAATTATTGTCGAGACGAATGAAGAGTGTTATCGTGCTTTGGCCATAGTTCATGATGCTTTTAAACCAATTCCAGGTAGATTTAAAGACTATATCGGACTGCCTAAACCCAATCGCTACCAATCTTTGCATACTACCGTAGTCGGGTTCAATGGTCGTCCTTTGGAAGTGCAAATCCGAACTCTGGAAATGCACCACATCGCAGAGTACGGGATCGCTGCCCATTGGAAGTACAAAGAAAGCGGTTCGAGTAATGCTGTGGTCAATTCTGAAGATGAAAAATTTACTTGGCTACGACAATTATTAGAATGGCAACAAGACCTCAAAGATGCTCAAGAATATATAGATAGTCTCAAAGATAATCTTTTTGAAGATGATGTTTATGTCTTTACTCCTGACGGAGATGTAGTTGTTTTAGCCCAAGGAGGAACTCCCGTTGATTTTGCCTATCGCATTCATACCGAAGTAGGCAACCATATGAAAGGAGCTAGAGTAAATGGGCGTTGGTCGGTATTAGACCGTCCTTTACAAAATGGGGATATTGTCGAAATTATCACCCAGAAAAATAGCCATCCTAGTCTAGATTGGCTTAATTTTGTCGTTACTCCTACTGCCCGTAACCGTATTCGTCAATGGTTTAAGCGATCGCACCGCGATGAAAACATTAGTCGTGGACGAGAATTATTAGAAAAAGAATTGGGCAAAAGTGGTTTAGATGCTCTCCTCAAATCCGAACAGATGCAATTAACTGCTCAACGTTGTAATTATCAAACTGTAGAAGATCTATTGGCTGCTTTAGGCTATGGTGAAGTTACTCTCAATCAGGTGGTAAATCGTCTACGGGATGAAGTTAAAAAACAGCAACCAGTAGAAGAGATTAAACCAGAAGCAGAATCAGAATATATTCCCTCTACCTCAGTTACCAATTTACCTAGCAGTACTAGTAAATCCCCTATCGCTGGAGTAGAAGGGCTGTTGTATCATTTAGCTGGTTGTTGTAAACCTCTTCCTGGTGAATCAATTATTGGCGTAGTAACTCGTAGTTCTAGGGGTATTTCTATTCATCGTCAAGGATGCGAAAATGTGGAGAAAGTTCCAGGAGAGCGCCTTATACCAGTGAATTGGAATCCTATTGACGATCGAGGAAGACCACTTACTTATCCTGTGGATATTCAAATTGAAGCTCTCGATCGAGTAGGAGTCTTTAAAGATATTCTGGCACGTTTGAGCGATCAAAATATTAACGTGCGTAATGCAGGGGTGAAGACTAGTTATGGTAAACCAGCATTAATTTCCTTGAGTATAGATATTCGCGATCGACAACAATTTGAATACACCATTAATAAAATTAAAAATATGAGCGACATTCTTAATATTCGTCGCCTCAATAAAATCGATAATAGTTAGGGTTTGTTGAAAAAATTAGAGCGAGCATTTAACGCTGTGGTTAGCTATTAGCTTTTTAAAATCAGAAAAAGAATATTTTGATAATCGGATTTAATATTAAACATCAAAAAAGAGACGTAATTAATTGCGTCTCTTTTTTGTTTATTTTTTTATAAATATAATTAATTATAGGAAAATCTAGCTATATTTTGAGGTAAGGATAATTAAATCCAGCCCAAAAAGTTGCCAATTGCCATACCGATAGCAATTCCAGCACTACTAACTAATACAGTAGGAATAAAATCCCAATCATTTCGGACATGGTTTTGCTTAACAGCAGTTTGATTGTTTTGCATTTTTATTGATACCTTTGTGAGACTCAATTAACCCTAATATACGGTTATAAAAATACTCTTTGTATGATCTAGATGATAATACTTAAGTGATTTCGATCGACAAAGGTTTTTTATCTTAGTTAATTAAAGAGGAAAAAAACAATAAGAGCGATCGCTTTGATTACAAGGGACTAGATGAATCATTCATTAATTGTTTTTCCCCATAACTGTTGAGAATTTTTAGTAAACCGATCGTCAGAATTACTTAAAGGATGCCACATAGATGCTACTACTACTTTTAGTGGCTGTTTAGTTTCTATTTTCTCTATTTTTGGATTTGCGAGAGGATTTCCACCCAAAATTATACTTTTACCATTATCACTTCTAATGACTTCGATCGCTTGAGCGAAAGAATTAGTCACTTGACCATCGGTAATAAGACTAATATTTTTGGTTTATTAACTATAGCTTTAGCTGCTTTTTCGGCTTGTTCTTTATTATTACCATCATCGACAATAACAATTTTTAATCCTTTACTATTCTTTCGATCTATCGATCGCGCCTTAAGATTTATAGTATTGCTGCTGTTGATATCCTGATTCTCTATTAGATTTTTAGAAAATGAAAAATAAACTTTTGACTACAGCTTTATGTTTTATTTCTTTATTTCTCCCCAAATCTATCCTGGCACAACAAGAAACTATGAACATGGGCGAAATATACAATCTCTGTTCTAGGTTTCCCCATAATAGTCGCTGTAAAGGATTTGAAATAGCAATTCCTCTCAAAGAACGTAGCGGAGAAACAGTTGGCTGTACATTTAAATTCGATCTCACTCCAAGCAAGGGCAAGAACAAATGTAAAATCGAGGTAAAAGAAGATAGCCTGACGATTTACCAAGAGTATGGCGAAAAAATTGAACCATTAGACGATCGAAGAGCAACTCAAGCAATTGACATTATTCCAGGAAATATATTTGTCTCTAATTATAGAGTCTATGGTTCTTTCACCGTTGGGAATTGGGATTTCAATCTAAGAACGATGCGGAAGCCAAAAATTACAGTAATTTTCTCGTGATTATAGCTGGTGAACAATTAGCTGATTTTCTAGCTAATAACCCTAGCTTACCCGATAATTTTAGCGATCGCTCTATTCAACTCTCTTCAGACAAACAAATAATATTGGCGAACGTGTACTAGACCGCTTGATTGGATTACCTATTTTTGGTCTTTCTAACAGTGGTGTTGATTTCAAAACTAGCTTGAAAGGAGCAAATCTAGAAGGAGCAAATCTGCAAAATGCTATTTTAGCTTGCGAGTGGGAAGCCCCGCTCCTTATCGCTGGCGATAGGAGTCGCGCTCGTTCTCTCACCGAAGGTGAGAGAACGAGCGCGATTAATTATCGGGCGCATTTTGCGATTGAACATATTTCTTTAATGTCTCTGCAGATGGATTCTACATAACTTTTTCTTTAGAAGATAAATCTATACCTGAGAGCGTCTCCGATGTAGTCCCTACAGAGGAAAACAGTACAGCTATTGACCTTGGTTGCGAATACTTTGCTACCCTGACTGATGGAACAACTATAGAACCGCCCAAGTATTTCCGACGCTCTCAAGATAAGCTAGCCAAACTACAACAAAAGGCTAGTGCTAGAACAAAAGGTAGTCGAGCTAGAAAACTGTTATATAAGAAAGTAGCTAAACTCCATCAGAAGATAGCACGAGCTCGAAAGCAATTTCACTTCGAGCTATCTAAACAGCTACTAGCAAAATATGACGCTGTTTTTGTAGAAGACTTAAGCGTCAAAAACATGGTGCGTCGGAACAAGCCAAAGCAAGATGAAGAAGGAAATTATCTACCAAATCACCAAAGTGCTAAATCAGGTTTAAATAAAAGCATACTAGACTGTGGCTGGAGTCAATTTCTTGATATTCTTTCACTCAAGGCTGAGAGGGCTGGTTTGAAAGTCATCAAGATTAATCCTTCTGGCACATCGCAAGTGTGTGTGAATTGTCTAAATAGAGTAGACAAGCAGCTTTCAGACCGTTGGCATTGTTGTTATCATTGCGGTGTAATGATGCCACGGGATTGGAACTCGGCTTTGCTGCTCAAAAAACTGGGGCTGGACGAAACCCTCAGTATAAAACGCTCAACCAGAAGGAAGAGAAGCCGTGGAAGGGGCTTTTAAACAAAGTTGATTAACTTGATATCCATATCCTGGATATAATAAAGCCCCTTTCCACCACCTTACCTGTTAAGGTAGGTGTCTGGAGTCGTCACTTATCGAAGAATACGGACATTACGTTGATGCTCGAATTAATTCTGTAGATGCTGCGGGGGATGAAGGTTTTATTTTCTCTGGTTTAGTTCAAGGTCAATCTTTTACGAGTGAAGAATTGCAACTTCTTAAAGCAGAGAATGACAAAGCTGTTGTTGCTATTGATGGGTCAGAAATTGCGATCGAACAAAGCCACGATATAGAATCAGGGACGGATGGCAACGATTTTATGAATGAGGGAGCAGGCAGCGATACTCTATTTGGTTTGGGTGGCGACGACACTCTGTTGGGTGGAAGCAATGCAATTTTGCAGAAAGATGGGGATGACTATCTATATGGTGGTTCGGGTAACGACTTTCTTAATGGTGGCACAGGTGGCAACGATAAGCTATATGGTGAGGACGGCGACGACTATCTCGAAGGTGGTGCTGGCCACGATCGACTTATTGGCGATCATGTATCTAGCGGCAATGGCAACGATACGATATCTGGTGGTGCTGGCAATGACACGATTTATGCTAAAGATGGTGACGATCTTGTATATGGGGGAAATGATAACGACTTGATAACTGGTTTGGGCGGTAACGACATTCTCTATGGTGAGAACGGCGACGACAATCTCATAGGTGGGGGCGGTAACGACACTCTCTATGGTGAGAACGGCAACGACACCCTGACAGGAGGGTTAGGTAATGACACCTTGACAGGAGGGGCTGGTGCCGACCGATTTGCCTTCAATAATTTGTCAGATGGTATCGATGTGATTCAAGACTTTACTATCCGCGACTCAGATAAAATAGTAATTAACAGTTCTTTTGGTGCAAGTTCTACTAACCAGTTTAGTTTCGACTCTGACAGTGGTGCTTTATCCTTTTTAGGAGAACATTTTGCTACAATAAATCTCCCTTCTGGGGATAATTTTATACCTTCTGAGGATATTGTGTTGTTATAGAAACTAAAGCACACCGCGTTCCCGAAGGTCTAGCAGATCTCTTCGAGATTGCTTTTTTCCCTAGTCAAATAAGCAATCTGTACCAAATCAAACCTTCTCTCACCTCAGAGAAGGTTTTTTCTGTAATCAGAATTACCTTAATTTAATCCTATTTTTTAATCCTTCACCAAACCTAACCTGATTTTTCCCTGTTGTAATCCTCTGATTTCTGGAAATCAATAAGTGCGATCGCTAAAGACGGTACTGCGCGCACTGCGAAGCAGATCTCTTCGAGATCGCAGAGGAAAAAATTGGAGAGGAAAAGGCGATCGCTTGCTCGCAGAATTGTTAAAATTAGCAAACAACCACAAAACCAGAAATTTTCCCATAAATTCATACAATTGACACTGTAGGGGCGCAAGGTTTGCGCCCTGCAAGGCTTGCTATTTCCACCCATAAAGCGATCGAATCTGACCGAAACCGCATCCCAATCGAACATGAAATATAACCCCAAATATCATCATCGCCGTTCAATTCACTTACCAGAATACGATTATTCACAATCAGGGATTTATTTCCTCACCATTTGTACCTATAAGAAACAATGTTTATTCGGGGAAATTCACCAAAGAAAAATGCTCCTGAATCAAATCGGGAAAATAGTGGCTCAAGAATGGTTAAAATCCGCTGATATTCGTCAGGAATTAAGATTGGATGAATGGATTATTATGCCTAATCATCTGCACGGTATTGTGGTTATTACAAATGATGATGAGGGTGCAGGCGTTGAGGGTGCAAGCCTTGCACCCCTACAGCAGGATAAATCACCACAGGGACGATCGATGCAGAGGAAACCTCGCTCATTATCGACATTTGTTTGGGGGTTTAAATCTTCTGTGACCAAACGAATTAAAAATATCTGTGTTGAAGATAATCCCTGTGTTTGGCCAAAAAATCCGTGATGAATCAATTGTCAAAAATAAGGAGCAATTAAATGATATTCGTCAATATATCCTTGATAATCCCCAAAAATGGGATAAAGATCCTGAAAAGCCTTCTCATCAATCCTTTGAATTACTGATTAAATTGGCTTTTTAAATGCGATCGCGCTTATTCTAAGAGTGTAACGCACCATCTCATTCCCGATAATGACAAACTATCAGGCGATCGCTTTCTTTCCCTTAAACGGCGATCGCCTAGAGAGAAATGAGAGAGAAAAAGGCGCTCGCTAAATTCCCAGAGATTGTTTTGGGTTAGTTTTCTCAAACGGCGATCGCTGACGAGGATAGTGCGATGGCGATCTATTCATCGTAATGATATTTACAAGACAAAATAATTAACAATTCATTTTCTACTCGATAAACCAAGCGATGTTTATCTGTTATTCTTCTTGACCAATAACCTTGCAATTCATATTTTAAAGGCTCTGGCTTTCCCATTCCTGAAAAAGGATTTTTTTTCATATTCATCTATATCCAGATAAATCAATTTACCTTTTTTTACATTTTCAAGAGCTTGGATAAGATGTTTTTTATTGGCTTCTGATTTTAGTAGGTAAGCAGTTTCATCTTCTTCTATAGTAGAATCGACTAATAAAATTACCTCTACTACGGTTCCTTCTGGTAATTCAGGAACAGATAACTCTACCTTTCTTTCCTTATTAACAACAGCTTTTTGCTTGAGTCCACTTAGCATAATTTGATTATCACAATTAAATTAAATTGATTAACTGACTAAATTATAATATGAGCATATCTAGTTTTTAACCTTGGCTATCCTCATCTGTAATTTTATCTCAGCGCGATCGCACTCCCAGGCAATGCGATCGCTAAATCTCAACGCACTATTTAATTCCCGATAATTACAACCGATAAGGCGATCGCTTTAGTTCTCTTAAACAGCGATCGCTCTATTCCAAGAATGCGATCGCCTTGGAGTTAGTTTTCCTTCTGATTAGCTTCTTTCAAGATACGCTCTTGTTCTTCTAAAGGCG
>JASJDJ010000044.1 GCA_030065635.1 Xenococcaceae cyanobacterium MO_188.B32
TCTGGAATGGGTCATACCTTACGGCAATTATTAGAATTAGCACCTACCAGTAAATTAATGTATTCTTCCGATGCTAAATTTATTCCCGAATTGTATTACCTAGCAGCCAAGTGGGGGCGACAGATTGTGGCAGAGGTCTTAGAGGAAGCGATCGCCTCAGAGGAATTAACTGCTACAGAAGCAGAGACGATTGCTCGCGCCATTCTACGCCAAAATGCCCTAGATTTATATTTGAAAAAATTATAACTACGAACTCCGAATTCCGAACTCCGAACTCATGTTATTCTCATAACTTTAAGGTGGGCATTGCCCACCTTAAGTGACTAGAAAGTCTTCAGGAACTCGATCAGCGCTCGCTTATCCTCATCTGGCAAGTCTGTGCCAAAGTCGTGCCCGTGATCTTCAATGAAATCAGGAGCCAAGTTAGCCTTCAGGAGAAGAGGCGCGATCGCCTTATCAGGAATAAGGTCAATCAGGGATCCCAGAATCTTCCCCCCTAGATCGGATTCCAACTTCCTCCTCAAAATTCCTGGTATATTCGGGGGGTCTAGATTTGCCAGCAACTTGATCGGTGTACCTTCAGGAACCGTCGCTTTGAGACCGCTGAATTCCAAATAGCTTTCCCGATCCGTCCGCTTGATGATTCCCTCGCGCTTCTCAGGCCAAAGGTGCTTTTCAATAGCGTCGTTGAAGGCTTCCATGCGCCCTGCTACCGAGGGATCGCCAGTGTATTTGCCCCGCATGTTGTTGTGCAGGAACGGCGCACTTGACCAAAGGCTAATCAGCGATGGGGTCCGATAATAACCTGTTCCTCCTGAGGGAACCTTAAACTCAATTGGTTCATCCTCGTCGAAGGGATTCTCAAGGGTAAGGGTACCAGGTGAGGGCAATTCTTTATACGTCTTAGAGGAAAATTCTGCCCAGATATGACCTTTCTTGGCATTGGTCGCCAGCGCCCGAGCGGCATTAGTGCCAATCTCCGTCACCGGATAGCGCTTGTCGTCCGACAGGAAGTTATGCTCAAGAAAATCGGAACTCAGGACTGACTCTCGATACCACTGCTTGGCTTGTTCAGGATCGGCAGCGATTTGGGCAGGCGGCTGTTTGCTCGAATGACACCGCGCGCAAGTATCGGCAAAGGCAATTTTCCCACGTTCGAGAACCTTCTCATCCTTGGTCAAGTAAGCCTTACCTCCTGGTGCATCTTCGAGGTGGTAAGGTTTGAGGGTCTTGAGGTAGGCTTCTGCATCTGCCATGCGCACTTCTGTCTGTCGCCAGGCTTCGCATTCCTTCTCAGCCTCTTCAACACTAAAGGGTGTCTGAGGTTCCCGTCCCTCTCCCAGGTCGTGGTGCCTCAGCCATTGCTCCGAACACATGCCGATATTGATATAGACACGCAGGGAAGCACCGGGAATGCCAATGGAATCCGCGCCATCCTTGAGGATGTGCGGGACTTTCCTCTTTGTCCCATCATCCATCACTTCTTCCTCGGCGATGGCGACCCGATCCTCCAAGTTAAAAATGGCGTTAATCGCATTGGGATTGTCAATGTGATCGGTCGCGTTCCTAGAGGTATCGGAGGTACCCCGTGGCTGGCTGTTAAGCACCTGTTTGACAAAATTTTCTTCTGGAAGGGTACGACCAAACAATGCCGCCTCATCAATGTATTGGTTGCCGAGGGCTCCAACTATGTTTTCCCATTTTAGGTTTTCTGGATCGGCAGGAGGTTTAAGGGGATTAAACGCTATATGGCAAATGCCACAGGAGATGCCGATGCGGTAGGGAGGTTCGATCTGAGCGCCTTCGGCATAATATTTTGCAACATCCCATTTCTCTGGGTCAAAGTTGGGATTAGTGAACTTGACCACACCCATGACACCAGTAGCATGGGGATCTTTATCGCACTGATCCAACCACAAGCCATACTCGTCCGGCTTGTTCGCTGCCTTACACTCAGGGTTATTGATGACTCCGATCTCTTTAAAACGCTCATTGTGTTGAAGGTGGTGCTTGTCGCCTGGAGCAAGTTCACTGTCAGGACGCGCATCAACGAGACCCAAAAAGTCTATTATTCCCTCAGTTCTTTTGGCTATCAGGCGGAAGAATTTCTCGTTGTCGCCATTCCAAAAGTACCAGGTCTGTAGGCCGCGCTTTTCTGCCTCAGTCAGCTCGCCATAGTATTTTGAAGGTACATATCCGAGATAGTCGCGATCGTATTCATCCTCACCATATTTAGTGGTTTCTGTAGTTTGTTTTGAGCCAAGTTTACTCTCGTTAGTAGGTTGAGTAGCAACAGGTTTGTTTGGCTGCGATGGGTCAAGATCGACGGCACTACTTCTCGCTTCTGCTTCAGCAATTAGTTCTCTCAGTTGTTCTACAGATGTCGATTGATATTCATAGGGAGAACAACTTATCAGCATAAAAGCGATCGCCAGCACGCAGACAATCATGCCTAAACGTAGCTTGATCATATACTTCTCCTTAAAAAAACATAAGTTTTTTTTATGTTGAAAAAAGCTCTATTTCTCTTATAACTAATTCATCGTTACATCTTAATTTTTCTACAAAAAAGCTTTTATTGACAAAAAAGTTAACATTAATTCTTAAACCATACAGATTGTATTATTTGCAGGCTTTTTGCCTAATTTTTAAGAAAAATAACCAGAGAAAATCAACAAAATATCTTCTAAATTAATGATAATAATTCTCGATAATTCGTTTGTTAACAATAGTAATAATCCTAGAGATTAAAAGATATTTAAAAGCTGTAAGCATTGATATTTAATAATTTTACTTCCGAAGTATGTCCTAGTCAGTCTTGACAAATCTTAGTTAATGTAAAGAAATGTAACAAAAAAAAATGTCTTGCATAAAACAAAATATTTGTCTCATAGTAATAAGTAGAAGCATTAAATAATTAATTTAAAATCTCTAAAAGCTAGCAATGTAATCTGGTTTACATTCTTTTGAGAATGGATGTTTTCAAATGGCAAAAAATCATATTTTTCAACCATTAAAATTTCGTTATCTGACAGTAAAAAATCGTATTTTTCGCTCTAGTGTTACTGGGCGTTGGGATAACTACGATGGCTCTGGAACTCAAGCTAGAGTGAATTGGGAAAACAAGTTTGCCAAGGGGGGAGTTGGTGCAATTATTTCCTCTTATGTTCCTGTCTCCATCGAAGGTCGAATTACTCCTAATGTCGTCACTATCGACTGTGATAAACGGATTCCCTTTTGGCATACTGTCGGGGAAGCAGTGCATAGATATGACTGCAAATATATTCTTCAACTCAGTCATTCTGGTCGTCAGAGAGACATCGAAGGGATTGAAAATACTTTGACTCGGACTAGTGGTATCGAACCTAAGCCAGCACCTAGTTCGACCAATGAAGCCGATCAAATCAATGGTCTACCTGCGATCAAAATGCCCTTACCTAAAGTCAAAGCGATCGTGCAAGACTTTGCTAAAGCAGCAGGAAGAGCCAAAGAAGCTGGTCTAGATGGGGTTGAACTTCATAGCTCTCATGGGTACTTAATCAATCAGTTTCTCAGTTCTGCCATTAATCAACGTACAGATGAATATGGTGGCAATCTTAAAAATCGCTATCGGTTTCTGCATGAAATTGTGCGAGAAATTCGTAAAGTGGTGGGAGATAACTTTCATCTACAAGCCAAAATTAGCGTGAGAGAATTTAACAATATCATTCCTCCGTGGCAAAAGTCTGGTAATACTTTTGAAGAAGCCATCAAAATTTGTCAGTGGCTAGAAGAAGATGGAGTCGATGCCATACACGTTTCTCGTGGCAGTACTTTTCCTCATCCCCTCTTGCCCTCTGGCCCTTTCCCCATTAAAATGTTGCGCTACACTTTTGATACCATGACCTCTAGTGGTGGAAAAGCAAGCTTTCGCAACTTGATTTTGTTTCGGTATCGATTCCTCTGGCCAATTTTTCAATTATTTTGGAGACGACTACCCAGGAAAATAGGTAATCGCTATCAACAGCCAGTCAAAGGTTTAGAGATTCAAGATGAGTGGTTGGATGAATTCTTTAAAGAACACTTATCCACAAAAGAATTTAAAAAACTCTTAGATAAACACCAGGGGACAGTGTTGAGAGATGCCCAAGCAATTAAGCAGAATCTCAAAGAAATTCCCGTTATTACTACTGGAGGATTTCAACAGGCATCATACATCAATGCTGCGATCGAGGGTGGTTATACCGATGCAGTAAGTATGGCTAGAACTTTAGTAGCTAATAACGATTTGGTCAATAAATTTCAGGCAGGTATGGATATTGCCGAAAGACCTTGTACCTATTGCAATGACTGCTTGGGGGCATATCTAGAATTGCCTTTAGGCTGCTATAGCTTAGATCGTTTTTATCAACGCTCGATTAAAAACTTGACCAAAGAGGAGCAAGAAAAAGCTATGCAGGAAGCAGCACGAGCTAGGACTGAGGAAGTGATGACAGTTTTCGATCCGCCTCCTAAGCCTTATATGCCACCAATGTAAGCAATGTAAGCTTTTACTTTGGGAGATTAAGAAAATGTGGATGAGGGAGATGGGGGAGAAAGTAATTGTTGATGTGTTTATAGTGTTGAGGGATGAGTAGTGACTACAGAAATTCAGGAATCTAAAGAAGGATCTAAAAAATCCAAGGGCTTTAATTTAAAGCAAGCTTGGTGGAAAATTGTAGGCATTGTTGTGGCTATTCTGGTTGCAGTTTTGCTCTACTTGGTTTCGCCACTAGTGTTGGGCAATGGTGCGGTTAAGTATGCAGATATCAACGACCATTATAAATATGGTTCGATTGGTGGTGAGGCTGCTAATGGTATTCCCTACTGGGTTTGGAAAGTTTTACCAGTGGTATTTGCCGATAAGTTACCTGGGGAAGGATATACTTCTCTGGGCTTTATTCAAGAACCAGAACACGACTTACCCATTGGTTTTTCTCAAGCTAAGATAGGGTTCGATCGCGTTGCCCAAAACTGTGCTACTTGTCATGCAGGGACACTGCGAGATACACCAGAGAGTGAACCGCAAATTATTACCGCTATGCCTTCTAATACGGTTAATTTAGAGGGATATATTCAATTTCTTTCCGACGTGGCGATCGATGAGCGATTTACTGCCGATACAATGATGCCCGCTATTGAGGCACTGGGGGCGAATCTCAATCCTTTAGAAGAGTTGATTTATCGCTATTTTGCCATTCCCCAAACCAGAGATGCTTTAATTACTCAAAGAAGTAAATTTGCTTTTTTAGATAAACAATCAGCATATGGTCCAGGACGAGTCGATACTTTTAGTTCTTATAAAACCCGTCAGTTTAATGTTCCTGCCGACGAGATACCCCCAGAAGAACTTAATGGCATTGCTGATTTTCCGAGTGTCTGGCAACAGAAACCCCGCGAAGGGATGCAACTCCATTGGGATGGGAACAATACTTCCGTCAATGAAAGAAATAATAGTGCTGCTTTAGCCTTAGTTACTCCTACCACGATCGATTTTGATGCTATTCATCGGGTTGCTGACTGGCTGTGGGAATTACCCGCACCAACTTATCCCTATGAAATTAATTCAGAATTAGCTGCTAAGGGAGAACAAATCTATGCCAATAACTGTGCTAGCTGTCATGCTTTTGGTGGAGCAAAGGTAGGTACAGTAACACCCATTGAAGAAATTGGTACAGATCCAGGTCGTCTCGACTCCTATACCGAAGAACTCCTTAAGAATCAGAGGACTTTGTTTGCGGGTATCAGTTATCAAGGCGAAGACCAGCAGTTTCGACATTTCCAGAAAACTAATGGTTATGCCAATATGCCTCTAGATGGTATTTGGTTACGCGCTCCCTACTTACACAACGGTTCAGTCCCAACCCTAAAAGATTTATTAGAGCCACCAGCCCAAAGACCCAAAACATTCTATCGCGGTTATGACGTATTCGATCGCGACAAAATTGGTTTTGTCTCGGATGTTGCGGAGGAAAATGGCAAACAATACTTCAAGTTAGATACTACCTTACCAGGTAATAGCAATAGCGGTCATTTGTACGGTACTGATCTACCAGCCAAAGATAAAGATGCTCTAGTGGAATATATGAAGCAACTTTGATGAACAAAACCATATCAAATTTGAAATAAGACACGAAATTTTGTAAGGGCGGTTCGCGCTTCCCGAAGGGTGCGAAGCAACGCCCCTACCCACATTGATATTACAATTACCAAGAATAAATCATGAACACATATGCTGTTTGGTTTAAGCGCGTTGTTTGGTTTGGTATTTTGGCAAACTTTACCTATGCGATATTAGCTTTTGTAATTCCTAATCAATTAGTTGTTTGGTTACAACTAGGTTCCCTCGATTCTACTGTTTGGTTGTTTAATTACTCAGTTCTGTTGGTTTTGCTCAGTTGCTTCTACATCCCTGCTGCGGATGCTCCAGAGGGTTATATTGTCAATTCCTGGCTATTAGTTGCTGCCCGCATAATTCCTGCCACAACTTTCTTTGTCGGTGTGTTGACCGCTTTTATGCCCAAGGGTTTTATCACTTTGGGGCTCGGAGATTTAAGTATTGGCATTATCGAGGGCATTCTTTTGACCTTGGCACTCAAGAAATTAGCTAGTCAGAAAAAAGAAGATCCAAACTTAGCAACTACACCTCCCAAACCAATCGATCTCCTCAATATGTCTCAAGCGGAAATCGATGAACTTTACAAACAGGGTTCAGTAGGGGAAATTCCCAATGGAGAGAGTAAAGGTATCGCTATTATTGCTGCGGGGACTATTTTGGCGAAAATATTGGCACTGCTGAGTAAGTTATTTTTTTGGGATGGAAAATATTTTGTTCGAGAAGAAAAGTTTTTTCTCAATATACTTCCTCCCTTTAACATCAGAGCTTTCAAAGGCAAAATCTATAAAGGGAATGGTCGGTTCTGCGAGGGAGAAGCCATCATCTTAGATTACTCTCAAACTTCTTTCATTTTTAAAAAAGTTAAGGAAGAAATGCGGGAAATTTCTCCTGGCTTTTATCTAGCTCAAGTTTACATAGGGGAAAAGCGAGTATCAAACTTCACCCTTGAATTCTCCACATCTGAGTAGCAGAAATTCACAAGATTCAAATCAAAAAATAACAACTAACTTAAGGTATTGCCATGGCTACTGACTATATTCTATTTATACACGGCGTGAATACTCGCGATCAAAGGGAAAACCCCAGATATGCTGATGATCTGATTGAAGGCATTAAATCTAAGTCGCCAGAACGTAAAAATTGGGATTTCTCAGACATCCTCTTAGAAATTCCAGGAGTGAAGCGATTTGATTAACAATACCCTAACTTATAAAGTTAACAATTTTAATTATTTGGAGTAACGATAATGTCAAATGAGATTGGATTAGGTGAATTAATTAATACAGTCAAGCAAGAATTAGCAAGTACCAATAAAGAATCACCAGTTTTTTTTGTAATATACCAAGACAACTAATAAATTTAGTAAAATCATCAATTCAATTCATCTTAAATTATTTCTTTACAATATTATCCCGAATCATGAAAAATAATATCTTTTTGTGGTTGGCGATCGTGGTAGTAGTAGTCACAGGATGGCTGCTAGTTCCCAATATCTTTTGGGAATATGCTTTTTTCCTACGTATACCTCTGCTTCTGGGTGTATTACTTCTCGCTTTACCTGCGATCGCTGAGTTTATTTTACCAGCCATGCTCAAAAATCTTTTTGTCCTGCGTGGTATCTGGCAAATGGCTTTTACAATTTTGGGAGCAACTGTAGCGGGAATGTCTGTAATCTTTGTTACGGCGATCGTTATTGATAATGCACCGACTCGTTTTGCCGTTCCCTCACTAATAACAAGTTCTCCGTCATGGTACTACGGATTGGCGATCGCTCTAACTTTACCTATAGTTCTCGCTATTACTGACTTGTCAGAAGAAGAAATTGGTAAAAAAAGATGGCTGGGATTATTTATCGGTGTCGTGTTCGGTGCTATCTTTTTGTTGGCTTTTAAGTGGATTAGAAACGTTTTAGCTACTTGGGAAATCTTGAATAATTTATTGGTTAAAGTTTTTAGTTTTTTATTGAAGAATTCTCCCGCAGGCTACATTAATTCTGATGGTAATTTAACCCAAGCTCATGTTAATGCTTTCGCTTTTTTCTTAGCTCTTGTAGTAGGGTACTGGATTGTTTTCGTATTATATCCACCCGGTACTAGAGGCAAAAAAGGTGAAGCAGCAGCACTGCTATATGTCATGCTTTTAGTTTCTATAGCAACGCTTTTTTTGGGCGGTCTTACCTTTTATTTCGATCGCTTTCGCGTTTCGGTTCTATTCTTTTGGTTGCTACTTTCTTTTGGTATGTATTGGCTATTTAAGGTGGATCACTTTTTTCATCTTAAACAAGACAGTCTCAAACAAAAAAATAAACAACCAGAGTTACAAGATTTTAAGACCATAATCGATCGACGTTTGCAAAAACTAGAGGAGTATCTCAAAACAAACAAGCAGGAAGAATTAACCGAAGAGCAAAAACGCACCCTAGTTATCGTCTGCGCTAGTGGGGGTGGGATCCAAGCTGCTGGATGGACGACTCAAGTATTGACGGGTTTACAAGATGAAGAACTACTAGGAACATCATTTCCCAAAGCAATTAGTTTCATTAGTTCCGTTTCTGGTGGTTCGGTAGGCTCTATGTACTATCTAGACCGTTTTGATTCTCAAGGTTATCCACCCAACACAGAATTGAACCAGATTTTTAATAGTGCTACAGCAGACAGTTTAGATGCAGTTGGTTGGGGATTAGCTTATCCCGACTTATGGCGAATTATTGCCCTACCCATACTTCCCTCAGCTTTGACTCCTCAAATTAGCGATCGAGGTATTGCCCTAGAAACAGACTGGCAACAAGAAATGCAGGTATCAAATCAGCCAAAAACTCTCGCAACTTGGCGTGACCCAATTCTCGATGGCAATCTGCCGATTCCTGTATTTAATGCCACTTTAGTCGAAAATGGTTTTCGTCTATTAATTTCGCCGATGACTTTTGGTGAGTCGATCAAGCAAAAGTACTTTGATTTTAATAGTCTTTATCCTGACGATAATATTAATTTGGTCACTGCTGCCAGACTTTCAGCCACTTTTCCCTATGTTTCTCCTATTTGTCGAGGTAATAAAGATCTAAAAACCAAGCCAAATTATCATGTCGCCGATGGAGGCTATTTCGACAATTCCGGTTTTGTAACAACAGTAGAATGGCTTAATAATTTACTAAACCCTAAAGATTCTCGAGACCCTCTAAATATTAAGAGAGTTCTCTTATTACAAATCAATCCTTTTCCTCCAGCTTCCTCAACAACTCAAGGTAAAAAGAATCGAGGTTGGTTAATGACAATTTTAGGGCCATTACTAACATTATTCAAAGTTCGCGACCCGATTCTCAATGCTCGTAATTTAACTGAAGTAGAACTCTTACAGCAGCGATGGCAGACCGAAAAAACCCTGGAAGAAATAAGCGATCGACAAAAAATAGATATTCAATACTTCCAGATATTCTTTCCTTCCGAAAAAGAAGCACCAGAATTTTATAACGAACAAGGAGAATATCGACCACCTCTTTCTTGGAAGCTAACTAAAAAAGAAAAAGAGGCAATTCAACATGGATGGAATGCGATTAAAAACCAAGACCAAATCCAAAAAATTAAAATCCTTTGGAGGGATAAATGGAATATGTAATTAATTTTGTCTAAGTACTCAACTAACAACTAACAACTAACATCTAACAACTTAAGGTACTAACTATGGCTACTGACTACATTTTATTTGTCCACGGTGTCAACACTCGCGAAGAAAGGGAAACACCTGAATTTGCCGACGATTTAATCGAAGGTTTGAATAAAGAACTAGGCAAAAATCGTACCAGCAATATAGAATATATCCCTCTATATTGGGGCGATGTAAATATTAATGCCGAAAACAGACTACTAAAACAACTGCAAGCTTCTCCCCTGTGGGAGGATATGTGGTTTAAAACCTTCCGAGAAAGACAATTACTACAATTTGCTGGTGATGCTGCTCTTTATATCAGTCGTCACATTGGCTATAAAGTAGTTAAAAGACTTAAAGAAACTACGCTAGCCCGCATTCAAAATCCTCAACCTGAAGACTGTCTACACCTAGTTACTCACAGTTGGGGAACAGTAATACTATTTGACGTACTCTTTGCCGGTCGTTGGAACGATCCTAATGTACCCGGACACAAAGATGTTATGGCTATTCGCGATGCCATATTTGGTTTGGCTGGAGACAACAAAAATTCCTCACAGGGTATTCCTCTAGCTAGTCTTCACACCATGGGTTCGCCTGTAGCTATTTTCAGCTTGACTAACGTAAATTCAGACGGAAATGATAGCGAATTATTGGCATCTGCCGATCCTAGCAGTCACGATATTACCCCCCGATTAAAAGAGTTACTCGAAAGTCTTTATAAAGTGCGAGGCAATATAAAATTACCCTGGAGAAACTATATCCATCCAGGAGATCCTATTGCCTATCCTCTTAAAGAATTAATGAGTAGTTTAGTCGATCGAGATGAAAAATACATAGACTTTGAAGACTTATTTACCCATGAACCCAAGCTATTCGATTTTCTCACTCAACCTTTGAGTCAAACTACTCTAGCTCTATTACAAGGTGGCGATGCTCATGGTAGTTACTGGCAGAGTGATAAAGTAGTCGAAGAAATTGCTAGCTTTTTTAAGAAAGTAGTAGCCAGGGAGCCTGTTGCTAGCAAAAACTAATTCTCATTAAGATAGGAACACCAATCACTCCAACCACCAGGATACAACTTAGTATTACCTATACCAGCTAACTGCAAGGATAGTAGATTAACACAAGCAGTGACACCAGAACCACAGTAGACGATAATTTCTGCTGCTGGTGTATAAGAAGACCATAATTTTTGTTGTTCTTCTAAAGGACGGAGATAACCCCGTTCATCGGAAACTTGTTTCCAAGGAGAGTTAACTGCACCAAGAATGCTACCAGCAATAGGATCGATAGGTTCTCTTCTGCCTTCATAGCGATCGCTGTCTCTCGAATCAACTAAAATTACTTCGGGCAAGTCCTTACGGAGTTTAACTGTTTCTATATCTACTATCCAATCAGTTTGTGGTTGAGGAGTAAAAGAACCCTGCCGAGGAGAAGGAATATCTTGGCTAGTCGGATGATCGCCCTGTTTCCAAGCATTCCAACCGCCATCTAATACTACAACACGGTTATGACCTAAATAACGTAACAACCACCACAAACGGGCTGCAAAAGCAAAACGAGAATCATCATAGGCTACCACTAAAGTTTCTGAGTGAACGATGCCCATAGAAGCTAATTTAGAAGCAAATTGGTCTAAATTAGGTAAGGGATGACGACCACCATGAACTTTGACAGGACCAGATAAATCCCGATCTAGATCTAAATAATAAGCACCAGGAATATGACCATCGCAATACTGTTCGTATCCCCAACTAGGCGAAGCTAATTGAAAACGAGAATCTATCACTACTACCTGCGGATTGTCTAGATTTTCTGCCAACCACTGGCAACTAACAAAATTATCATTCATCACTTATTATTTATTACCCAATTTATTACCCAATCACCGATCCCTAATACTTTGTCAAGTTAGAAATGAGGGTTAAATCTTTTAACTCCGAACTCCGAATTACGAACTCCGAACTTTTCTCCTATCCATCAAATCAATCTTGACAGACTACTAATCCCTAATCCCTAATCCCTGGGAAAATTCCTTAACAATTAACAGGCAATTACCTTTTTTTTCAATATGCCTATATTCTAGGCGATCGGCAATTTGGGTTAAAATTGCTATACCTCTGCCACTTCCCAACCAATTGTTATCGTTTTTTGATATTTCTTTTATATACTGGTTTAAATCAAAAGGATTACCAAAATCCCAAATATAAATTTCCAGAGTTGTCGATTTAAGAACAGCTTCAATAGTAATTTGTGTTTCTGTTGGTAGCTCTTTGTGTGCGTGGCGCACTGCATTAGTAAATCCTTCTGCTAAAGCCAATTTACACTTTAACCAATCCTGATGAGGAATACAATGGTCATAAATTTGGTTAAATTGAGATAATACTGATTCTAATGCTTGTAGATTGCTATCAACCTTAAATTGGAGTTTTTTGAGGACGTTCAATTGCCCACAACCTTCTAGCTCTTGCTTGCCTAAAACCGACATTTTACGCGGAGGAACATTACCAGGTTTGACCGAGAGGGATGCTGGGGAAACCCCAGCATATCCGCCCTCGACAGTTCCTTTAAGTCGGCGGTAGTCGCTACAACGGGGGGAACCCCCGCAACGCGCTACCTTGGAAACCCCTTCGGGTTCGGTAGTCGCGTGACTGTCGGGGAACCCGCCCAACGCGCTACCTCACCGCCCAACGGACTGTCTCGCAATCGAGGTGTTGACGACTGTTATCGAGCATAACTCTTTGCCGATAAACCTAAAGCAATATATCCTCTTCTTGCCAACTAGCTAGCAAGATAGTGTAAATAGAGAATCTAATATATAACTAGATTACTATTTGAGTTTAATTTTTACTGTTTCCTGTTTTAGATTAACTCAACTTCAATGATCTTAAAACATTAATCTAGTTGACTTTCTGGTTTACGGCGTGGAAAATAACTGTATATTATGGCTCAAATTCTGATCGTTGATGATGATGTTGCAACTCAAATCCTGTTGAAGAGGGCTCTTTCCACTCAAGGTTACGATATCACTTTGGCAAGTAACGGAGAAGAAGGCTTGAGAAAAGCTCAAGAAATACGCCCAGCCCTAATAATCTGTGACTGGATTATGCCTCGTCTTAATGGATTAGAAGTTTGCTGTCAGATTAAATCTATGAAAGAATTATCAACTACTTTTTTTATTCTACTTACTTCTCTAGATTCAATAGAAGATCGAGTTAAGGGGCTAGATGCGGGAGCAGATGACTTTTTGTGCAAGCCGATCGAAATGTACGAACTGCAAGCCCGTGTTAGAGCAGGATTGAGATTACACCAATTGAGTCGAGACCTCGAACAGCAAAAACAACTTTTAGAAGCAGAATTAGCTGAAGCTGCCGAGTATGTTAGTTCGATTTTACCAGAGCCTTTGTCTCATCCGGCATTAAATATTGACGTTCGTTTTATTCCTTCTAGTAAATTGGGAGGAGATAGTTTTGATTACTTTTGGCTTGATTCGGAACATATCGCGTTTTACTTATTAGATGTTGCCGGACATGGTTTGAGAGCTTCTCTACCCTCTCTTTCCGTAATTAATTTATTACGCTCGCGGGGATTAAATAATGTTAATTACTATCAACCCAATCAAGTTTTACAGGGTTTAAATCAAGTTTTCCAGATGAGCGATCGCAACGATAAATATTTTACAATGTGGTATGGAATATACAATCATCGCCAGCGAGAATTAATTTATTCTTGTGCCGGACATCCTCCCGCCATTTTATTAACTCCTTTAGCCCAAAATCATCTTGACGAACAAAGACTGAAAACGGCAGGAGTTCCTATCGGTATGTTTCCTAATATCCAATATATCAATGCAAATCGTAAAATCATGCCTGGCTCTAGTCTTTATATTTTCAGCGATGGTATCTACGAAATAGAGGAAGCCAATGGTTTTTTCTGGGGATTAGAACAACTCATTGCGTTACTAAAAAAATATAAGCACAATCGCGTACGCAATCTAGACCATCTATTGCAACACATTAGAACCTGGCATACCAATTTTCAGTTTGAAGATGATTTATCTATCATGCAAATTGATTTTTTCTAGTTAATTTACTTTTAATCACTCGACTACTTTAATTCTCGACCGCCAAACAATAAATAACTTTATGGCGATAATTTAACTACTTTTCTTTCAAATTCTTCTCGACTAGAAAAAATTTCAAAAACTCGATCCATACTGGTTAACTCAAATAGCATTTTTATCTGCTCGTTGATAGAACAAATAAAAAGTTTAGCACCAGCAGTACGAATAGTTTTCAATGATAAAACTAAAGCTCCTAAACCAGAACTATCCATAAAAGTTACGTTAGTAAAATCGACTAAAATAATATTGGCTCCAGTTCTGACGCATTCATCAATTTCTTGGCGAAATTTATCAGTTTTTGTTCCATCTAAAATACCCTCAGGCTCAATTACTTGAACAGCCAAGCTCATATATCGTAGGAGTAGCGAAAAATCATTACTAACGTCAGTATAGCAAAAGAAGTCGAAATTATAGTGATAACTACTTTTCTTTAAGTCTTTGTTACTCGATACTTTTGTGCGTTTTTCCTTTAAACTTTATTTGGGTACCTTTAACTAAAATTGGCTCCTCAAAACTAATAGCAAAGAAGAACAGATTGTATGGAAGCATATGATACAATTATTATTGGTGCTGGTCACAACGGGTTAGTTTGTGCTGCTTACTTATTAAAAGCAGGTTATAGTGTCTTGTTGCTAGAAAAACGTCCCGTTCCTGGTGGTGCAGCAACTACAGAAGAAGCTATCCCCGAAGAAGCCCCAGGATTTAAGTTTAACCTCTGCGCGATCGATCATGAATTTATTTTCCTCGGTCCTATTATAGAAGAATTACAATTACAAAAATATGGTCTAGAATATCTTCTCTGCGACCCCCATACTTTTTGTCCTCACCCAGATGGAAAGTACTTCTTGGCACATAAATCTGTGGCTAAAACTAGTGCCAATATTGCCCGCTACAGTCAAAGAGATGCCCAAAAATATGGAGAATTTATCGAGTACTGGTCGACTTTAATGAGCGCAGTTGCGCCTTTCTTTAACTCTCCCCCTCAGGCTTGGCTAGATATTGCTCAAAATTACCGTCGAAAAAATTTAGTAGATGCTCTAACCATAGCTGGCTCAAAAAATAAAGCCCTAGATTTTATCCGCACTATGATTACTTCTCCTGAAGATGTACTTTCTGAGTATTTTGATACGGAAATAGTTAAAGCCCCCTTAGCCAGGCTAGCAGCAGAAATCGGTGCGCCACCTTCCCAAAAAGGTATTACTTCAGGCTTAATGATGTTGGCAATGCGTCACCATCCAGGCATGGCAAGACCCCGTGGTGGTACGGGCGCGCTAACAGAGGCTTTGGTTAAGTTAGTTACTGCCGAAGGAGGAGTAATTTTAACCGAACAAATGGTTAAAGAGGTAATTGTCGATGATAATCGTGCTGTTGGGGTGAGAGTAGCAGGAGGAAAAGAATATCGTGCTAAGAAAGGAATTATTTCTAATTTAGATGTACGGAGATTATTTTTACAATTAGTCGAACCAGGCGCGATCGACTCCCAATTGAAAGATAGAGTAGAAAGAAGAATCGTTAACAACAACGAAACAATCCTCAAAATAGACTGTGCTTTGTCAGAAATACCCCGTTTTACGGCTTACGATGGACAAAATGGCAATGAACATCTAATTGGTACGGTTTTAATTGCTGATTCGGTTAATCATGTCGAACAAGCCCATGCTTTAGCCGTAATGGGAGAAATTCCCGATGCCAATCCTTCTATGTATCTAGATATCCCTTCAGTTTTAGACCCCACCCTCGCCCCAGAAGGCAAACATACTCTCTGGATTGAATTTTTTGCCCCCTATCAAATTGCGGGGAAAGAAGGAACGGGTTTGCAGGGTACGGGCTGGACAGACGAATTAAAAAATAAGGTAGCAGACAATGTAATTGATAAATTAGCCGAATACGCCCCTAATCTCAAAGATTCTATTATCGCTCGTCGGGTGGAAAGTCCAGCAGAATTAGGAGAAAGACTGGGTTCATACAAGGGAAATTACTATCATTTAGATATGTCTTTAGATCAAATGATCTTTCTACGCCCTTTACCAGAAATTGCTAACTACACTACCCCTATCAAAAATTTATATCTCACTGGTGCGGGTACTCATCCAGGAGGTTCAATCTCTGGTATGCCCGGACGTAACTGCGCTCGAGTCTTTTTACGCACCCAGAATTCAATTATTCCTAAAGCACAAGAATCGATTAAGTCTACTTTTGGTTCTTGGTTAGGTTTAAACTGAGTTCGGAGTTATGATTTTTTCAATGTAAGCAAAAAAAAGAAAGATGTCTAGACTAAATAATAGTAACAAAAAAGAGTTATTTAAAATTCTAGTTGGTGCAGCCTGGATTGATGGAGAAATTCAAGAGTCAGAACTGGAATATCTGCAACAGATAGTAACAGAAAATGAATTGGCTGACGATCCAGAAGTACAGTCTTTATTATCTACAGAAAAACCCATTCCAGCGAACAAATGTTATTTGTGGTTAGAAAACTATTTGGGTAATAACCCTACAGAACAAGATTATCAAAACTTACTATCCGCTATTAGCGCTCTAGTTTATAGTGATGGATACATTGATACGGAAGAAGCTAAATTACTCACACAAATCCAAAATATAGACCTCGATCGCTCCTCTTCTAACTCAGCTCTTGATAAAATCTTAAAAGCAATTCAAAAGTTTTATCGGCAAAGTATCGATCGAGCGTAAATCGCCTTCTGTTTTTTCGCTCGAAGTGACACTAATAAAAGAAATCAATAACCCTAGTAGCATAGTTCTTAACAAAACTTAGACGATCGCTGGTTTTTGAGAAGTAGATTTCGATCGTGGTGTGCGTTTGCCTTTAATGACAATTTTTACACCGTTAGCAGGAGCAAGAGTAACTCCACGACGCTTGGGTTTTTCTGGTTTATTACTAGCTAAATCTATTTCGTATTGGGAGAGAATGGTAGCTAAAGCAAGTTTCAGTTCCAATTGTGCTAGGGCTTCTCCTATACAACGACGCGCCCCACCACCAAAGGGAATAAATTCATAAGGAGAATATTGTTTGTCTAAAAATCTTTCTGGTTTGAATTGTTTGGGTTCTGGGTAAATATCTTCTCGCTGATGAATTAGATAAATACAACCAACCACAACCATTCCTGGCTCTAAATCATAGTTTAATAATTTCATCGGCTCTTGGACAACTCTAATGTATCTAATTTTTTCTGTTGACGTAGAAAATAGCCCCAGGGACTCCAAGCACCTAAATCTTTTTGCCAAGAGCGAAAAAAGAGAAAAGCAGAAGTAAAAGGAGAGCGAAAAACATCGGCAATATTAGTCAATAACTGTTTAATTTGCTGACTACGTTCTCCACTTTGTAAACCATAAACTGCTTCTAAGATGACTTGTAGGGAAACATCTTGACTTATAGTTCTAGCAGTAAAAGGTGTATTTAAAGGTACTCGATCGAAGATTTTGGTGGTTAGATCGCAGATTAAATTACCATAGGTTTTCATTCTCTCTCTGTGGAAAGGGGGCAATAGTAATTTTCTCCTTTTTTTATGAAAATCGCCTTCTAACAGAAAGATAGAATAATCACCTACTAGGGGTTTTAAAATAGCATTTTCTTTGCCAGGGGCAAAAAACTTGGTGCGATCGTTGGTTAAAATTTGTTTAACAGCTTCGGGATGATTGACAAAGACTACATTACTGCCAAAACCAATAACTTGAGCCCTAAAAATATCGGGTTGTTTTTGGGCTGCCGTTTCCATATAGTTAACAGGAGTACCAATCCATTTCAGTCGCTGAATAAAACGAGGTGTATCTAGTTGTGGTGGTAACTTCATTGTTTTAATCTGAGATAAGTGATTGATTCTGAACTTCTTTTTAGTCTGTATCTTTAAGTTTAGTTACATATAGTTGCCTTTAGCCACTATATTGTTAATGTCTTGTCGATTATTTAAGAAAAATACTATGGAAGTTATCCCCGCGATCGATCTTTTAGACGGAAAATGTGTACGCCTTTATCAAGGAGATTACGCTAAATCGGAAGTATTTAATACCAACCCAGCCGAAGTAGCCCAAAATTGGGTAGAACAAGGTGCAACTCGTCTTCATGTAGTGGATTTAGATGGCGCAAAAGAAGGTAAAACTAGTAATTTAGCAGCTATTGAAGCCATAGTTAAGGCAGTGTCTATACCTATTCAAGTAGGGGGTGGATTGCGCGATCGCGCTTCTGTGGCACAATTACTCGATATTGGCGTTCAACGGGCTATTTTAGGCACGGTTGCCGTAGAACAACCAGACTTAGTCAGCGAATTAGCTAATACTTTTCCCGGGCAAATTGTAGTTGGTATAGATGCCCGCAATGGTAAAGTTGCTACTAGAGGTTGGCTAGAAACTTCTGAGGTTGCAGCTACAGATTTAGCTCGAGATATGGTCAACAGAGGGGCAGCAGCCATCATCTATACAGATATTCATCGTGATGGTACTCTTTCAGGTCCTAATATGGAAGCTTTAAGAGAATTAGCTAATGTAGTCAAAATTCCTGTGATTGCTTCTGGTGGTGTTAGTTCTCTGACAGATTTACTGAGTTTATTAGCCTTAGAATCTTTAGGCGTTACTGGTGCGATCGTTGGTCGTGCTATTTATACGGGGGATGTTGACCTGAAAGAAGCTATACAAGCGGTTGGTAATGGACGTTGGCAAGATGTCCCTCCTAATACAGATTTTTCCACTTTTGCCTAGATTGTTTTGGGTAGAATCTAGAGACATAAGTATTAATATTACTAACCTACTAAACCACTAAAGAAACTTTTATGAACACAACTTTAATACCTATAATCCTTGCTGGCGGTAAAGGAGAGCGTTTTTGGCCTGTAAGCCGAAAAAAAAGACCAAAACAATTTTTATGTCTAGATGGTAGTGATAAAAGTTTACTACAGGCAACTGCCGAGCGACTTTTAGAATTAGCAGGGGGTTGGGATAAGTTGTGGGTAATTACTTCTGCCATAATTGCTGATGGCGTAAAAGAACAATTACCCGAATTACCAGAAACAAATATATTAGTCGAACCAGAAGGAAAAGATACTGCTCCTGCTGTGGCTTGGGCTACCTTAGAAGTATCTAAGCAACATGGCGAAGATGCAGTTGTGGGTTTTTTCCCCGCAGATCATTGGATTGGAGATGTTTCAGCCTACGAGCAAACCCTCAAAGCTAGTGCCATGCTAGCAGCTAAAGAAAAAGCGATCGTCACTTTAGGAATTAAACCTAATTATCCTGCTACTGGCTACGGTTATATCGAACAAGGGAAAACTAAAGGAGAGTTTGGGGGTTTACCTGTTTACAAAGTAAGTCGTTTTACCGAAAAACCCGATCGCGCCACGGCTCAATCTTTTATCGATACTGGTAAATTTAGCTGGAATAGTGGGATGTTTATTTTTAAGGCGGGAGTAGTTTTAGACGAATTAAAAACTTACGCACCAGAAATCATTAAACCTCTAATAGAGAAAGGAGAATCTGCTTACTCTCAACTAGAGAAAAAAAGTATTGACTATGCCTTAATGGAAAAAACCCAATTAGCTTATGTTTTACCTGCTAATTTTGGTTGGGATGATCTTGGTGACTGGAATGGTGTAGAAAGATTGCTGAAAGGAGACAAAGCCAATGTCGAGCTAGCCACTCATGTAGGTCAAGATACTCAAGGAGCAGTTGTCTATGCTAGTGATGACGATGAAGTAATCGTTACTATTGGTTTAGAAGATATCGTGATCGTGCGCGATCGCAATGTTACATTAGTTGTGAATAAAGAGCGTACCCAAGATATCAAACAGGTAGTAAAAGCTCTGCAAAAAGACCCTAAATTTGAACATTTGCTTTAAAGAAAAATATTTGTATCAATATGGTTACAGATTTACATTTTTGATACTGAATCTTCATGGAGCAGGGGTTTCAAACGATGTATGATCGGCTCATCGTCGAAAAGCACGGACATCTTGTGATTTTGAGGTTTCATCAAAATCCGTGTCCTCTGAAACATGGATTGTATTAGGATGCTTTCCCCAACAACTGGAGTTGGCCGACCCATGGGGATCAACCCAGTCAAGTCCCCCGTTTCCAAGCTTGAAAGAAAAGTACAGCAACATAGCATAATTTTTAAGTCCAAAGCTTTCTGGGACTGGTGGGAGCATTCCATCAGTCTAAAATGCCCGAATCGGTAGCTACGCTTGCTAGCGTGGTTAAATCTTCAACAGCTAAGACTTGATAGCTGAGAGCTGATAGCTTAAAGCGATTGAAAAATATCACATCGCCTTAAGTTGTCACGAATGTTTTGGGAGTAGTTGATATTGGAGATTACGCTTCCTCTTCAGGGTTAAAAATTAGGGATGTGAGGTTGACAAAAACGCCAGAATTTAAGTCGGTGTTCAGTTTATCTTGTGTGGGAACTGAACCACTCATCTGGAAATATAAATGTCTTTAACTAAAAAGGGGAGAGATATTTCGGCTCTGAGCTGGTAATTGTCCAACTAAAAACGGGAATAAAACAACTGGTATTGGGATCGATAATGTGATGAAGCAGGACGATTGAGAAAATGATTAATCCTAACCTTGAAGAAGATTTAAGCAATAATAGTGAACTAGAACCTTTTTTTGCCCCTTCATTGGCAGAAAACCCACTCTCATTGGAAATTGAGCCAAGCAAAAATGGATTATATCTAGACCCTTTTAGTCAAGAAGAAGAGCTGTTGGCTAGTGAAGAAGCGATCGAGAAAAGCCAAACTGAGTTCGATTCAATTTTGTTTCCGTTGAATCCGTTTTCTTCCGATCTCGCTCTACCTCAGAAGGGAGAGGCAATAAGGAGTAGAAGTCTAACCACTCAAGAATTGACAGGAGCAGAAGCGAATAATTTAATTACGGTCAAACCCGAATCCTTAGAACCTACAGTCAATCGAGCACAAGAATTAACATCCGAGCCTAGTTTAGAAGCGATCGCTTTAGACCTGGAAAGCGGGAATAGCACAACATCTATGGTAGAGATGGTAGACACTTCTTCCGCTAGTGCCGAGGTTAATGTTAAGGTGAACTTTCAGCCCGACACCTATGAGACACCAGCAGGCTATATTGCAGATAGCGGTCTTATCTACAGTCAGCAAGATGGCTATACTTTCGGGTGGAATGAAAGTCACGAGGGGTTCCTCAGAGATCGATCGGGATTTAATAACGATCCCCGGCTTGCATCTCATGCGACCCTTAAAGCGGGCGCATTGTGGGAAATGGAAGTACCGAATGGAAAGTATCACGTGCGAGTAGCCACTGGGGAAGCAAAGTTTTCCACTAAAAACAATACTATCAATATTGAAGGAAAGAACTATTGGGATTTTCAATATCTAAACAAGAACGAGTTTGGCTATATTAATGCACAGATTGAGGTAACTGACGGTCGCCTCTCTATTGATAATGGATCGGCTCCTCAGAAAACGACAAAAATAGCATATCTTGAGATTACGGATGATGTAACTCCAGATCGTTCTCCTGACATCGAGATGAAGTTTAACTTTCAGGCTGCAAGCGTTGCGACTCCTGATAATTATATTCGCGATCGAGGAGACTTATACGGTAGTCGGGATGGAGGGACATTTGGATGGAACATCGATCATACTGACTATGGGAGAGACAGAACAGGATACAATACCGACTCCAGACGAGCCTCTCACGTCGTGATGAAGCCAGGAGCAGTGTGGGAAGTCGCTCTTCCTAATGGAGAATATCATGTAAGCGTGACTATTGGTGACGCAAGGTATTCTGCCTCAAACAACATAATCAATGTAGAAGATTCAAATTACTGGACCGATCTATCTCTTGATGCAAATCAGTTTGCCACAAAGGTGAGAACCGTTAGTGTAAACGACGGCAAATTAACTATAGATAATGGCAATGCAACGGACAGAGGCACAAAAATAGCCTACCTGCATATTACCTCTGGAGATGCTCCGATTGAATATGACTTTCCCTCAGATATTCGTCAGCTACCATTACAGCCTGGACACCCAGATCCGTTCCTGAACCTGCTTAAAGATGAACGGCTACCGTCAGTTTCAACTACCACTGAATGGGAGGCACATCGGGATTATTTGAAGCAACTCTCGGCATTTTACCAGTATGGAATAATGCCACCCAAACCTGAAACCTATCGGGTTATGTCTCAGTCAACCAGGAGCATTTTCGGTAACGCTGCGGTCGAGGATTTATACAAGATAACCCTTGAAAGGAATGGTCTTGAGCAGAGTTTTGAGTATGGTGTAATTCGACCAAATAGGGAGCATTCTTTGGAATACCAAACTCCCGTGAGTTTAAAGCCCTTAATTGGGATGTAACGCCAGAGGTATATTGGGATATCCCGTAGCTGAAAATATGCGGTTCTTCCCATTATATATCCCTCTTTTGTCATTCTCCTGGCTAAAGCACCGCTTCGCTAGGAGATTTTCTTATATACAAATAATTTTACACACTTACTTAAAACTAATATCTAATTAGAACTAAACTTCTGGGAAATTTTACTGATTAACCAACTGGAAAAAGCCCCTAAAAATAAAATACCGATCGCGGGGTTAAATAGAGGTATCCAGAGTTTAAGCCACAAATCGAAACCAAGAGGAACACCGATCGATCTACCAATAACAGCCAAGGCAAACCAAGCAAAAGCAAAAAAGATTAAAAATACATCTGCAATTAAAAAACGATTGAGCCAAGTAATAATTTGTTCTTTCATAAAAACTATTTTGATTTCTCTCCTCGTTATATATTTGGACGAATAGCTCTTCGCCCCTATTGGCTAATTTACTACAGAGAGGGGAGGGCAAAGAAATTCCTCCTGCCAACTATCCAAATCTGCTAAAGCGCGATCGCGGTACTTGCCATAACGCTCTCTTTTGTTACGAATTCTGGTAGGTAATGGGGGCAAAATACCAAAGTTAGGAGGCATGGGTTGAAAACTTTTGGGTGAAGCAGAACTAATAAACTCAAATAATGCACCCATCATGGTAGTAGCTGGTATAGTTACTAGTTCTTGTCCTAAAACTAATCTAGCAGCATTAATTCCTGCCAAACATCCCCCCGCAGCAGCGGAAGTATAACCTTCTGTCCCTACCAGTTGTCCCGCAGCAAATAAAGTCTGACGATTTTTAAACTGTAAAGTAGGGTTTAAAAGTTGGGGAGAATTAATAAAAGTATTGCGGTGCATCACTCCCATCCGTACAAATTCAGCATTTTCTAAGCCAGGAATCAATCTAAATACTCGCTTTTGTTCCCCCCAACGCAAATTAGTTTGGAAACCCACCATATTCCATAATTGCCCTGCTTTATCTTCTTGGCGTAGTTGTACCACTGCATAGGGACGTTTATCTTTATTTTCTGGGGCGCGAAAATCTCCTAACCGAGAGTCAAATAAGCCTACTGGTTTGAGAGGACCATAACGCATGGTATCTTCTCCTCTCTTGGCTAGTTCTTCGATGGGTAAACAACCTTCAAAAAATTTAGCGGTTTCTCGTTCAAAATCCTTTAATTCTGCTTGTTCTGCCCGAGATAATTCTTGCCAGAAATGAAGATATTGTTCTTTGTTAAAGGGACAATTGAGATAGGCAGCCTCTCCTTTATCGTAGCGGGAAGCTAAGAAAGCAATGTCTTGGTTAATTGACTCTCCTACTATAATAGGACTGGCAGCATCAAAAAAGCTCAGGTATTCCATGCCCGTAAAACGCTGTAAGTCTTCTGCTAAAGCAGGAGTAGTCAAAGGACCCGTGGTGAGTACAACTACTCCCTCTCTAGGAATTTCAGTAATTTCCCCTCTGTTTAACTCAATTAGAGGATGACTCGCCAATATCTGGGTTAATTCCTTACTAAATACAGCACGATCGACAGCTAAAGCACCCCCCGCAGGTACAGAATGTTTATCCGCCGTACTAATAATAATCGAATTGAAATGACGTAATTCTTCGTGTAACAATCCCGCAGCGCGATCGCTCGCCATTGCACCAAAAGAGTTACTACAGACTAATTCCGCTAATTCTGCTGTATGGTGTGCTGGAGAAGTTCGTACTGGACGCATTTCCCACAAAGTTACGGGTACTCCTGCCCGGGCTATTTGCCAAGCTGCTTCTGTTCCTGCCAAACCACCACCAATTACTTGTACTCTGTTTTGGCTCATTTAACTACTAACTACTAACTACTAACTACTAACTACTAGCTATTCCCTTCATCAAACCAAACTAACCGCAACGCCAAGAAAGCAAAACCAATAGCTGCCCCTGCTTTAAGTAGTTTTTCAGGAAAAATAAGAGCAACACTTCCTCCTGCCAGCACACCCAGAAAGCTAGCTAAAATAAGAGCTACCGTAGAACCAAGAAAGACAGCACGGGGATGTTTAGAACTTCCACCGAGGGCGATCGCAGCTAATTGACTTTTATCACCAATTTCTGCTACGAACACCGTAATAAAACTGAGTCCTAATAATTGCCAATCCATAAAAAATCAAATTAAATATTTATCAATTAACTTACTATATCGCCCACTAGCCAGGCTGTAATCACTAATAATAGTATGGCAATAGATAAATCGAGAGTCTGTGGAGATAGTTTCTTTGCCAACCAGTAACCTACCAATACTCCCAACAAGCTAGTAGTAAGTAAAGCGATCGCAGCACCTAAAAAGACAATCCAAGGAGATTGGGATTCTGCACTCATCAACAAGGTTACTAACTGAGTTTTATCTCCCATCTCTGCCAGAAAAATAGTAATAAAAGTAGAGCTAAAAACTACCCAAAAACTCCACTGTTTTATTGATGGTGATTTTTGTTTTAGTGCCAATAATTCTAAATCTAATACAGATGATTCAATTTGCTCGACTTGACGATCGGGAATATTTTCTGTTTTCTCCATTAAAATTCTAATTTTGATGATAATAATTTATCCAAATATCTTTTATTGTATTGTTATTGTTGCCAAATCTGCCGTGATTAAATATTACACTCGTAAAACACCATAATCTATGTCATGATTAAATCCAAGATAGTGTCAGAAAACGATGTAAATTGAAAGACTATTCTCACTTCGATGTATTAGTAATAGGCTCTGGTGCTGCTGGACTCTACGCAGCTTTGTGTATACCTAACCATTATTCTGTAGGGTTAATTACTAAGGAAAAGCTCAAAACAGGAGCTAGTAAATGGGCACAGGGCGGTATTGCAGCAGCAATTAATCCAGATGATTCTCCTTTATTACACCTCGAAGATACTTTAAAAGCTGGTGCAGGTTTGTGCGATCGCACGGCGGTAGATTTTCTGGTTGCCAATGCAGCTAGTGCCATCGAATCTTTAGTAGAAATGGGAGTAGCCTTCGATCGTCAAAACAATAAATTGGCTATGACTTTAGAAGCTGCCCATTCTCGCCCTAGGGTACTCCATGCAGCAGACACTACAGGAAAAGCGATCGTTACTACTCTTACCGAACAAGTACTGCAACGTCCTAATATTCATGTTTTTTCTCAAGCTTTTGCCTTAAATTTATGGCTCGACAAAGAAACTGGTGATTGTCAGGGAATTAGCCTATTGTATCGCCAAAAAATTAGCTGGATTAAAGCAGGAGCAGTTATTCTGGCAACAGGAGGTGGAGGACAAGTATTCTCTCAAACTACTAATCCTCCCGTAAGTACGGGAGATGGAGTAGCGATCGCCTGGCGCAGTGGGGCAATTTTGAGAGACTTAGAATTTGTTCAATTTCATCCAACTGCTTTAACTAAGCCAGGTGCGCCCCGATTTCTGATTAGTGAAGCGGTACGAGGAGAAGGAGCGCATTTAGTCGATCGTCAGGGACGACGATTTGCGTTTGAATACCATCCCGATGGAGAATTAGCTCCTAGAGATATCGTTAGTCGAGCCATTTTTACTCATTTGCAAAAAACTGGCGAAACTAATGTTTATCTGGATTTAAGACCCATACCAGAAGAAAAAATTCGCTATCGCTTTCCCAATATTATCCGTGTTTGTCAGAAGTGGGGAGTAGATTTATTTAATGAACCAATTCCTGTTGCCCCTGCTGCCCATTACTGGATGGGTGGCATCAAGGTAGATCGAATGAATCGTACTTCTGTCCCGGGATTATATGCTGTTGGTGAAACTGCCAGTACGGGAGTCCATGGTGCTAATCGTTTGGCTAGTAATTCTTTACTCGAATGTGTAGTTTATGCAGCACAACTATCTAAACTAGAAATTCAATCCTCTCAATTTGTAACTGAATTTGAATTAATTAATGTTAAGGAAGAAAATTGGTCCGAACAAATACAGCAAGTAACTCAAATCAGAAAAGAATTACCCGTATTAATCTGGCAAAGTTCTGGTATATGCAGAACGGAAACAGTATTGAGAAGTGCGATCGCCCAAGTAAAATCTTGGCAGTCTCAATTAATTTCTTTTCCTTTGAGTAAATACGTTTTTGAATTATCTCCCAACCATCAGGTTAACTTTAATTCTTTTCAAACCGAAGCTCAGTTGAGGTTATACGCCGAAACTCTGAACTTGGTTGATATCGCTTACTTAATTCTTACCAGTGCTGTTTTCCGTACAGAAAGTCGAGGAGGGCATTATCGCCTAGATTATCCTCAAACATCCTCTGATTGGCAACTACACACCATCGTGCAAAAGCATAGTTGGTCTACTTCAAGTTTAAGTTAATTACAAAATTTAATATTATGCAAAGAAATCATGAACTTTTTGTTAAAAAAAAGGGAATTTATGTGTAAACCTAATTACATAACCCTGGCAAAATCAAAGTTCTGAACTTACAATAAAGAAGGCGGAGACAAATGTTTCCGTTCACTCCTCACACCACACTCCGCCCGCTATTGACACGGGCGGTTTTCTTTTTAAGGAGTTTTTCGCTCCAAATGATAACAAAATAAATTACTAAATAAGTTTATTTCGTAATAAGTTTGTTTAAGGTTAAATATAAACCAATTTGCCTTTAGATTAGTTTTTACTATGGTAAGATCTGTTAGTACTAGAAGAAATTTGCTAAGTAAGGATATATAGGCATGTCAGCAACTGCCACAGTAACAGATACGAGCTTTAAAGAAGAAGTTTTAGATTCCGATGTCCCCGTTCTAGTTGATTTTTGGGCTCCTTGGTGCGGACCATGTCGGATGGTTGCACCAGTTGTTGAAGAAATTGCAGAACAGTATGACGGACAAATCAAAGTAGTCAAGCTCAATACCGACGAGAACCCCCAAGTTGCCAGTCAATATGGCATTCGTAGTATTCCTACACTGATGATTTTTAAAGGAGGTCAGCGTGTGGATATGGTAGTAGGGGCAGTACCTAAAACAACTTTGGCTAATACTTTAGAGAAATATCTTTAAGCTATTAGGTGAGTTCTAAAATTAGCAACTTTGGTTCATTCGATTTTCGCTAGCACTTACCCGGTAATAGAGTAGTGCAACGGTTTGTGCTTAGTATTCAGGATAAATGTATAAGCGCAGCTTCAGCTAATCTCCATTGAAGTGCTGCTGAGGCTGAGTTTGTATATTTTAATAAATTTAATCGATAAACCAGGGGGTGATTATTGGCATTCTTGGAATAATTATATTTGTAAACATTTAGTGGCTAGAGGTTTAGTTAGCGCAGACGATCCGAGTCTCTATACAATTACGGATAAATTAGATGTTGCCTGCAACACGATTAGAAATTTCTATCGCGTTTATCATTCTAGTCGTTATGTTGGTCGACAATTTGTGATGCGTCTAAATAGTCAACTGAGTGATGAAATAGTCGAACAACTCAATCAAGATTTTAGTGATATTCTCAGCCAAGGAAAAATTGTCAAAAGTTCGGCTTTACCAGCAGAAAAAAACGACGCAACTGTTAACTTACCTCGTTTAGTTTTCTATTTCAATCAAAAAAGTTTGGGACGTTTATATCAATTAATAGAACAAATCAATCAGCTAGGTAAGACTGCTGCTGATGAACATCCCGAAAGAAAGTAATAATTGACTGCTAACATCTCTTGCCAGATAGAAAAATGTAAGGTATCTGTATTAGCTAAAGTCCCATCAAGGTCAAACAGAATAGCAGAAAGCATAAAACTTATTTTGAATTAGTGCATCAACTATTCGTTAATATATCTTAATTACGCTTATCTCACTTTAAATCGATCGACACTAGTTTGTAGTTGACTGGCAACTGCTATTAGTTCTTTAAAGGAGGTAGAAACATTAGTAGCATTAGTCGAATTCTCTTGAGTGATAGCAGCTACTTCTTGTATGGCTGTCGTAACAACTTGACTATTCTGAGATTGTTCCATCGCTAAATTATTAACTGCTTCAACTAATTGATTGATTTGCTGACTGGCAACGGTAATCTCCTGGAGAGCAATACGAGTTTCTTCTACTTGTTTACTACCAGCTAGTACTTGTTTACTACTGTCTTCCATTGCTTGAATTACCTTACTAGTCTCTGCTTGCATCTCTAAAACTAGTTTTTCAATTTCTGTAGCTGTTTGGGCGGATTGTGCTGCTAAGGATTGAACTTCATCTGCTACAACAGTAAAACCCAAACCTTCTTCTCCTGCACGGGCTGCTTCGATCGAAGTATTGACAGCTAAAACGTTTGTTTGCAGAGCAATTTTACGAATTAATTCTACTGCTTTAGAAATTTTACGAGAAGCTTTACCCAATCGCTTGACTTGTTCTTTTGTTTCGGCGGTAGTGTGTCCCAGGGTAACAATTTTATCGACGGTTTGATTGATGGCAATATCTCCAGCTTTAACTTTTGCTGATGTTTGTTTGATAATTGTTTCCGCTTGTTCTGCATTTAGAGCAACAGTTTGCATCGAATCAGCCATAGCCTGTATTTTGGCTAAAATGGCATGAATTTCCTCTGTTTGCTTGTTAGCTCCGATAGAAAGACTTTGAATAGCATGTTCACTCTGATTAGTTGTTTCTGCTACCGTTTGAGTTGCTGTCTTTACTTGAGTAACAATGTTTCTTAAGCTTTCTACCATAGAGTTATAAGAAGAAGCTACTCTACCAATTTCGTCATCGGTGACAGCAGCTTGTATGGTTAAGTCTCCCTGGTTGACTAAAGCTAATTTAGTTTCTAATTCTCGAACTTGCTCTTCTAGTTTCTGTTTAGCCAGTCTTTGTTCTTGTTCCGCTAAATTTTGTTGTTCGATCGATTTATCCCTTTCTATCCTACCCTTTTGTAAATGATTAAAAGAATGTTGTAGCTGTTTGGCCATGGAATTAAAAGATTGAGCTAAAATTCCGATTTCGTCTTCCCGTTTAAGATTAACGGTTTTATATAAATTGCCTTTTGCTAGGCTGGTTGCTGCTGCGTTTATTTCACTGATGGGTTTAGTCAAACGACTAGCTAGTAGCCAGGTTAAAATACCTGCTGTCCCTATCGCAGTTACAGAAATCATCACGGCTAATTTCTGAAATTCTCTTTCTAAAATACGAGCTTGCTCGTTCAAAATGGGACTATCGATAGTTCGCTCTATTGTTTTAGTTTCCCGACTAATAAAACTACTGGCACTAAAATTAGCCAAAGCGATCGCTATGATGGTTGTAGGAATAATCCCCAGTAAGACTAAAAAAGGTAAACGAAATTGTAAACTTTTAAATAATGGTAGTTTCATAGCTTTAATTCAGCTTAGCTGAGTGAATAAATAAGAGTAACCATAAGTAATGTCTGCTCTAGTTTTCCCAAAACCAGAATTAAACCTTACAATCTGAGTTCGGAATCGAGAGTTCATAATTTTTTTTAGGTGATTAGTAATTGGGAAGCGGGAATTAGGTTTTTGCGCGGGAACCTCAGGCTATAAATCTTTTAAACTGATAACTGATAACTGATAACTGATAACTGATAACTAAATAATGGAAGTCTTAATCGTTGAAGATGAGCCAGAAATTGCCAAACTAATTAGACAAACTTTAGAAAAAGAAAACTTTTCTTGTTCTACTGCTGCTAATGGTCTAAAAGCTTTAAAAATATTTCAGCAACAACAACCAGACGTAATTATTCTCGATCTCATGCTGCCTGGTTTGGATGGCTTGGAAGTTTGTACCCGTATTCGCCAGCAAGCTTACACTAAAGACCCTTATATTTTAATGCTAACTGCCAGAGGAGAAGAGATCGATCGCGTGATTGGACTTTCTACTGGTGCAGATGATTATTTAGTTAAACCGTTTAGTCCGAGGGAGTTAGTTGCTAGAGTTAGAGCATTATTACGGCGGAGTTTACGCCATGGAGGACAAAATAGTCAGGTTTATCAGACTAAGCATTTTACCCTCGATCTAGACCAACATACTGCTACTCGTCAACTGGATTCTAAATCTTCAGAAACTCTAGATTTAACTACTTTAGAGTTTAATCTTTTAGCTACTTTTCTTAGTTATCCCAATCGTGTTTGGAGTAGAACACAACTAATTGATAAGCTTTGGGGTAATGATTTTTTTGGCGATGAACGGGTAGTCGATACCCACATCAGGCGTTTGCGGAAAAAAATAGAACCTGATGCAGCTAATCCTACTTTTATTAAAACTGTTGTTGGTGTGGGTTATAAGTTTGAGGATTAAGAGTAATTATCACTGAATATTTAACTTATTTGCTCAAAGATTTGTACCATTATTTGTTTGGGTACTTTACCAATTAAAGTATCTATAGTTTGTCGATCGCGATCGACAAAAGTAAATTGTGGCACTCCTGTAACGTGATATTTGTTAATGATATCTTGCCACCGAGGATCGTCAATATTAAGCATTACTAGGTTGATTTTTTCTGCATATTCTCGTTCTAAACTATTCATGACTGGCGACATTCCCTGACAAGTAGTACACCAATCGGCATAAAATTCTAATACAGTCGGCTTTTTATTACTAATAGCTTCTTGGTAATCAATAGATTCTCTTGCCATGGCTCTCATAATGGCTAATCCTCGCAGAGAAGAAGATTGAAAGTTTAAGGCATAAACTTGGGGAATCCAACAAAAGTTTAAGCTAATTAAAATAAAATAAACTATTATTACTTTTATCTGTTTAAGCATATTTATTTTAAGTAAAATATTCTATTGATAATAGTATGCTAAAAAAATATGAAATCCCAACATTACAAAAAAAATACTTACTAAGATGATGTGGCTGGTTAACCAAATAGAACGTAGATTACGTATTAGTGTACCTTTAGCAACACCAGGCATTTTTTTATTACTATAATTTTGATTGGGTAACCAAGTTAAAAATAATTTTTGTGGAGATTCAACTATTCCTGTTTCTGCGACTACACCGACTAAAGCCGAGAGACTTACACCAAAAAATACCCAGAGAAAAATAGAATTAAAATTCAAACCAGTTGCCCCAAGAGTATGGATTAAAATAATAGCTAATAATCCAACTCCTAAAAAAATATGCAAACTCCGCCACAACTGCATAGAACCAGGAATAGATAGTTTAATTATCCAGCCTCGCCCTCTTTTTCTAGCAGTCAAAATCATTTCAAAAATAACAAAAGCTAAAGCTATATAACCAGTAATAAGTTTATAAAGATCGTCTTGTAAAAACAAGAGAATCTTAAAATTATTCTCTCTTAAAATGGGAATATAGTAACTACTAAAAACAAAAGGAGTAAGAATAGCTGCTGAAATTAAAGTAATAATAATTAAAGTTGAAAATTTGGGCTTCATGACAGAGTTTGAATTTCTTTAATATCAGTTTTCAGTTAAGCTATCGGGCAATAAATTTTGTTAAACATAAGTAGCAAGCAACAAATGAAAAAACTTGCTACTCGCTACTCTGATTCGAGCATTCCCTTGCTAGGTCGGCTTGCGTCCTTTGAGGTTTCCTCAAAGGCGTTCCGACCTCTTTCGGCGACGCGGGGTCTCGAATCTACTCGCTATGTGCTACTCAATACTATCGATCGCTCTAGGTTTTATCTATAGGTAAGTTAATTACAATTCCACCCATAACCTCATTAAGCTCAAAAACTTTATCAGGATATTTTTCTAAATGAACGGGATGAGTATTATGACAAGTAACACAAGCTTCGGCTACAGCTTTGTCGGGATAGACAGCAGAATAGTAGGTTTGACCGGCAATTTCTTGATAACCTTTGTATGGCTCGCCAGTTTCAACTACTTCTGCCATGGCTTTCTTTTCAAATTCATTTCTGGGAGCTTGGTTATCGTTAAGATTCCAAGGAGAAATTAAACCATAAGTAAAGGCATCACTATTTTCTAAAGCTACTTCTGAGCCTAAACGGAACATTTGTGCGGGGAGAGGTACACCACCAGTTTGTTTCCATCCTTCTGTAGCTTCGGCAGGAACGACACCATCAGCTTTTTCTTTTCCTTCTAGCTTTTTAAGACGGTTAACTACGTGCTTAGTATAAGCAGTACGATCGGCTAATAATACTGTATGGATATAATCTACTACAAGTTCTGGGGCAATACCACTAGCAGCTTGAGTTTGGGAGCCACCACCACAGGCGATCGCGGTAAAGCAGATAGTTATAGCTAAGGCAATTAAGCCAATAATTTTAGTTTTAGTTCGACTAATTAGATTATTCATTGCTAACATTTTGTTGGTTCTCTTGGTTGAGTGAGGTAATCCTCGATCGCGATTTAGCTATCTTTAGCTAATTCTCTATTTATTGACCTTGCTCGACCTTTTCTTCTCTAGTGCGCGGACTAGCTCAAAAGTTTCTAACTTCAGAGTGGGTGGACGAGCAAAGTTAGCTTCGACTAACTCATCATCAAAAATGCTGTTGTAAGCATATTCCACACTATGACAGTGCATACAAACTTCTTTCACCATGCGATCGCGGGGCAGGAGAGTATAGGTATTATTGTGATTGACTAATGTAGTCTGGTTGATTTTCTGGCGAGGTAGATGGCAAGTTGCACAAGTGACCGACTCTTCGTTAGGACGAGGTAAACTACCAGCATCAGCAAAGATTTGAGCGTGTTTAGAGTCTTGATAATTAAGAGAATGGGTATCGTTGTGGCAAGTTAAACAAGAATCAACTGCTGCTGGATAAGTATTAACTGAATGGACATTATGACAGGTATTACAATTCATTTGCTTGTCCATTGCCGACTCTTTCATGGGGATATGAGCCATAGCTGGAGTTAGAGGAGATAGTCCTTCTAAGATGCGAATGCCGTGTTTACCCAACAAAAAAGTGTCTACAGAATCTTCATGACAGCTTTGACAACTTTCATGAGTTGGTTTAGCGACAAACTTTTTAGTTTCTTCATTTTGATGACAACTAGAACAATTTACATCTGCTAGAGCATGGGCACTATTTCGCCACAAATTATTAATCTCATCTAGCTCACTCTGACTAACTTCTCCCGCCAATACTGGAACGGGAAAAAGGTTAAAAACTAAAAGTAAAAAGAAGCACAATAAACAAACAAATATTTTTTCCTTCTTCACCTCTGCGCCTCCGCGCCTCTGCACCCCTGCTCTCTTTTTCATGACTTACCCTCCAAAAACTCCTTACTCAAATCTGGTTCAGGAGGCGTATCTAACTCCGCAGTTACAGTTAGCTTAGGTAAGACTGGCTTGGGTAACATATCAGGTTTATCTAAATTTTGTCGCAGAAAACCAGTCGAAATACCGCTATGATCGTGGAAATTATGACATCCTGCCGTCCAGCACCCATCAGCAGCAAAACCATTGTGACTGGCTAAATCTCCTTGAATTACTCCTTCATGACAAGCCATGCAGAGGTCTGGCTTAAGATGCACTCCCCTACCGAACATGTGAACGTGTTCTTCGTGACAGGCAGTACAAGTCATCACATCTAAGTTTTCCCTCAACTCTGCCCAGCGGGGGTCTCGAAACTTTTTAGCCCCATGAGCATCTGTCGCTAATTCTGCTTCATGACAACGAGTACAAGTTTCATTAGTTATTGGTTTAAAACTTTCATGGCAAGAATTACAGGAAACCTCAAATAGAACATGACCCTCTGAAGTTTCTCCTGGCAAAAATACGCTACGCTTATCTAGAGCGATCGCGCCACTCAACCATGTCAATACCAGAATCATAATTCCGATAATGACAAATTTTGATTGCAGCAATTTTGCTGGCTTAAAACTTCTACCTAGATTGCTTCCCATTTTCCCCATTACAGGAGTATTAACAGCAGTACAATTAGTAAACCGCTTCCTGTCAAAAGACCTGCTAATAAACCTAAAGAAGACCGATTGTCATCAGATCGATCGGCTAAATTTGCACTTGTATTTACTTCACCCATAGAATCATTATTGTTTTGCTCTACGAAAGATGATTCTGGAGATTTACTCGTACTTGAAGTTGGCGAACCTTCGGCAATCACAGAAGAACTTGCTCCTTCAAGCATAATCTTGCTGATAAGAGCGTAAGCATCTGTCCAAGCTTGTTCGGTTTTGGGAGTCCAATCCGAGCCTAAATATTGTCCAAAGGTAGTCAACAGTATATTTCCCACTAAAGGATAATGTTCAGATAAGGTTCCATAATTCCTATGTCTCGAGCCCAAGTCTTTTAACGCTTGTGTCAAGAAACCAGGTTTACGAAGATTGAGAACTACTAAGAGCAAAGAGTCCACTAACTTTTGCTCTTGTGCTTTCATATCGGTGTTAGCAAACAAAGGTTTGGTTTCTGGATAAGTAATGAACAAGTTATGGTAAAAACTTGCAGCAAACTCCGATAATTGCGGTCTTATTTTACAAAAAGAACTTTCTAGTAATTCTACATCTAAGGTTATTTCAGAAGAATCCGAGTTTTTTTTGGTTGTTTCTGTGTCTTCTTCTGTCTTAGTTGGAGTATCGAGGGCTATTACTGAAGGAGAATAATCTGCACCATCGAGCATGATTTCGCTAATCGCACCATAGGCATCTACCCAGGCTTGTTTGACTGCTGGTGTCCATTTATCCCCCAAATATTGCTCGAAAGTAGTCAATAAAGCATTACCTACTAAGGGATAGTGTTCTGGTAAGGCTCCATATTTTACGTGTCTTGCTCCTAAACCTTTCAGTGTATTACTAAGGACATCAGGCGTTCTCAGATTTTCGACCACTAATACTAAAGAGGCAAGTAACTTGGTCTTTTGCTCTGCCATATCAGTGTTAGCAAATAAAGGTTTTGCTTCAGGGTTAGCCGTAAACAGATTTTCATAAAAACTATTGACAAACGAATCAGCATAGGGTTTGATTCCTGCAAAACTCTGCTCTAAAACTTCTACCTGTAATGACATTGTAAAATTATGTTCTCAAAAAAATATACTCAATTTTTGCTCAGTTTGCTGACTAGAAACTGTCTGAAAAAATACAATTAAATAACACCTAAATATATAGATTGACTAATCTGGTTTTTTTGTAATATTTGTTACTGTTGGCAATCTTTTTTTTTGATTTACGAATAATTTCAATGCTTTTATTGCATGAACGATCTATTTTTAGTCGATCGATGGCGGGAAAGGCTGTCTCTGACATAAGTTCATTTTAGGCGATCGCTACGACTTTTTTTCACTCTCGCATCTGGTCGCAGACGATAGCCGACACCTCTAACAGTTTCAATTAAGTTGTTGCCAAGCTTTCTCCGCAAATGACCGACATAAACATCAACCACATTAGATCCTGGGTCGTAGTCGTATCCCCAAATGCGATCGAGTAGCTGCTGTCGGCTCATGACCTGCATCGGATGACGCACTAGAGTTTCTGCTAAAATAAATTCCCGCGCTGAAAGCTCTATTTCTAGTAGCACTTAGTTCGGCAATTTCATCGTTTCCCGTAACTGTAATGCGCCTTGACATATCGGTTTGGGTAATCGTACGAGCCGTTTTAGTAACTTGACGCAGGGGTAATAAGACTCGCCCTGCTGTGACCCAGGCGATCGCAAAAAAGAGGATCGAAACGGCAGTTGCTACTTTAATTACTAAGATAATTGTCTTAGTTCCCGTTTGATAGTCTGCTCTCGCATCGCGAACTGCAATTACCACTCCCTCAGCATTATCTATTTCAATCGGTCGAGCAACATAGTATATTGGTTCATCGGAGACAATTAAAAAGATACTAATGCGTAACCTCAGTTATCAACTCGATCTAATCTGTCGCTTAGTGATTCGTCGCCAAAACCCTTTAATTACTTTTCTTTGGTCGAGGGCGTGCAGAATAATAAAAGTCAGGAATGTATAAGCCAGCCAGAAATGAATATTTCTACCTAGTTCGACTAAATTACTATTTTGCGGAAATAAATCGGGCAAAGTTATTCCTATAAAGCGCACGTTACCGCTTTTAAAAGAGTTGGAGAAAAAGAAGCCACTAACAGGAACAGCCCACATAAATAAATAAAGAGAAGTATGAAGAGCAAATTTTTTCATCCACTCAGGACTATACTTGGGCAAACGCTTGGTATACTTTTTCCACCATACCCGTAGCAGGGTTAAGATGCGCCAGGTTAACAACGCCATCGTTAGCACTCCCACAGTTTTATGAAAGTCATAAAGAGAGTTGCGCCCCCAAAAATCTCTGGGTAAACGCGCCATAAAAGCCCCACCAAAAAAAAGAATGATGTAACAGTAGAACATCCACCAGTGAATAGAAATTAAATGTTTGAAAGCAGAATTTTTTCTGGGTTTGGTAGTTCTGGAAGATTGAGTCATAGTTATTTCTTCTTAAGTTTTTTCAGGTTCTACAACTTAAGTCTCGACTACGCACTTAACTCGAGCGTGAAACTTTTATGAAAGCTTTTTTAGAATTATTAATTTGCTTAATTGTATTTGTGGCGTATATTGAAAAATCAAGTGTAAATGATCTTTTTCTCCATTCACTATAAAATGCTTAAAGGCTGTTGTCTTTGAGAAGCCCACGCCTACTCAGAGAGAGGCGATAGGAGTACATCACTAGTGACAATCTAAAAGTTTTATGCTAGATCGCGCTTTCCGTTTTCTTGGCTCAATCAAATTAGCCGTTCCTTTATTAAGCACAATTATTTTAATTCTGATTGGGGCGACTTTTTATGAATCTCAAGTAGGTTCGACTACGGTACAACAAGAGATTTATAAAAGTCCTTGGTTCGGCTTGTTAATGTTTCTCTTAGCCATAAATTTAGGAATTTCCGCTTTGTCTCGCTATCCTTGGCGGGGAGCAAGAAAGATTGGGTTTGCCCTGACTCACTTGGGTTTAATTGTAATTATCGCTGGTTCTGCTGCCGTAATTCACTTGGGAATGGAAGGAATGTTACTAGTTAGAACTGATAGCGGTGCCAATAACCAGATTAGAGTCGAAGGGGACTTATTAGAAGTAATGAACCCAGAAGGTGAAATCCAACAAAAAAATATTTTTGTTAAACAAAATGGTACGGTTAATCCTTCATCTTTTGCAGGATTACAATTAGAAGCTTATACAGACAACGCAGTAAAAACAGTAAACTTTATTGAAGGCGCGACAGTAGCTAATCCAGCTGTAAAGTTAAGTTTAACCAGTAATCGCATGGGACAGACTTTAGAACGTTCTTTAGCTGTTGCCCCTGCTCCCTATAGTAAGCTAAATATTGGGCCAGCAGAATTAGCGATTATTCAAACTGAGAGCGAATCAGAACTAAAACAACTTTTATCTCCCGAAGAAACCGAAAATATTCATCCTTGGGGAGAAATCAAGATCATTGCTGACAAAAACCATCAAACCATAGATGTAAAACAAACATTATCTAACTCTCTATCAGTTAATAATTTACAAATCAAAGTTCTCGATTTTTTTCCCGATTTCCATTTAGATAGAAATAATCGTCCTGTTACTGCCTCCCAAAATTTAAATAATCCAGCCGTTTTACTAGAAATATCCACTTCAACAGGAGTAGAACACTGGTTTCTCTTTGGTAAAGAAGAATTTCCCCCCATTCGCACTCTAGTATCGGGACAAGCACTAGAAAATATTAGTCTCGAATACCAAATTCAAGCACCCATAGCCGAAGACTACTTTAAAGTAATTGTCAGTCAGTCAGGAGAACTTTATTACGCTGCTAAATCTTCTCAAGGATTTAAATCAGGTACATTAACACTAGGTCAATCTGTAACTCCTGGTTGGGTAGATTTTCAAATTACTTTAGTAGAATATATTCCTGACGCTCAAATACAAAGAGAAATAATTCTTGTAGAAGACTCCACTCTAGAAGGAACACCAGCATTACTGGTCAAAACAGCCACAGGAAAAGAAACTTGGCTACCCTGGGGTGAACCTACAGTTATCGAAGACTCCCAAGGTGAAATTTACGCAGCCTTTAGTCCCAAATTAATAGAATTACCTTTTGGTATCAAATTAGAAGACTTTATTGTCGATCGCAACGAAGGTTCGGAATCTGTGGCTATGTGGACGAGTAAAATCCGCATCGAAGATAGACAACATAATCTTATCGAACAGCGCAAAGTCTGGATGAACCACCCCACCTGGTACAGAGGTTGGAAAATCGCTCAAGCCTCTTGGAATCCTGGCGATTTACAACAGTCTACCTTACAACTAAAACGAGAACCAGCTTGGGTAACAGCTTTAACTTGGATTGGTTCGGGATTGCTTGTCTTGGGTATTGCCGTCATGTTCTACGCACCTGCGCTAACTCGGAAGTTGCGTAAAAAGACAGTCGATGAGCCAAAATCTAGCAATAAAATGACTGATAATAGCGACACTAAAGAATTGACCACTTATGAACCTTCCTAATTGGATTACCGTTTCTCGTGTTTTCGGACTGCCATTTATTCTTTATTTTCTCAGCTATCCTACATCCCAAAATCTGTGGATCTGTACCATTATCTTTCTGATAGCTGCCAGTACAGATTGGGTAGATGGCTATCTAGCTCGTAAATTAAACCAAGTTACGGAATTAGGCAAATTTCTCGACCCTCTCGTCGATAAACTATTAGTTTTAGCTCCCTTACTGGGATTGATTCAATTGCAACAAGTACCCGCTTGGGGAGTATTTATAATTTTAACTAGGGAATTAGCGATCGCGGGATGGAGAGTTAACCCTAAATTAACTGGAGATAGTAAAATCCAGGGTGCTAATATCTGGGGTAAACTGAAAACTGTCAGTCAGATAAGCGCGATCGCTCTACTAATTGCCCCCTTACCAGCACCTTGGCATTTAGTTGGTTTAGTCGTTTTTTGGCTATCTGTACTACTAACTTTAATCTCTGGTGGGATTTACGTCATGCCAAAGACAAAACTAAATCCAGAATAAAACTCAGCAATTATCCATACTAGTGGAGATTACACCTCCCTTGCCCCTTCACCAATTAATCTTGAAATATATGGGATAAGCCGTTCTCTGTGTTCTCTGCGTCCTCTGCGGTTTATTAAAATAGATAGCCCAGAAATTCCAATCAATATACAACTGTAATTTACACAGGCGATACTTACCCCTAAGCATTTGCTAAGATTTCCTCATCTACAGAAAAATCAATTTCTGCCCGATCTCTTCCCGAAACCAAATAATCATTTTCAAATGAGTCCTTCAAGCCAGACACTAGATCGTATTCTGGTTGCCAATTTAATTCAGTCATCGCTTTATTCACATCAGCGAAAAAGTGCTGGAGACGCACGGGAAAAGCTTTGCGTTTGCCAAAATTAAATTTATTCGGGTCGTAATAAACAATTTGAACTTCCTCGGCAGACTTACCCACAGCCTCAGCACAAGCCAAAGCCAAACCCTTAAAAGTCACATAGCGATCGCCAGAGACATTATAAATCTGACCCACAGCTTGGGAATTACCTAAAACTGCTGCCATGGCATTAGCCAAATCCTCTACATGACCGAATTGAGTGATATGCAAACCCTCACCAGGTATCAAGATGGGACGATTTCTGACAAGGCGATCGAAAAACCAAGCTTCTAAATCATTATAGTTTTTTGCACCATAAATATAGGTAGGACGGATAGAAGTCCAGGGAACAGAAGATTTAGCTAAGTAATCTTCCGTGTGGTGTTTCCCTTTATGACGACTATTAGGATCGACTGGATCGCCTTCTCTATGAGGCATCTGTTCCGATTTAAGATAGACTCCAGCCGAACTTACATAAACAAAATGCTCGATCTTATCTTGAAAAATTTCTACTAAAGGTTGAGTATCGCTCAACTCGCGACCATTATTATCAAAAATCGCATCAAAACTTTCCCCTGCTAACTTAGTTTTAAGTCGATCGGCATCTTTGCGATCGCCTGTTATTTGAACTACTCCTTCTACGGGTACGGGATTATTACCGCGATTAAACAAAACCACTTCATGACCCTGTTCGACCAAAACTTTAGTTAAATAAACCCCGATAAAACGGGTTCCCCCCATCACTAGAATACGCATCTCTTACCTAATTGTTAAGTTGGCTTTAATTCTGATAGATTAAGCTTCTCATAATTTGGGAGCAAGAGAAAATAGAGAAGAAGATCGAACGGGACAAGCCCGACACTGCGTAGTCTGCTTTCGTAGGCGCATCCGCGATCGCGTTAAAATACTAATAACAGGTAATTCGCCAATATAGAATGACTACTTCCATAGACTCAGAAATCAAAGAATTAATCGGTAAACTAGACCAAAAACAAAAACTAGACAAGCTAGATGACCGATTTAAAAACTTGGAAATTGGTCAAGCTAAAATTGAAGGGAAATTCGACGCATTAGACGGGAGAATGAAACAAGTTGAAAGTTCAATGCAAAAAATTCCCGATCTAGCTGAGAAAGTAGGAGAACTCAAAAATTGGTGAGTCAGTGCGGTCTTGGGGGTTTCCCCCATGAGCAACTGACGAACCCGAAGGGAGGCAGATTGCTTTAATTGTTATTACTGGAACAGTTGGAACTCTTTTTGGTTGGGTGGTTAGAAGTGGAAGATTGTAAATGCGATCGATTGTCTCTGTAGTAGTTTTCACGGTATAGACGATCGATTGTTATAAAAAAAGTAGGGTGGGTAAACCTTAGTTTCAACTCGCCAAACCCCTTAAAAACTATCTTTGCCCACCTCACAAGGTTTAAAACTTATCTCTCTGCTTCTAAAATACGAGAAAAATAAAAACGAGTACTAGTCATTCCTGTCCGCTTAATCTTAAAACCATTGCTTTCTAAAATTTTGATAATGTCCGCTTCTTTATGTTGATATGCGCGAGTAGTTTTAGAAGGACCGGGGAAAAATTCACCAATTTTTTTTAAGATAGAAAGCAGAAAGGTTTTAGGTGCAAAACTAAGAATTAAACGAGATTCTGCCATAGATGCCAAATGAGTAATCATTTCTGCTGCATCTTGTTGGGGATAGTGAATGAGTACATCCAAGCAAATAACTGTATGGTATTTCCCACTTAAAGCTTCTAAATCTTTGACAGCAAAAGAAATATTATGATTATCTCCTAGAATTGTTTTGGCTCTTGCATCTGCTTCTACCACCATTTTTTCGGAGATATCGCTAGCATGTACTATTGCACCCATCTCTGCTAGGGGAATACTGAGACTACCCACCCCGCAACCCGCATCACAGATAGAAATTTCTGCTAAGTTATCATCTGCTTTTAACCAGGATATTACCGTATCGATAGTTTGCTGGTGTCCGATGCGGATATCTTTTTGAACCTTGTTTACTTCTCCATCACCATAAATTCTGCGCCAGCGATCGAACCCTGTTGCATTAAAATAATCCTTGACGATCGCTTTATCATTTACTGTCTTCATTATCGTATCTGTTATTTAAATCTTTTACCGTCAAAGTATTTTATCTTGCTAACTTGGTTTTATTGCAAAATCTGGCAGCAAATTTTTGTTTGCATAAAAAAAGACCAGCGACGCGATCGCTGGCTGTTTAATTGTTGTTGTTGTTATATAATCCTGGAGAAATCTTAGCTGCGCGTTCCCAAAATTGGCAACTATTTAGATTCCTTAATAAGAATTGTAACAGAAGATACGAATATATTGTTAAA
>JASJDJ010000212.1 GCA_030065635.1 Xenococcaceae cyanobacterium MO_188.B32
ACAGAGGAATCACCACCTGGAGTTTAAAACGGAGGGTGTAACAGAATCAAAGAAGAAGGGAATCATCAAGCTCCCAAGAGGGGAAATAAAAGGTTATCTCGTTACAGGAATTCCTGTAATGGATTTGATTTAGGCAAAGGCAAGTTGATTGATTGGCTCAGGAGCGATCGACGTTTGGAAAAATTGACTGTCCCAGAGAGCCACTTTTTGGGGTGACAGCCGAGGGGACAACCGAAGTGACAACCGAAGTGACAACCTAAAATGCTTGCTATACAAGGGATAGAAGTAGGAGACAACCTATTTGAAGTTTAAAAGGAGAAAAAAAATTAGGAGCTATGAGGAGTGAGATTAACCTCTGAGTAGTATGTTTGTTGTAAATAAGTGGGAGAAAATGGAGTCACAACTAAGGGAGTAGTTTGTTGTGACGACATTGATGGTCGGAGATTAGTTAACTGGCGATCGCGCAGCGCCTGCTTCGCAGTCCGCGCAGTGGCAGGCGGAGCCCGATCGCTTTTTAGGGACAGCATCTAGAGAATTAAGCTGGTGTCCCAAAGTTTAAGAGAACAATTAGCTTAAAAACCAGTGGTCAAATAAATCTCTCTCTGGTTGTCCCCTAGCTGAAAAGTAGAGAGGATAAGGGATAGAAGTTGTCACCCAAGCGGTCAATTAGGTTGTCACTAGGGTTGTACCCTCTCTGGGAACATCACCCCGTTAAAAGTCGAAGAGATCAGAGAGATGATGACCTTGGTGGAAAGAGCGATTGTGGTAGGGAGAAAGATTAAGAAGAGCATGGTGACAGTCGAGTTCTGATTTACGTTGATTAACGACGCGAGGAACAGTAGCTTGGGAGGCGGAAACCTGTTTGAGCAGCTGAATAGAAATAAATTAGAAGCTATGGGGGGTGAGACCCTCGCTCTTGAGTAGTATACTTGTTGTGAGATGAAATAGGCGCGATCCAAGTAGAGAGGTGTCTCTGGGCTAGAGTAGTTTGGTCTTGAAGCTAATTACCAAGGCAAAATTTGACCATTAGCATGCCAGAAAGTACCAGTATGGTCGAGATTCAATTGGTCAATGCGAGCCAAGAGTCCGGTAACTGATTGTGCAGGAGTAATACCAGAGTCGGTAAAAGCAGTCATGCGAGTTTGGACTAAACCGGGATGAAGAATAGCGACAGCAATTCCTTGTGGTTTTAAATCGATAGACAGTGATTTACCAGCCATAGATAAAGCAACCTTAGACATGCGATAACCATAAGAACCACCAGAGGTATTATCGTCAATAGAAGCCATACGGCTGGTCATCAGAATAATTTTAGAGCCTCTGTGGAGATGGGGAAGCAAAGCATGAGTAAGTCGGAGGGGACCAAGAGCGTTGACTTCAAATTGTCTACGGATACTGTCAAAGTCAAGCTGCTCAAGACTAATTCGTTCGACAATACCAGCGTTGTTAATCAAAACGTCGAGAGGTTCACCCTGGAGTCTGGTGACTAAGTCAGCAACTTGTTCATCAGAGGTAAGATCGACATCGGTTTCGACCGAGACACCTAAATTCAGTAGATCGAAAAAGGGATTAAGGCTGCATTTAGTAGTTCATATGAACTACTAAATGACTAGAATTCAAGGCAGTAATCAGGTATAAGATAATTAAAACTTATATTGCAGCTAAAACTGTTTAAAACCTTGAAAAACCAACTTGAACAACTTGTTTTAACTGACGAAGAAACTCTAATTGAAGTAGTAAATTGTCTGGCCAAACATATTCCCATAAATTCGACGGGAGCAGGAGATCCTCAAAATTTATTTAAAATTTTAGTAAGAGCGTGCCGTGTAAGCAAGATACAATAGAAAATACATCTAAAGAATTAAAAAAATCAACTTGTGGCAATAATATTAGATATCATATCGGCAAAATATCTGATTTTAAAGAATTAGAAATTAAACTAAATTCAGCCCTAAAAAATAAAATCCCTAAAGGGTTAAAGAAAAAAAATTTAATTCTGGCAATTGACCTAAATTTAATACCTTATTACGGTAAGCCAAAAGATTCTGAAAAGCCATATATTTATCGAAGTAAAGCTAAAGATGGTACTTGCTCATTCTATGCATACGCTACTTTATATACCATTAAAAAGGGAAAGCGAGTTACTTTAGCCATTAGAGGCGTTAGATGGCAAGATACTAAAGTTGCTGTTTTGACTTATCTTTTAGCAGAATTATCTAGTTTGAAAATTAAAGTAAAAAGACTTTATCTAGATCGCGAATTTTTCACTATTTCAGTCATTCGATGGCTGAAAGCTTTAGATATACCTTTGGCTATGCCAGCAATCATAAGGGGTAAAGAAGGTGGAATTAAACAATTTCTTAAAGGCAGAAAAAGTTATAAAACGACTTATACTATGTCCAGAAGCCCTGAGGATTTTGTTAAGTTTTATATCTGGATTATTTGTAAATATCAGAAAGGAAAAAGAGGAAAAAATGGAATTAAATATTATGTTTATATCACCTCAAATATTTTCAAAATAACGAAGAAAAAAACTAAAAATCTATCGAGAGAAAGACAAAAATTTTCTCCTAAAAATTGAGAAGTTTATACTATCTAAATAAGGGTTAAAATTTGAGGCAAGATAAAAAAGTAGGATATAGATGTACTAAAAAAATCGATTTACTATTCGAGCTAAAAACAGTTTTAAGTGTTTAAGAAAAGTAGCTTTTATGGTTTGTCTGTAGTAAATTAGTTACGAGAAGGGAAAAGGAGAGCCCAACAAAGTAGGAAGTAGGAAGTAGAAAGTAGGAAGTAAAGAATTAAAACTTTCTACTTTCTCCTTTTTACTTTCTACTTTAAGACGGTTGTCACCCGAGCAAAAGCTAGTTAGAGCAGGGGATTGAGGTTGTCACTCCAGTTGTCACCCAAGTTGTCCCCGAGGTTGTCCCCCCTCTGTGTCATCTCAGATGATTAAAGGAAATGGAACGATCTAAGGGTTAATTATGGTGAGCTTTAGTGAATAAAAATTGGAAAAAAATAGCGAAATAACTAGTTATAAAGCAATTTGAAAAATAGATACTATGAGGAATTAAAGCTCAAAGTAAAGAAAGAAGAAAAACCTGATTTTAGCGAAGCAGTTGAAAGTTTAAGTTGACTAATTATTAGGGAAATTAGAGGAGCAAAAAAGGAGTGTCTGCTCGGAGCTGAGTGGATAAATAAGATAGAGGTTTAAAAATCTATTTTTGTCAGTACAGAAATAGTGTTATTGAGGTCTCTTTTCTCCCCTAAAAAAAATATAGGTAAATCTGGGCAGCCTTTGTTCTTTGTCCTTTGCTCTTAAAATTAGCTTGAAAATAGGATTGGGAACTAGTATGACTGGTGAGTAAGCCAAAAACTGTTTCAGGCAAGAAATCATCAAGCTAGTTAAGAACGTCATACTCAACGGAGACATCATTGGCTCTGCATTATTTTCTCTAGAGATAGATATACGTTCAACTCGTTTTTTCCGGCTGTTTATCTTTTTTCTGTTTAAGATTAGTCAATTATTCCCTTAGAGGGCACATCAGCTACGATAGACTACTAGTTTAGAGTCCTCACACACTTCAAAACACTTTTTTTCCCTCCGTTAAGAGAGCAATTTTGTCAGTTTCTTCCCAAGGCACTAAGCCAATATCTGTCCTACCTACATGACCATAAGTTGCTAGCTGTTTATAAAATCCTCCTTTGATCAGTGCGGGCAAAAATCTCAGATTGAATTGTTTGATTATTCCTGCTAGTCGGAAATCAAAATGCTTTTCTAATAAAACTTTGATATCTTCATCGGCAATTTTTCCCGTACCAAAGGTTTCTACTTGGATACTCACTGGTCGTGCCAGTCCAATAGAGTAACTAAGCTGTACTTCGCATTCATCTGCCAAGCCTGCTGCCACAATATTTTTAGCAGCATAACGAGCAGCATAAGCTCCTACTCGATCGATCCTAGTCGGATCTTTGCCACTAAGAGCTGCACCACTGTGTCGGGAATATTCGCCGTAGGTATCGATCGCATTTTTTCTCCCCGTAACACCAGAATGGGCAGCAGGACCGCCAATAATAAAGGGCCCATCGGGATTAATAAAGATTCTCGTATCTGGGTCTGGTTCGATTATCTCCGTCTCAAAGACAGGTTCAATAACTGTGGTGCGAATATCTTCTTGTAACTGTTTGAGGTCTGGACTCGCTACGTGGTCGAGGGGGTACTGACTGGCAATAATTGTAATGCTGTGAATACGGCAGGGTTGGCGGTCGCGATATTCTACTCCTACTTGAGTTTTACCATCGGGAGTGAGATAGGGCAAAATATTTTGCACTCTAACTTCTCTGAGTCTTCTGGCTAGTTGATGGGCTAACCAAATGGGTAGAGGTATCAAGGCTGGTGTTTGATTGCAAGCAAAACCAAAGACGGTGGCTTGGTTTTTGACTACTATTTCTTCTATTTCTAAATCGGAGAGTTTTTGTTCATCAAAATGACGATATTCGCTAGTCGGTAATTCTTTCAAACTAGTAACAATGCTACAAGTTTTAGCACTGAAAGAGGGTTGCTCGTAACCTACTTGTTTAATTACTTGTCGGGCAATTTTGGTAAAGTCTATGAGTGCGTCCGACTCAAAGCGAGCTGCAATAAAAACAATAGCTGTTGCCACCGCACATTCAGTAACTACTCGGGTAAAGGGGTCATGTCGCAGAAAATGATCGACGATAGCGTCGCTGATGCGGTCGCATAATTTGTCGGGATGTCCTTCGGTGACAGATTCGGAGGTAAACATAAAATCTCGTTTCATGGTTTTTCTCCTAATTATTAAAAACATATACTTGAAAGGGGTGAGCAAGAAGGAGCAACAAGCCACTAATTAATCACTAGAACTATTAACTCCGAAATCTTTCGTCCCTTCATTGAATAAGAGTGGTACTAAAGCACTGTTACCGATTACTACACCATCGAGCAAATTGAGAGGTGTAACTTCTAGTAAATTCCTCAAGCCAGGAATAACCAGACAAATCAGTTGTAGAGTTAGAGAACCCCCCAGAGCAAAGGTTAAATAATTGTTTGGTGGTAACTGGATCTTACTGAGGGGTTTAGTCGAGCGACAGCTCAAAGCATGAATTAACTGACTTGTAACTAAGCTCATAAAGGCAATAGAACTAGCATGAGAACTAATACCATAGCGAGCAATACCATAGCCATAGGCTGCCATAGTACTTACAGACAAAGCACTAGACTCTAAGATAATTCGCTGAAAGTCTTTGGAGTTGAGAATTGGTTCTTCGGGAGAACGAGGCGGTACATGAAGTACTTCGGGTTCTGGAGGTTCAAGAGCTAATGCCAAACCAGGAAAGATATCAGTCACCATATTCAGCCAGAGCAATTGCATTGCATTAAGAGGTTGTCCCATTCCCACTCCATTAGCCAATAGCATGACCATAATTTCACTCAAGTTGGTAGATAAAAGAAAATGGACAGATTTGCGAATATTGTTATAGATTGTCCGCCCCTGGCTCACGGCAATAATCATGGTTTCCAGACGGTCATCTTCTAAAATTACATCTGCTACTTCTCTGGCTGCATCAGTTCCAGCATGACCCATAGCGATGCCCACTTCTGCTGCTTTGAGGGCTGGAGCGTCATTAATTCCATCTCCCGTCATGCCGACAATTTTTCCTGCTTCCTGGAGTGCCTGAACGATTTGCAGTTTGTGAACGGGACTGATTCGGGCAAAAACCTGGATGCGATCGCATAATCCTTTCATTACTTTGGCATCTAGATTGGCAAAATGAGTTGAGTCGAGAATTTCTAACGGCTCTCCTTGACTCAGATTTAATTCTTTGCCAATGGCATAGGCGGTAGGACTCTGATCTCCCGTGATCATCACCGTCTTAATTCCTGCCTGATGGAACGAACCCATCAAATCTTTGACTCCATGCCTGATGGGGTCAGCCATACCTACCAATCCTAACCAAATGAGGCTTTCCGAACATTCTATATCATTGCTATGACCATAGGCAGCCCCTAACACCCGCAGGGCTTTACCTGCCATGCGCTCGTTTTCCACTTCGATCGCCTGTTTATCGGTGTCGGTGAGAGGAATTTGCCGACCATTTTTAAGTTGGCAGCAACAAAGTTCTAGTACTTCTGTTGGATTCCCTTTAACTGAAATTAGTTGCTGCGATTCGTGGACGATATGAACCGTCCGCATAAAATTCCGCTCTTGGGAACGATGATTAATTTCTACGCGAGGATATTTGCGTTGTAATTCTAAGACATCTATACCAGCAGCGAGCGCCATTTGCATGAGGGCATTTTCGGTAGCAGAGCCATTGACTACGTACTTACCATCATGATGATTGTCAACTTTACTTTCATTACACAGAATAGAAACATGAATGAGCTTTAACAGTTCGTCATATTCATAGGGGTTGAGTGGTTTTCCTGCCCGCAGAAATTGTCCGTCGGTAACTTCTATCCTCTGGTAATCGGTGTAAAGTTCGACTACAGTCATTCTATTTGCTGTAAGTGTTCCCGTTTTATCCAGACAGATAGTTTGCACAGAACCCAAAGCTTCTATGGCATCGAGACGACGAATCAATACATTATGCCTCCTCATTTTGCCAATTCCTAAAGCCAGAGTGGTGGTAGCAACGGTGGGTAATCCTTCGGGTACGGCAGCAACGGCAAGAGAAATGGAGGTTTTGAGCATCTGAACTACGCCATAGCCCCGTATCAGTCCCAAAGTAAAAACAAGACCGCAAACCCCGCTCGATAAGAGGACGAGTTGACTTCCTGCTCGATCGAGTTGTTTTTCCATAGGCGTTTGCGGTACGCTAGTTTCTCCCACCAGGGTTTGAATGCGTCCCATTTCGGTTAGTTGCCCCGTAGCCACTACCACTGCTAGTCCTTGTCCTCCGGTAACTAAAGTTCCCCGATACACCATATTGGCTCGTTCGGCTAAAGGAACATCTCTACCAGTTAAAGTCTGAGCCGTTTTGAGGACGGGAATACTTTCTCCCGTGAGAGCAGATTCGTCAACGGTAAGCCGTTCTGCCTCAATTAGTCTGGCATCAGCAACAACATAACTACCAGGTTTGAGTACTAAAATATCGCCGATAACGATTTCTTGGGAGTTAATTTTGGTTATTTTCCTGGCTCTAATTGTCCAAGCCGATGGATTTACCAGACTTTTAAGATATCCTAGAAGCAAGTATTATGGTGAATTTACGCCGGAAAAATTAGTATTCGATGCTAATTTGCAAGAGTTTGCCCAAAGGATCTCTTATTTATGCAATCTGGAAAATAATGGCAAAATTAGTCCCGAAGATGCCTACGAGCGCATTAAAAGCCTTTGGAAACAGTTACGGCAGTCGAAACAAGAACTTCTGAATTAAGAATAAATATTTGAATAAAAACTTACTGATTTGACTGAAGCTCGTCCTCCCTCTAAATCCAATCTCAATTCACGTCAGGAGCTACGACAGTTAGTTGGCTCTGAACTAAAAATTTTGCTGGAACAGGAAAACTGGTCAGGAGCCAAAGCAATTTTAGTACCGGTGCAGTCAGCCGATATTGCCGAAGCGATCTCAGGATTGCCCAAAGCAATGCAAGCACTTGCATTCCGCCTACTTGCTAAAGATGAGGCGATCGCCGTTTATGAAAATTTAGATTCTTCTGTACAGCAAGTTTTACTCCAAGACTTCAGCCGTGAAGATGTTCGGAATATTATCGAGCAGATGTCGCCAGATGACAGGGTAAAGTTATTTGATGAGCTACCCGCCAAAGTTGTCCGCCAACTGTTAGTACAACTCAGTCCTTCCGAGAGAGAAGCCACAGCTTTACTGCTAGGTTATCAACCTCAGACTGCTGGACGCATTATGACTCCAGAGTATCTCTCTCTGAAAGAGCGATGGACTGTAGCTCAAGCCTTTGAACACATACGTCGTTTGGCACCAACCAAAGAAACTATTTATTCTTTGTACGTAACTGACAATCGGCATTGTCTGACTGGCTCTCTTTCCCTCAGAGATTTGGTAATTGCTCAACCAGAGCAAATTATTGGCGAAATTGCCGAGCCTCATGTAATTTGCGTCCACACAGATACTCATCAAGAAGAAGTAGCTCGCTTACTTAAGCGTTACGACTTTTTAGCTTTACCAGTAGTAGATTCAGAAAATAGACTGGTAGGTATTATTACTATCGATGATGCGCTCGATATTCTCGAAACAGAAACGACTAAAGATATTCATACTCTTGGTGGCGTTCAACCAGGAAACAGTCATTACTTTCAAAGTAACATCGTCAGTATAGTTAACAGACGTGCCTTTTGGCTGATTACTGCGTTTTTAATTACGACTTTAGCCAGTTTAATTGTTAAAACTCAAGAGCAGCTTTTGCGACAAGCGATCGTCTTAGTAGCCTTTATTCCCTTGTTGATCGATACTGGTGGTGATGTCGGGTGTCAGTCTTCTACGGTTGTAATTCGGGGTTTAAACACCCAAAATCTTCGCCGACATAGAGTTTTCTGGATTATTCAGCGGGAAGCGATGGCAGGAGCTTTGCTGGGCTTAATTTTAGGATTAGGTGCAGTGGCTTGGGCTTATCTGCTTCAAGGAAATTTACTAATTGCCGTAGTCGTAGGAATTAGCCTCTTCCTCATCTCCACCCTAGCAAGTGGATTCGGTGCAGCCTTACCTTTTTTATTCTCTCGGTTGGGTTTAGATCCAGCTTTAATGTCTGCTCCTTTTCTGACGACTGTTGCTGATGTTTTCGGCGTTTTCATCTATTTATATGTTGCTCAATGGATTTTGCTTTTTTGAGTCTCAGTTTTAGTTTTCATTGTTAATATATAACTTTATATCAAACCTCTTACTAAGACACGACTTGGAAGGTTAGGCGATCGCTGCCACGGAGAATCAAGTATTTGAACCCATGTTTTGACTGAGGCAGCGATCGCCGAAAGCCAGTTAGAGTGGATTCTTCACAATTAACCTTCCAAGTCGTGTACTAAGATCCTATCGGAAGCAAGTAGTGACAGAAGTTAAGTCTTGGCAAGTTTTTAATTAAGATGGGGTTAAGTTTGTAGTAATTGGATCTGCTCATGCTACTCTTGCTCATGTGGGGCACGAGCGAGCGGCAAAAAGATGAGCAAGTGGTATCAATTAGAGTCTGCCGAGGTCTTGCAAAAACTGAGTAGTAATGCTTCCTTCGGTTTGAGCCAAATGGAAGCAGCGCGCCGTCTAGCAGAGCAGGGCCCTAACGAGTTACAAGAGCGGGGCAGCAAAAATCCTTGGTTAATTCTCGGGGAACAGTTCATTGCCCCATTAGTAGTTATTTTACTCGTTGCTGCTGTGGTTTCAGTCAGCTTGGGAGAATATAAAGAGGCAACGGTTATCTCCCTTATTGTCATACTCAATGCCCTGTTAGGATTCAGTCAAGAATATCGCGCTGAAAAAGCGATGGCTGCCCTTAAGGCTTTGGCTGTGCCCATAGTTAAAGTCCGTCGTGAGGGTCATTGGCAAGAGCTTTCTGCTCCCGAGCTAGTAGTTGGGGATATTGTCAGGTTGGAAGCAGGCAATTTAGTACCTGCCGATATTAGGTTACTAGAGACAGCTAACCTACGAACTCAAGAAGCTTCCCTTACGGGCATTCGTCACAAGTTAAGACAGAATAGATTTTGTCAAGGTATTGTTAATTAATCTTTACTAACGCTTCAATCTCTTGCTGTGATTGGTATTGACGATTTACACCCTTTTAGGGCAGATGATTGAATGATTTGTCTTTGGG
>JASJDJ010000045.1 GCA_030065635.1 Xenococcaceae cyanobacterium MO_188.B32
AGCTTTGACCGCTTATCTAAATGGCGTAAAAGTGGGTGAAGGGGAGGGGATGGAGCTGGAGTCTCATCGGGATAATATTGGCATTGGTGGGTTAAACCAAACCACCAAATTTCATGATGGGGAGGCTCAAAAAAATAGTAAACATAGTTTGGGCGGAAGCATTGATGAGGTTCGGGTGTACAACCGAGCCTTAAGTGCTGAAGAAATCTCGTTGTTATTTAATCCTAACCACGACCCCGTAGCAGTAGATGACGAAGCTCTGACGGTAGAAAATACAGAAGTTATTCTCTTAGGGTCGAGTCTGCTAGCCAACGACACAGATCTAGATGGCAACAGCTTGAGTCTCACGGCGGTGGGAAATGCTACTAACGGTAGTGTAACCAGAGATGAGGGAGGCAATGCGATTTTTACCCCAGAGTTAAACTTCAGTGGGGATGCTAGCTTTGAATACACTGTCAGCGATGGTGAGGGGGGAACTGCTACTGCTACAGTCACAGTTACGGTATTGCCACAAACAAGCCCTATTCCTCTTGGTACTAATCTTCATCGCCTGGCAGCTTGGTCGCCTCAATTACCCTTTCTGAATGCTTTTAAATCTGCCCGCCAGTGGATTCCTCAAAATTGGGGGGTCACTAAAAATAACGAAGATAAATATGAGTATGTTTGGGATACGGGGGAATTTACACAATTAGAACTGGATGAAAATGGCTGGGTTAAATCTTTACCCGCACCAGAAGACGAGCCTGAATATAGCAGTGTCGGTACTCTCCTGTTTCGCAATGTAGGCAGTTATCCTGGAGGAAAATATGTCGTGCTTTATGAAGGAGAAGGAACCATCGAATATGCCTTAGATGCTCAAAAAGATGAATCTGCTTCTACCCCAGGAAGAGATGTGATTGATGTTAATCCCTCCAATGCTGGTATCTGGTTGAGAATTACTTCTACTGACCCTAACGACACAGGGGATTACCTCCGCAATATTCGAGTGCTTCCAGAAGAATACGAATATGCAGACTATCAAGTATTTAACCCAGTTTTTCTCGAAAAAATACAGCCTTTTAATACCATCCGTTTTATGGATTGGATGTTCACCAATAACTCAAAGCAAAGTGAATGGAGCGAGCGACCTGTTCCAGAAAGCTCGATTTTCTCTGGAGAAATGGCATCTTTAGAAAAAATGGTGGAACTGGCAAATCGTACCGCCCATGAAGAATATGGCATTGACGCGATCGCTATTGCACCCTATTTTGGCAGTTATCTCGGCAATCCTACTTATGAAGCTGAAATAGAAAGTTGGATTGATGACGATGACCCCGATGTGGCACTAAATAACCTTTTTAAGGAACTGACTCAGGGAGGGGTTGTGAGTAATGGATATGATGGTGGAGCCTTACAGCAAGCCTATGACTGGACAACGGCTTATGTAGACCTCGCCAATCGACAAAATTTAGAAATTATTACTTATGAGAGTGGTCAGCATCTGAATGGAAATACTGGAGTACAAGACAATCAAGCCATCGGTGACTTGTTTATTGCAGCCAACAGAGAGCCACGGATGGGGGAAGTCTACCAAGAATACGTGACAACATTGCATTCCTTAGGTCTTGACTTATCAATGAACTATACTGATGTTAGTAGTTACAATAAGTGGGGCAGTTGGGGCTCTCTAGAGCATATCAATCAGGAAGACTCACCTAAATACAATGTTATCAAGAGTGCGACTACTAAAATTACCCATGACCTTCCTCCTCAACTAGGAACATTAACAGACAATCTTTCTCGTCTGGGTATTCTCGTTGAAGGTGATTCTCTTAACTTGAATGCTAACTACACTGATGTAGGTATCACGGACTTCCACACTGTAGAATTTGATTGGGGAGATGGTAGTCCCATAGAGGTAGAAGAAAAAACTCCTTTGCTTGGCGATCTTGGTAAGGTCTCAGGTAGTCACGTCTATAATAGTGAAGGCATATATACCGCCACCTTGACTGTCACTGATGATGACAATCTTTTTGACAACAAATCTATATCTATCAACGTTGCTAAGAAAGTCGAGCTAGATTGGAATCCTGGTTCTAAGAACAAAAAAATCAAGTTAACAGGGAATGGCAACATTAGTGTGGCTATTCTGGGTACGGCTAATTTCGACGTAGCTGGAATTGACCCGACCTCAGTACGAGCAGATGATGAGAAAGATGTACTATTAGATGGTGGAGCTATCAGTGCTAGTGCTAATAACTCTAGTCTGGAAGATACCAACGGTGACGGATTCCAAGATTTAGGACTTTTCTTCGGGAAATCCGACTTGAGTGAGGTAGTTTCGCTAAACTCAGAGCCATTTCTCAGTGATAACCAGATTTATCTGTTAGGTACTAATTCGCAACTAGATAGTAGTTATTTCTTCGGTATGCAGCAAGCGGACGCTCCTCTTCAAATTTGAAGTAAGCTTGAATCGAGGGAAATGGGGAGCAACGGGAAAATACAACTTTGTTGGGTTGCTCCCAGAGAAATGTTAACTAATGTAAATTTTTCGGCCTGATGTTACTTAGGTATGGTTTTAGGGAAGTCTATAACTGTCATGAGATCACAGACTATTCTGGAAAGTTGAAATAATGAGATGTTCAAACGATAATTTCTTTTAGTTAGGAATTCCCCTGAATCAGTTATCAAAGCGATCGCCATTCTAGTTATCAAGGCGATCGCTATCTGATGAATAAAACCTGACTTTCATCGGCGAAAAATCTCATTCTTTCTAACTTAACGATCTACTGACTGTAACCCTAAAACTTGTCAGGCAATCAACAATGTTCCTATTCCTTGAAAGTATCCTGTTAATTATTGCCCTGGTACTGCTAGTTCCTAGTGCAGTTCTGTTTATTGAATGTCTAGCTGCCTTTTTACCCAGTTTTTCTAAGTAGAGGAGAGATACTTTGAACCATAACCAGGTCACTGTTTTAATACCAGCTCATAATGAGGCTTCTGGCATTGGTCAAACCTTAACAACATTATTACCCCAATTGAATCCTCAAGACCGCATTGTTGTCGTTGCCGATAATTGTACTGATGAAACGGCTGAGATCGCTCGGGAATTTGGGGTGACTGTCCTGGAAAGACAAGACTCTGAGCAGTTAGGTAAAGGTTATGCCTTGGACCATGGTTTAAGATTTCTGGAGTCAGAGCCACCATCAGTAGTAGTGCTAGTAGACGCGGACTGTATTGTGCATTCGGGAACTATAGAGCGACTTGCCCAAGTTGCTCTAACTTCGGGAAGACCCGTGCAAGCAACTTATCTTCAAGCCCAACCTGCCAACCCAACCCCCAAAGATGCTGTTTCAGCCCTAGCGATTCTTGTCAAAAATTTAGTTCGTCAGCAAGGCTTGGCTAGACTGGGTTTACCTTGCTTGCTTTATGGAACGGGTATGGCTTTTCCCTGGTCGGTAATTCGTATTATGAATGCTTAGAAACCGATCGCCTATTTCAGAGTAGTAATTTTGTCATTGATGTCAATCTGAGCTATCCACAATTAGTTAATAGTTTTTTAGTCCAAAAACGCGCTCGTGCAGAGAAGTCCTTCGTTGGTGCTACCGTTCACCGCCATTTCGATCGATTGCTACGGATTTGGCCTGATGCTCGGTTTATCCACATAGTTCGTGATGGAAGAGATGTAGCTCGTTCCTGCATGGGTATGAATTGGGCAGGTAATGTTTGGACGGGGATCGATCGTTGGATAGAAGTCGAACAGTTGTGGTCACAGTTGAAAGAAACTATTTCTCCAGAGCAGTATACCGAGGTATGTTATGAAAGTTTAATCACCGAACCAGTAGAAACTCTGACTCATCTATGCAATTTTATCGGCACCTCTTACGATCCTGCCATGCTCGGTTATGCTCAAACAACAACCTACGATTTACCAAATTCAAAATTGCTGTGGCAGTGGAAACGCAAATTGTCCGAGCGGGAAATTCAGTTGGTAGAAGCTAGGATTGGCGATATGTTATTAGAAAGGGGTTATGAACTGACTTCTCTTTTCAGTCAGTTGCCCTCACCGTTAGTGCGACAATCATTTGATGATGTTTTCGGACAACAGTGGAATCAAGCGATCGCCTCGGCTGCGTTAAAGATGAGTGGAAGAGATCGCCTCGGTAGTACTGGCAAGTCGCACCTGTACGAGTTGGTACGTCAGTTTGGTGGTGCTTATGTCCTTAGCAAGAGAAAGTTGCGATTACTATTTTCCCTGGTGATGCCTAGCCTGAGACAACCAGATTGGGTAGTGCCGTGGTGGTTTGCTAACTTACATGCACTTGAGCAAGCTTCTACCGTTCTGAAGCTAAATCAAATCCCAGCATGGGCTGAGTGGGTGCTACGCAACAACTCGGCTACTATTGTAATTCATATCGTACGACATCCCGCAGGATTCCTTAACTCTTGGCGAAAACGGTATTTGGCAGAACAGGATTCTGTTAAAGTAAGGAGGTCTAACGAAGAACGCCTCACGAAGATTGCTGATAGCGATGAGCGGTGGGCTAAACTCTTCGGAAATGTCAGAGCCATGACCCTAGATGAATTGGAGTTATGGTATTGGCGCTACGCCAGCGAAACGATTGACGTGGCTGGAGACGGACAAGCCAATTATCTGCGTATTATCTACGAGGACTTGGTTTCTGACACACTCAAGGTATCTAAGCAACTCTATGAGAAATGCGATTTGCCGTGGACGCTGGCAATCGAAAAAGCGATATTCAACAGTGCCTCCTGCTCGAATTTAATTGCCACTGCATGGCGTAAAAATTTAATGCCAGAGCAGATTTCGGTAGTCAAGAAGGTTATGGCTGGTAGCTTTATGTCTCAGTGGTGGGACGATTTTAATTTTAAACCTGACAATGTTAGTTTTACTGAATTTTAGGGAATTCTAGCACTGTAATTTTTCCAGATTTCTCAGTTCACTAGGAGTAAAAACTTGCAGGAATTTCCATCAAATTTACGTCTGTATTTGAAAACTTTTCAGCGAAAAGCGGTATTAATCGTTAGTCTTACTAGTGTGACTACCTTGGTAGCCATGGTGCTTAGTTTCCGAGACCCGAATACTTACGTATGTAGCTTTCGATTACTACTAGAACCGATTAGCTCGGCAGCAAAAATAAGTCAAGCCTCTACTCTTGCTCGCACTCAAGGATTACCAGACGAAGATTTATTAAGTCTGGACTATCCCACTCAGTTAGAAGTCTTAAAAAGTTCGCTAATGTTATCTAATATTGCCGAGCGAGTTAAAGCCAAACATGCTTGGGTCAATGTTGCTGCTATTAACCAAGATTTACGAGAAAATTTAATTGTCGAACGTATTACCATTGGACCTAGTCGATATGATTCGACTAAAATTTTTGAAGTAACCTATAAAGGTATAAATCCAAAAATCGTTCAGGCAGTAGCAGAAGCAACAGCCGAACAATATTTACAATACAGTTTAGAAGAAAGACAAAATAGTATTAAAGCAGGAGTCAAATTCATTGACGAACAATTGCCAGAGTTAAAAAAACGAGTAGAAACTCTCCAGTCTCAACAAAAGAAGTTACAACAGCAGTATCATTTAATCGATCCTAGTGAAAGAGGCCAGGAATTATTTGCTCAAGTTCATCAACTTACCGAGCAAAAATTGAAAAACCAAACTCAACTGCAAGAACTCAAGACTTTTTCTACTACCCTGCAAGAACAATTAAATTTAACCCCAAATCAAGCAGTAGCAGCACTGGCTATAAATCAAGACCATAGTCACCGAGAATTACTGAGACAACTTCAAGAAATAGAAAGTCGCATTGCTACAGAGTCAGTTCGTTTTACCTCTAATAGTCCTAGTATTCGGGCTTTAAAAGAAGAGCGGGAAAATATTCTTACCTTGCTCGCTCGAAAAACACAGCCGATTTTAGAACAGTATTCAATCTCTGTAGCCGACAATTCTCCAGCCCTAAATTTTCACAATGAGGCCAGTCTAGAACTAATTCAACAACTGGTTGATACAAGCAATCAAATTCAGGTTCTAGAAGTTCGCAATCAGTCACTGACCGCCACTAAAAAGACATTTGAAAAACCAGCCAAGCAATTTCCCGAAATTGTTCGTCAATACAAAGAGTTAGAACAACAATTAGAACTGACTACGAGAATTTTAGACCAACTCTTGACTCAGAGAGAAACACTAAGAGTAGAAGCAGCGCAAAAAGATGTACCCTGGAAACTACTGAGTAAGCCTCAAATACCTCTCGATGAAGAAGGCAAGCCAGTTGCGTTTCCCCCCAATCGAGCCAAAAAACTGCTAGCCGGAGCGATGGGAGGAATGATTTTGGGTATGGGAACAGCACTGCTTCTCGAAAAACGGCGGAATATCTTTTACACAGCCGAAGACATTCAAGACCTGCTGTTAATACCTCTTTTAGGCGAGATTCCAGTAGATGACCGTTTTAAACCTTTGCCCAATCTCAACCCCGACTCTAACGCTTTGACTTTGGTAGAAACTCAATGCAGAGATGTGAGAGAATCTTTGTTTCTGAATGCCTTTGATGCCCTTTATGCGGAACTCACTTTTCTCTATGCGGAAAATCCCGTTCGTTCTCTAATCGTTAGTTCGGTAGAGTCAAAAGATGGTCAATCCACCGTTGCTTTACAACTAGCTAAAACGGCTGCTGCGAAAGATAAGCGAGTTCTTTTGGTCGATGCTAATTTACGTCAGCCTCAACTTCATGCTCAGTTAAACTTACCCAACAACAGGGGACTAGACAATCTTCTGGGCGATCGATTGGCTCCTGAGGAACTAGTCTGGCGAGTACCGGAAATGGAGAATCTGTTTATCTTGACTGCGGGTATTTTTCAGTCCGACTCTCCACAACGACTGTGGTCTACGCAAATGCAGCAGATTATGGAGGACTTATCAGTAAAATATGACCTAGTTATTTACGACCCTCCTCATTTTCTTGATTCTCCAGATGTCAGTTTTCTTGCTGCCCATACAGATGGAATTGTCATGGTAGTGGGTATTAATAAAACTCGTCAATCTCTAGTCAAACAAAGCGTCAAACAAATTAACGCTTTTCGCCTACCTACCTTGGGTATTGTTGCCAATCACCTAAATTGACTCCTTCAATCTCAACGTCATGTCTTATCAAAATCAGTCAGAACAATCACCCCCTTTATTAGTAGTTATCGTTAACTACCGAACAGCCAATTTAACCATTAACTGTTTGCATTCCCTAGTCAGTGAAGTTCAAATATTACCAGGAATGCAGGTAGTTATTGTCGATAATGATTCGGGCGCTCGATCGCTAGAGCAGATTGGAAACGCAATTGAAACCGAAGGTTGGAGTGATTGGGCTGCCGTTTTGCCTTCAAAACACAATGGAGGTTATGCTTTTGGGAACAATCTGGCGATTCGTTCTGCTCTAAAATCTAGTAATCCTCCTTCTTACTTCCTCTTACTTAACCCAGACACTTTTGTCCGTCCCCAATCTTTAAAACTGTTAGTAGATTTTATGAATCAACATCCTCAAGTAGGAATTGCTGGCAGTCGTCTAGAAGATAGTGATGGCACTCCCCAATGTTCTGCTTTTCGCTTTCATACATTGCTGAGTGAGTTAGATTCTGCATTACGTTTGGGAATAGTATCGAAATTATTATCCCATTGGGTTGTTGCGCCTCCAGTCTCCTCGATTCCCTGTCAAACAGATTGGGTAGCAGGTGCGAGTGCGATCGTCCGTCGCGAGGTCTTCGAGACTGTCGGCTTAATGGATGAAGAATATTTTCTCTATTATGAAGAAGTTGACTTCTGTTTACAGGCTAACAAGTTAGGCTGGAGTTGCTGGTACGTTCCTGAAAGTCGGGTGGTTCATTTAGTTGGGCAAAGTTCAGGAGTAACTAATACTAAAACTCCTCCTAAGCGGATACCTAAATATTGGTTTGATTCTAGGCGAAGATATTTCCTAAAAAACTATGGCTGGCTGTATGCAGCTTTAACTGATGTAGTTTGGTTGTTAAGTTTTGCTTTATGGAGATGTCGCCGAGCCATTCAAGGTAAACCAGACAACGATCCCCCACATTTATTAAGTGATTTGTTTAACAATAGTGTGCTGAGCAAAAAAAATACATCTATTCGATCGGTCTAATTACTGAAATTAATTGTTGTTCACTTTTTTTATTGAAGATCTTTTCATACTATGACAACCCAACTCAACCTAGTAGAAAACATAAATATAGTAGAAAGCTCTGTTCTGGGATTATGGCAACAAATAAAAGAAGACTGGATTGCTCATGGACGTGATTGGACTAAACCAGGATTTAGGGCAGTAGCAGTGCAGCGTTTTGGGGTCTGGAGAATGAAGATTAAACCGAAACTATTACGAGCTTCTTTTAGCATTCTCTACCGAGCCTTATATCGCAAAATCCGCAATACTTATGGGATCGATCTGCCGTATACTGTTAAACTTGGTCGCCGCGTGATTATCGAACATCAGAGTTGCATTATCATTCATGGATATTCTTCCATTGGCGATGACTGTATTATCCGCCAAGGAGTGACTATAGGAAATCGTTACGTAGAGCATCCTTTAGACACTCCTAAATTAGGGGCACGAGTTAATATTGGTGCTGGGGCAAAAATTCTTGGTAATGTAACTATCGGAGATGACGTTAATATTGGTGCTAATGCAGTAGTTTTAGTAGATCTTCCTGCTGGTAAAACAGCAGTTGGCATTCCTGCTAGAGTTATAACTTCTCAACATTTCGAAGGCGAAAAAAACCGATAGTCTATTCGCCAACAGTCTTTTAGCTGCTCCAATAATTAACAAAAAGCTATTAGCTCTTAGCTATTAGCTTTAGGGTTCAGTAATCGATAATTGATAATTGTCCATCTGATTTCCACATTCTGAACTTCTAAACTCCTCTATTCTGAATTCTGTTTTAACTATTCAGTATTATGCATATTAATAACCTTCGTGTACTAATTGTGGCAGAACACGCATCACTAAAGTTTGGTGGAGAAGCAGCACTGCCACTGCACTATTTTCGAGTCCTTCGACAACGGGGAATTAATACCTGGCTAGTAGTTCATGAGAGAACTCGCGAAGAATTACAATCTCTTTTTGAGAGCGAGCGCGATCGCATTTATTTTGTATCTGACACTTTCTGGCATTGTTTTGTCTGGCAGTGCAGCCAAATTTTACCAAAAAGGCTTGCTGATTTCACCTTCGGCTTAGTATTGAGGATGATGACCCAAATAGATCAGCACCGCATTGCCAAAAAAATTGTCCAGGAGCAACAAATTGACATTATCCATCAACCGATACTAGTTTCTCCTAAAGAGCCATCAATGATTTTCCACATGGGTGTGCCTGTGGTAATTGGCCCGATGAATGGGGGAATGAAATATCCTCCAGCCTTCCGCCATAGAGAAAGTGGATTTGTCAATCTGAGTGTAGAAATAGGTCGTCTCTTTGCCAACCTATTGAACGCTTTAATTCCTGGCAAGCTGAAAGCCACAACTTTATTAGTTGCCAATCAACGCACCAAAGAAGCACTACCAAAGGGAATCGGTGGCAAGGTAATTGAAATAGTCGAAAATGGGGTAGACCTCTCAATTTGGAAGCCAAGTTTGGGGTTAGAAGAATCAGGGGAAAACATCAAAACCCAGCACCCAAAAAAAATAACCAAGCAACCAATTAGATTTGTTTTTGTTGGTAGATTAGTTGAATGGAAAGCGGTAGATCTGTTGATACTAGCCTTTAAGCGTGTAAGGGAACAGATACCAGTCGAGTTGGAAATTATCGGTGATGGGAAGGAAAGACAAGCCCTAGAAGCTCTGGCAAAAGAACAAGGTCTAATTCAACTCCAGAAACCCGAGTTGGCAACCCCAGACTTAGATAGTGAATCCCCAAAACGAGCAGCAGTTAATTTTACTGGTTTCCTCTCCCAGATAGATTGTGCCCAACGACTACAACTAGCTGATGTCATGGTGCTTCCGAGTTTACATGAATGTGGTGGTGCCGTAGTACTTGAAGCCATGACTATGGGTATACCCGTAATTGCTACCAATTGGGGAGGCCCAGCCGACTATCTCGACGAATCCTGTGGCATTCTCGTCGAACCAACAACGCGAGATTCATTTATTAATGACCTGGCAACCGCAATGCTAAAAATGGCAAAATCACCCGAATTACGTCAGGCAATGGGTAAAGCCGGTCGTCAGCGCATTCTTGACCACTTTGATTGGGAAGTTAAGGTAGACACTATGCTAACCATTTACCAGGAAGCGATCGACAGATATGCAAAGAAAGCAACTGTTCGGATATCTAATACCAAAGCTAATACTTCTCGTTTAACTAGTGCTGGCGAGTCATAAGTTCCATAGCAAATTAGGGATGGTCGCGGAAACATTTTAGAATTTCTTAAGCTAAGACTGTGATTTAAGCGAAATTGTTGGGAATTCTATGATTGCCACGGAGATTTGTCAGTTAACCAGCAGTTAACGTTGTCAATTAATATTTCAAGGCATTTAACCAGATTTCTCTACAGTAAAAAATGAAAATTGCTTTTTTAGTTCATTACTATCCCAAGGTCAGCCACAGTTTCATTCGGCGAGAGATCGCTGCACTCGAAGCAATGGGCATTCCCGTCGCCAGGTTTTCCATTCGCTCCTGCCCTGGGGAACTAGTCGATCCCGCAGACCTATTAGAATTAGAAAAAACAAGGACTGTTTTAGACGTTGGGGCAATCCGCTTATTTTTAAGCTTACTTCGCGTTGCTCTCACTAAACCCATTCGTTTTATGCAAGCTCTCTGGTTAACTTTCAAAATTGGCTGGGGTTCAGATAGAGGGATTCTCAGAAATTTAGTTTACTTAGCTGAAGCTTGTGTCTTACTTGGGTGGTTCTCTGATTTAGAAATATCCCATCTTCACGCTCACTTTGGGATTAATCCTACCGCAGTAGCGATGTTGTGCCATGTTTTGGGTGGTCCTTCTTACAGCTTTACAGTTCATGGTCCCAAAGAATTTGATTCGGCTACATCGCTCGCTTTGCCAGAAAAAATCAACCGATCGGCGTTTGTGGTAGCAATTAGCTCTTTTGGCAAAAGTCAGCTTTATCGGTGGTGCGATCGCGACCAATGGTCAAAAATCCATGTGGTTCATTGTGGTTTAGATAAAACGTTTTTGAATGCTGTTTATCAGCCAATTCCAGATAAGCCACAATTAGTTTGTGTTGGTCGGCTTTGCGAACAGAAAGGTCAGTTACTTTTAGTAGAAGCAGCAGGGCAGTTAGCTGCTCAGGGGTTAGATTTTAAGTTAGTTTTAGTAGGAGATGGACCTCTAAGAAGTCAGATTGAAATTTCGATCGCTCGGTTAGGGCTAGAAGACAAAATTGAGATTACTGGCTGGGCGAGTAACTCTGAAGTTCAGCAACATATTTTCGCCTCCAGAGCAATGGTACTGCCTAGCTTTGCTGAAGGGTTGCCAGTAGTTATTATGGAGGTACTAGCTCTCGGTCGTCCAGTTATTAGCACTTACGTAGCAGGAATTCCTGAGTTAGTAGAGCCTGGAGTTTGTGGCTGGCTTGTGGCACCAGGATCGGTTGAGGCTTTAACCACAGCGATGCGAATGGCTTTAGAGTCGCCAGTAGCCGAACTAGAACAGATGGGTAAAATAGGGATTGAGCGAGTGGCCAAACAGCATGATGCTACTCAAGAAGCTCGTAAATTAGCAATGCTATTTAACTCTGGCGATCGACCATTAAGAAGTGAGGAGTTACAAATAAGGAGTCAGGAGTCAAATCGATTAGGACTTATCGAAAAAGTCTATTAATTCTTCCGCGGTCAAAATTTGCCCTACTCGTAAAAGCAATCATGTCATCACTTAAGAAGCTTGCCATCCGTGGAGCAGTCTGGACTTTTACTGGCTATGGGTTAAGTCAGAGTCTGCGATTGGGTGCCAACCTAATTCTAACCCGCCTACTTGTTCCAGAAATGTTTGGATTGATGGCGTTAGTCAATGTGTTTATTCTCGGTTTAACCCTATTTTCGGACATTGGTATCGGCCCGAGTATCATTCAGCATAAACGGGGAGACGACCCAGATTTTCTCAATACTGCCTGGACACTCCAGATAATTAGGGGGTTTGGGCTGTGGTTTATTTGTCTACTTATTGCCTTGCCCATAGCTCGATTTTATGAAGAACCACAGTTACTTTGGCTCATCCCTATTGTGGGTTTGTCCACTGTCATCAATGGATTTAACTCTACTGCTCTATTCACTCTCAAGCGTAAAATTAGCTTGGGTAAGCTGACAGTATTCGAGTTAGGAATACAATTTATTGCTCTTTCTGTCATGCTCGTCTGGGCATGGTTCGATCGCACTATCTGGGCTCTGATCGTCGGTAATCTTGTCTCAGAATTGCTCAGAATGATAATTAGTCATCGATTAGTTCCAGGAACTCATAACCGCTTTGCCTGGGAACAAAAGGCGATCGCGGATATTTTTTCTTTTGGTAGATGGATATTTGCTTCAACCTCTATGACCTTTTTAGCAGCACAAGCTGACCGACTGATTTTGGGTAAATTGCTCTCTTTTCAGCTTTTAGGTGTTTACAATATTGCTTTCATTTTTGCCGATCTACCCAAGATGGTAATGAATAGAATGGGCAATCAGGTCATTTTTCCGGTAATTTCACGACAGACCGATCTCCCCAGAGCAAATCTGAGAAAGAAAATTAGACAGAAACGTAGACTAATTCTCATTGCAGCAACTCCTCTTTTAGCAATTTTAGTTAGTTTTGGAGATGTATTAATCTGGGGACTCTATGATGAAAGATATCAAGATGCAGCTTGGATGTTGCCCATCCTCGCTTTAGGCATTTGGCCAAATTTACTGACCATCACCATGTCTCCCTCCCTGTTGGCCATTGGTAAGCCTCTTTATGAAGCTTGCGGTAACTTTTTCAAGTTTTGCTATATGGTTATTGGATTGCCAATAGGATTTTCTCTCCTGGGGGTGACAGGGGCTGTGATTGTAGTAGCTCTGAATGATTTTCCCTTTTATGCAGCAGTTAGTTATGGTCTTTGGCGAGAGAAATTAACTGTGATTACTCAGGATATCCAGGCAACTGCGCTACTCATTGGCTTAATTACCCTAATTTGTATTGGACGACATCTTTTCGGTTTCGGGCTTACTTTTCCTGAAAATTTTGGATAAATAGGAGTGCCAAATGAGTTTTCAAGCACAATTAGTAATGATCGCCTGGTTGCCTATTGTCTTCTACCTATTTACAATTTTTCCACCTCGGAAGGCAGTCATTGTCAGCTTTATTGGGGGATTGCTCTTTTTGCCAGAACGAGCAGGTTTTGCATTGCCTTTAATCCCAGACTACAAGGGAATGGTGGCTACCTGCTATGGTATTGTACTAGCCATTATCTTTTACGATTCTCAACGTTTGAGGGATTTTAAACCAGGATGGCTGGACATACCGATGCTAATTTGGTGTATTTGTCCAGTCTTTTCCTCTATCACTAATGGCTTAGGTGCTTACGATGGGATCAATGAAGCAATCACTCAAACTGTAACCTGGGGATTGCCTTATTTCCTGGGTAGACTCTATTTAAATAATCTTGCAGGACTCCGAGAATTGGCAATTAACGTGCTTAAAGGCGGACTGATCTATGTACCCCTCTGTATCTATGAAGGTCGTATGAGTCCTCAAATTCACAACATCTTTTATGGTTACTATCCTCACCCGTCTGGTATTTCTCAAGCTTACCGTTTAGGAGGCTATCGACCAATGGTTTTCATGCAACATGGTCTAATGGTTGGTATGTGGATGATGATGGTGACATTAGTTGGGGTTTGGCTGTGGAAAGCCAAGACTATCCAGAGACTCTGGAATATACCCATTAAATGGTTAGTCATTGTCTATATGGGAACTTTTATCTGGTGCAGATCCACTGGAACTTATGGCTATCTTCTTTATGGTTTGGTTATTTTGTTTGCAGCCAAATGGCTACGTACTAGTCTACCCTTGTTACTGCTAATTGTAGGAATATCTTACTATTTATACGCTTCAGCTACCGGAACTTTTAATACTGAGGGTATTGTTTCCTTTACTGCTGATACGATCGATCCAGAGCGAGCGCAGTCTTTAGAGTTTAGATTTCATAATGAGGATATTCTGGCAGAACACGCAAGAGAGAAATTGGTATTTGGTTGGGGAGGATGGGGAAGAAATCGTGTTTATGAAGAGAACTGGCATGGTGTCTTTGAAGACATAGCAATTACAGATAGTTTATGGATTCTTGCTTTTGGAATTAATGGTCTTGTTGGCTTAGTCAGTTTAACCGCATCCCTCGTGTTACCTGTAATTGGCTTTTGTTTATCAGGTTATCCAGCGAAAACCTGGTTCGAGCCCAAAATAGCTCCTGCTGCTGTTTTAGCAGTAGCTCTACTCTTGTTTATGTTAGATTCCCTCTTAAACCATATGTTTAACCCAGTGTTTCCTCTCATTAGTGGAGGATTATCGGGATTGGTGCTGAAAAAAATAGGAAAACTAAAAGCAAACAGCAATGGCAAATTTAGGACTCACCGTTCGCTTAATTGACATCCTCCCATCGGCGTAGCCGAGGGATTCCAAAGAATCAAGAGGTTCTTGGTTCGGCGAGTCCACTTAAACTAAATCCCTATTGTAAAGCTAAGACCGATAAGTTATCGCGCTCGCTCTCTCACCGCAGGTGCGCGGAGCGACCCCTTACTGAAAGTGAGGTTCTTCCCGCTCGCAAGATAACTTAAGTGCAATCAATTTTGCATACCCTCTGTCCCTTCAGAAATAAAAACATACAAGAGCAATTAATCAATTCTAAACATTGGTATAGGATTTTTAGAAGTACCCTTCTATAATAGTTATTAATAGAATTGTCTTGAAAATAGAAGTCAGGAGTCAGGAGTTTTTACTCGCTACTTGCTACTTCACTCAAACAGAATTTTTCAGACATAGGCAAGAAGTCTAATCTTTGTCCACTTTTCCCTTTATTGCCCGCTCGATCTGAGCAAAAAGACTAGACCGATCCGAGTTATTATCTAAAACTACGTCAGCTCGAGCGACTTTTTCGGCTAAGGATAATTGATTGGCAATACGAATTCGAGCTTGTTCTAAGGTAAGATTATCTCTCTTTTGTAGACGTTCTAACTGTGTCTGCTCATCACAATAAACGACCCAAATTTCTGTAACGAAATCCGTCATCTTCACTTCAAAGATTAACGGAATCGCCAAGACTACTATCTTACTATCTAATTGTTGCAGTTGTTCCACAAAGCGATCGCGCACGTAGGGATGAATTTTACTTTCTAACCACTTTTTTTCCCGCTCATCCTGAAAAATAATTTCCCCTAAAGCAGAACGATTGAGATTACCATCGGGGAGGATAAGGCGATCGCCATATCTGGCTACAATAGCTTGTAAAATTGGAGAATTTGGCTTAACTGCTTCTCTTGCATAAATGTCTGCATCTAAGACAGGTAATTGATAAGCTTCGGCTAAATAGTTAGATACCGTGGTTTTCCCCGTACTAATTCCTCCAGTCAAGCCAATAAGTCTACGAGCAGTATTTTTATGCTTCATTAATTACTCTATAAATTCTCAATTATTTAATTGCCCAATAATTTCTCCAGACAATATAGTCCACCAACTATAAAAATACCAAGACCGGGAGAAAATTCAAAAGGGACACTGGCAGTCACGGCATTATAGCCAATTATATCTAAAGCACGAACATCCAAATTGGATAACAACAACAACTCGCCTGGGCTGATAGTGGGGTTAAATATGCCAATTCCCAGATCGTTTTTCCAGTGACTGGCTTGTCTTCCATCTCCATTAAACACTCCTGTAGATAGAAGAGCTTGTAGAGTACCATCAGTGAGTATAGTATTACCTCCATCAATAGATAAATAGGGGTTGCCATTATAAATAACTCCATTGTATTCAATTGGATCGTCACCTACTGATAGATCGAGAATTTTTGCACCTAAATCATTCCCGATAGCTGTACTTACATCAGAATAGCGGAATAGATCGACTAGTTTAAAAACAGTAGAATTATCTAGATCGGTTCCATTTTGAGGGGGAGTATTACCAGTGTTAGGATCCACATCGGAAGAACGATCTACTGTATTTATCCCGCTAGTAAATCCCATAGCATGACCGATTTCGTGAAGGGCTATACCTACAAAATCAAACTTATCATTATCAATACCATTATTGCGATCGAAGTCAAAGGGAAAGTTGCTGCTGAATGTAATTGAAGCATCATCACCCACATCATTATTATTAATTAAACCAATAGCTTTGGCATTAGCCCGATTGACAAACAAAACTGTATTATCAGTCGTAACACCACCATTAGTAATATCGGTTATTTCCAAAGAACCGTCTTCTTCTGTACCGACAAAATCAAAATATTTACTAAGACCTTTATCGGTGCTAATGCTACCAAAACCCGGTAAATTAGCTGTAGCAATAGCATCATCTATAGAAGTTTTATCCGTTTTTAAAGCATTTTCTACTTGAGAATAACTATAGACATTATTTCTAGAACCAGTTGTACCTAAGACATTAGGAGAAAGAGATCTAAAACCAATATTAAGATTAATAGTAATAGGATCTGTGAATTTACTTTCCCAAATAGCTGCTGCCTCCTGGAAGCCAGATAGAGCTTGTTTATCTATATCTGAATCGTGTATTAATTGAAATTCTATTGCTTCTGCAATGCTAGTACTGGTAATTGTTCCTAGTACTATAAAAACAGAAGATGTCAAAACAAAATTAAAAATATTTAATAAATTGTTGGATTTATTTATTGCCATAATTAAATTCTCGTTGTCAAAAAAAGTAGTAAAAGATGATATCCATCGTCTCTTTACATAATTCCCTATGTCGCACTTATATTTTGATTCCGAGAAAAAAACCGTAAATCCTTTGAATTTCTATAACAGTACGTATTCATATTAGGACGTGAATTATAGGGTTTGCTAATCGCTAATGGTGAAGCACTTTCGTTGGTGAGGCAGCGCGGTCTTGGGGAGCCAGTCCGTTGCGGTGAAGCAGTGCGTTGGGCGGGTTTCCCGACTTGAAGCAACTGCTGAACCCGAAGGGAGGTGTCCTCCGTTGTAGGAACTGGCGTAGTCTCCCCCATAAGCGCTGCCGAAAGGGTTTCCCGACTTGAGAAAAGTGAAGGTCGCGTCTTCCGAGGTCTCCTCGGAAGTTTATGACGACCGTCTGAACCCGAAGGGCTAATTGCTAATTATTACTTTGCCTTGAGATGTCCTAACTTTCGTGGGTATTGCTGTAGGGGCAAAATTTTACTATAACCTAGATCGCCTCGGACAAATCAATTTTATATGTTTAGATGTAGTATCGGACATCCCGAATCGAATTAACTAGAGCGCAAAAAAGCGATCGCTGAATCCAAAATTAATATATTGATGGCACTGATATTTAATACTTAAGTAAGATTTTTTATAAGTAACAAACAATCTAAGATGATCTTGTAAATTGACAGAGGAAAATCTAATTATGGGTATTCAAGATAAAGCAGCAATACTGTTCAGTTAAGAAAAGTTGTTGGTTTGGAGAAGCAGGGGGAGCGGGGGCGGGAAGGTAGGGCTGTAATAATTTGCCAAATATATTCTGAGTGATTTTATTGACTAATTTACGTTCATCTACATCGAATAGTCTTAGTTCAACTATGGCTACTTATTCGTCTCTGAATTGCCTGATTTTACTCCGTTTTCAATTTCTTCTAAAGTGTTAATAACTAGACGTTTTGCTTGGAGTCGCCAACCCCATTTCTGAAGATTAAAAGCGATGGGAAACGCGATCGCAGGAGCAAGAAAATCTACTGGTTGTCGTAAAGAAATCCCGAATAGTAATCCCAATCCAGCAATACCCCAAAAAGGTAAAGCAACTGTCTGCCGTTGTTCTTCTACAAGTTTACCGAGAAAATTATCGGGCATCTCTGCCAATAATTCTTCTTTTACTTGTTTCTGCTGTGCTGGAGGTACAGATATCCCTATTTTGCGCCTTAGTCTTTCAATTTTACGGGCATCAGTACTATATTGTGTTAATTCATCCTCTGCCATGAGGACTAGTCTTTCAGTTTGTGACATTTATATCCGCTTGTATGTATATAAATTATATGCTTTTGTGTCGCTCTAAAAAAATCCCCTTAATTACTTGAGAGTTGTAAAATCTTTATGTTGAAATTAATGGCGATCGCGCTTCGGTAAAATGTCATAGGGAAGCTTTAAGCAGGCAATTACCAAAATTAATTCCCAAGCTATGCCGATTTTTATAAATTAAATAAAGTAAGAGCGATTAGTTCGATCTTTATCTAAGATAAAAATAGGTAATTAATTGAATATTTTTTAATTTAATTTTTAAGAATTTTCTATTTTTAATTTATACAGATAATGCAGTCATCAAACAAGCCTTTATTTATCCTAAAACACCTGATTTTTTGGGGAACGGGAAGCATTAGCCTGATCGTGCTGGTGTTGTTCGTAGGTATTTGGCAAACAAGCGATCGACTACTAACAAAAGTAGAGAACTTTTTGCAGCCTCAGCCTGTTAAGCCACAAGTAAATATTCCTACTTTAGTAGTCAAGCAAATTAAAGGAGTCGAAGAGTTAACTACGACAGTATACACCATGGAAACTACTGTACCTACTTCTGCCGAAAGAAAATTAGGAGATTTTGTGGTAGCTACCACCCAACTACTTTATATCGGTCATGGAGAAGTAAGAGCAGGAATAGATTTAAGTCAAATTACCACCGAAGATATCGAAGTTAGTGACAATAAAATAGTAATTAATCTACCGCCACCACAAATTCTGGATAGTAAAATCGATGTACATCAGTCTCGCGTTTATGACTATAATAGAGGATTTTTAAACTTAGGTCCTGATGTTGCTCCTGACTTACAAACATTAGCACAACAACATACTCTAGCCAAAATTGTCAACTCTGCTTGTCAGGAAGGAATATTAGATAAAGCCAATGAAAAAGCCAAAAACGCGATCGCCCAACTATTAGCCAATACAGGTTACAACAAAATAGAAATTAAGACAGCGTCTCTACCCTCAAGCACTTGTCAAAATTTAGGTACGAATTTGTAGCTAAGCTGTTAGAAATTTAATTTAATTTGGTATTGTTTTAGCTACTTGATGTTTTTGTAGCAACAGTTCAAATTCGCAGACTGATAAAGGAGGACTAAAAAAATAGCCCTGAACCTCATCACATTTATTTTTTCTTAAGAAACTCAGTTCTTTTTTAGTTTCTACTCCTTCAGCAATTACTTTTAAGTTAAGCTGATGAGCCATTTGGATTAAAGCTTTAGTAATAGCTGCGTTTTTACAATTTTGGTCGATATTTTTAATAAAGCTGCGGTCTATTTTGAGAATATCAAAAGGGAAATTTTGTAGATAACTAAAAGACGAATAACCCGTACCAAAATCATCTACACTAATCTTTATCCCTAAAGATTTAAGGGTATTTAATTGACGAATAGTTAAGTCAAGATCGGCAATTAAAGTACTTTCCGTTAATTCTAATTCAAGACAATGAGAATCTAATTGAGTTCTCTTGAGAATTTTAATTAGAATTTTACCTAGATCGACCTGATTAAATTGGCGACCCGAAAGATTAACTGCAATACGATCGACAGCTAAACTTTTTAGCTGCCAAGTTTTCATCTGTTGACAAGCCTTCAATAAAACCCATTCGCCGAGCGCATTAATTAAGCCAGTTTGTTCTGCCAAAGGAATAAAAATACTGGGAGATATTATTCCTTTATGGGGATGATGCCAGCGTATAAGTGCTTCTACACCGACTATACTACCAGTTTTTAAAGAGATTTGTGGTTGATAATATAGTTGTAATTCTTTTCTTCCAAGAGCATAACGAAGATCGGTTTCTAAAGTTAGAATATCTGATTCTTCTTTTTCTACTGTAGGTTGATAAAATTTGTATTGATTACCTCCTTGTTGTTTAGCTTGGCTCATAGCTTGATAAGCTTTTTGTAATAATTGCTCTATTTCCGTGCTGTCCCAAGGATAAACGGCAATACCAATACTAGTTGTCAAAAAAATTTCTCTTTTATTGAGCAAAAAAGGTCGCTCGAATTGTTGGGTAACTCGGTTAATACTTTGCAATATTTGTTGCCTATTTTCAACAGCGAAAAAAACTATAGCAAATTCATCTGCATTTAAATGAGCAATTAAAACTTCGTCACTTAGAATAGTTTGTAATCTTTGAGCAATTTGCTGTAATAATAAATTGCCATATTTGTGTCCTAAGTTATTATTAATCCGATAGAAGCGGTCTATATTAAGATAAATAATTGTAGCAATTTTAAAATCGTGTAATTCATTGTATTGCAAATTAATATCGGCATTTTGTTGTTCTAAAGTCTGAGAAAATTTTTCTTGTAAATATAATCGATTAGGTAGCTGAGTAATTAAATTGTAGTTAGATTGTTTTAAAGAAATAGATTGAGATTTATTAAAGAGAGATATTTTAGCTTTAGTAAGTTCTTTATGTTTTTTTAAAACTATTTTAATAGTGGCGTATAGTTCTATTGGTTTACAGGGCTTGAGCATATAACCATAACAGCCTGAATGTTCTGCTCTTTCTACTGTTTCTTCATCTACATAACCAGTAAGATACACGATGGGAATATCTTCGATCTGTAAAATTTGAGTAGCTGTTTCGATCCCATCTATTGCTCCTTTGAGCTTAATATCCATAAAAATCAAATCTAGTTGAGTTTGTTTAACCAGATTAACTGCTAATTCTCCAGTAGAGACTATGTCTATAATTTCATAACCTAGTTTCCTTAATTTTTTAGCTAAATCGAGAGCCAATACTGGTTCATCTTCCACAATTAAGATTTTGATTTGCTCCATGGCTCATTGTTAAAACCGATATTTTATCTAAATTACTAATTTCGGATTAAAATCCTCTAAAAGTCTAATTTTATTTATGCATATAGCAGTATAGTCTTCCCTAACATTACGGATTTCACGACTATAACCCTTAAGCTAAAAACGATACATTAAATTTATCAGGTAAAGAAGTGTTAATTATAGGAAATTGTTTCACTTATGTTTGAATATTTTAACGATCGAGCAATCAAAAGCATAGTCCTCGCTCAAGAAGAAGCAAGAAGAACGGGTCATAATCTGGTGGGCAGTGAGCATGTTTTATTAGGGGTAATGGAGGAGGGCACATCCGCAGCGACCAAAATACTTGCAGATTGGCAAGTTAAAGTTAGCAATACACGCCAGTTGGTAGAACAAGTTGTCGGTCGTGGTACTGGATTTAGTCCAGCTAATATTCCCTTTACACCTAAGGTCAAAAATATTTTTGAGCAAGCTTTCCAAGAAGCTCATCAACTCGGTAATAAGAATATTAGCCCAGAACACATCATCCTCGCAATTGCTAAAAATGTAGACACCTTAGCTGCCAAAATTTTAGTTCGACAGGGTGTCGATTTAGAAAAACTGAGAACCGAAATTATTAAAAAGCTCGGTGAAAAAGAAACCGTAGCAGCTATTCCCCGAACAAATCAGTCCCGCTTTGGCGATCGATCGCCACAAAAATCGAGTTTAGAGGACTTTAGTACCAATTTAACCAAACTTGCTAGAGAAGGAAAGCTCGATCCCGTAGTGGGTAGACAAACCGAAGTTGAAAGAACTATTCAAATTTTGGGTCGTCGGACTAAAAACAACCCCGTTTTAGTAGGCGAACCTGGAGTTGGTAAAACTGCCATCGCCGAAGGCTTAGCCCAAAGAATAGTTGCAGGAGAAGTACCCGAATTACTTCAAGACAAACAAGTAATCAGTCTCGATATGGGCTTACTGTTAGCAGGGACTAAATTTAGAGGCGAATTTGAAGAAAGACTCAAAGCGGTCGTCGATGAAGTTCGGCAAGCAGGTAATATTATTTTATTTATCGATGAAATTCATAATATGGTCGGTGCTGGAGCAATGGGTGGAGCAATGGATGCAGCCAATCTGCTCAAACCAGCTTTGGCTAGAGGAGAATTACAATGTCTTGGTAGTACTACTCTCGATGAATATCGTCAGTATATAGAAAAAGATGCAGCCTTAGAACGTCGTTTCCAAAAAGTAATGGTAGGTGAACCCTCTGTAGAAGATACTATCAATATTCTTAGAGGCTTACGCAAAACCTACGAAGACTACCATAAAGTTAAATTTACTGACAAAGCCCTAGAAGCAGCAGCCAAATTGAGCGATCGCTATATTAATGATAGATTCTTACCCGACAAAGCGATCGATCTGATTGATGAGGCTGGTTCGCGCACTCGTTTGAGACATTCTCTTCAGACGAAAATAGATAATGAAGAAGTAATTATAGGCGAGGGTACAGAATCAACTCAAGTCCCTCTAATCGATCCCCAAGCTTTAACTCCTGTAGTAGATGCAGAAGAAATTGCTCAAATTGTTACTGCTTGGACAAATATACCAGTAGATAAAGTCGAAAAAACAGAATCGGAAACTTTACTCAATCTCGAAGCCAATCTTCACGAAAGAGTAATCGGACAAAATGAAGCAGTAAAAGCAGTCGCTCGCGCTTTACGTCGGACTAGGTCTGGTTTAGCCGATCCCAATCGTCCTATTGCCAGCTTTATCTTCTCTGGCCCTACTGGAGTAGGGAAAACCGAATTGACCAAAGTTTTAGCAAGTCAAATCTTTGGTTCGGAAGATGCCATGATTCGCCTCGATATGTCTGAATTTATGGAATCTCATACTGCTTCTAAGTTAATTGGTTCTCCTCCTGGATTTGTTGGTTATGATGAAGGTGGACAATTAACTGAAGCCGTGCGCCGTCAGCCTTACAGTGTCATTCTCTTTGACGAAATTGAAAAAGCTCATCCCGATATCTTTAACTTACTCTTACAGATGTTGGATGATGGTCGTCTTACCGATGCTCAAGGTCGTACTGTAGACTTTAAAAATACGATTATTATCATGACCTCTAATATTGGTTCTAAAGTAATCGAAAAAGGCGGTACGGGACTTGGTTTTGCTTTCGCTGACGATCGAGAAGAAGCAGAATACAATCGCATCCGTAACTTAGTCAATGAAGAATTAAAACAATACTTCCGTCCTGAGTTTCTCAACCGACTCGATGAAATTATTGTCTTCCGTCAACTGACTCAACCAGAAATTCAACAAATTGCCGATATTCTCTTGAACGAAATTGCTGCTAGGATAGCAGAACAAAGAGATATGACTCTAGAATTTACTCCAGCTTTTAAAGATAAAGTTGTGAGGGAAGGCTACGATCCTAGTTATGGTGCTAGACCCTTACGTAGAGCGATCGTGAGACTTCTGGAAGATAGTTTAGCTGAAGCAATTCTTGCAGGTCAAATTCAAGATGGCGATCGAGTTTTGGTGGATATTGACGAACAACAAACAGTAAAAATTGATTCAATAGAACAACCAATGCTGGTAGAAAGTCTTTGGTAAAAATACCGACTTAATTTTCTAGATTAGTCAGATTTCAGAATAGGGAGAGCATAAATATAGATGTTCTCTCTATTTTTTATGTTTTATATCAATCTAGATAACACCCAAGACCCATCAATCTTAAGCTTAGACGCACTAAAGTTACCTATTCTGTTCCTTCTCCATAAGGGGTTTGAGAATTTTAAAGTGCAATGTAAATGCGTCTAAGCTTAGTAGAGGCGTTTCGCGAAACGCCCCTACCTATATAATTACCCATAATAATTATGTCCTCTTTCAACATTTATGATTGCTACCTCAAAAAGGATATTTAATTCTTTTGCTTCCAAACCCTGGCTAATCTTGTTAACTTTTTCTGTTTTGGGTTTAATTGGCATTCTCAATCATGCTATGTGGCGCGATGAAGTTAATACCTGGCTAATAGTGAGAGATAGTCAATCTTTATCAGAAGTCATCAGCAATATAAATTATCAAGGTCATCCTCTACTCTGGGGTTTATTGGTAACGTTATTAAAAAATATAGTTAACGACCCGATCGTAATGCAACTATTTCACCTTGTTGTGGGAGTTGCTGCCGTAGCAATTTTTTTATGGTTTAGTCCGTTTAGTAAAACCCAAAAATTATTATTTACCTTTGGATATCTTCCTTTTTACGAATATCTCTCGATCGCTCGCAACTATTCCTTGGGAATGCTATTTCTTTTTGGTTTTTGTGCATTTTTTAAATCTAGGTATCATTCTTATATTTTATTGGCTATTCTGATGAGCCTAATGGCAAATAGCAATGCCTATGCGCTCTTTATTTCTTTTGCCCTAGCAATAATGTTAGTAGCAGAATTTATTTTCGCTCGAGAATTTAGAGTTCATTACCTGAAAAATGCCAAAAACTACGATCTAGCGATTAGTTTAGCAATTTTGATAGGGGGATTTCTGCTCTCGATTTACATCATTTCACCACCACCAGACAGTACAAACCACGGGGGCGTTGATGCCTGGCTCTTCGATTTCGATCTACTTAGACTCCTTCGGAGTATCGGTCGCCTGTTTGCAGGCTATATCCTAATTGTTCCCCATGGGGCGCGATGGCTAGACTTATCCGTATGTGCGGTAATTGCTATTTTAGTTTTTCTGCTCAACTCAGCCAGCTTCTTGAAAAAGCCGTTTGCTCTTTTGTTCTATGTATTGGGGACGATGGAAATTCTTGCCTTTACTTATTTTCGATTTTTGGGGCTCGGACAACGCCATTACGGTCAGTTTTTCCTAATCCTGATTGCTTCTATCTGGTTAGCTAACCAGTTTCCTACTCGACAAATTTTTGTTGGTATAACAAGAATCCCTAAACAAAAATGGCAGCAGATTTATAAAAGTCGGAATATAGCCTTAATGATTATTCTGTGGGTGCAGTTTCTAGCAGGAATTCTTTATGCTTATCCCAGAGATTTAATTATTCCTTTTTCTGCTGGTCGAGATACATCTCACTACATCAAGGAAAATAACTTAGAGCGAGAATTTATTGTAGCTAGTCGAGACGCCAATATGGCACCTATATCAGCTTATTTGCAACGAAAGCTTTATTATCCAGAGTTAAAACGCATGGCTAGTTTCACTTTATTTCGAGCAGAAAGACAGGAATTAGAACACTCAGAAATTTTAGCTCACATCGAATCAGAACTCTTGTCAGATAGAGAGCGTATATTACTTATTTTGCATAGAAAGCTAAAGGCAGAAAATAACAATTTAAAAATTGAAGAAATTGCTCGATTTGAAAATTCTTGGACTGATACAGAAAGATATTACTTGTACTGGGTCAGACGGTAATTGTTCAGCAGAATTCCTTTGATTATGAGAATTAAGTCTAGCGGACCCTACATTTTGCTTTTATTTTGTCTACTTCCCCTTCTCTTTTTCCACAATGGAGAGCAAAGTTTAATCACTCACGATGAAGCCTTATATGCTACTCGCGCTCGGCTAATGCTAGATACGGGAAACTGGTTACATCCCTGGGCAACTCCCCATCATAAAACTCCAGGACATTACTGGATTACAGCGATTTCTATGGCAATATTTGGGGTGAATGAGACAGCAGTTCGGTTGCCCAGTCAACTCTTTAGTCTTGCCAGTCTTTTGTTATTATTTTCTCTCGGTCAAAAACTGCTAACTCAACAAGCTGCATTTTTAGCTACTATCATTTTAAGTTGCAGCTTTCTTTGGTTTCAATACAGCCATCTAGGGGGGCCAGATTTACCTTTTATTACTCTTGGTCTGTTTTCTTTTTTTGCTTTACTCCAGGCAGAAGACTACCCTAAACACAAGAGTTATTGGCAATTTGCAGCAGGGCTGAGTTTAAGTCTTACCTTTTTAGTGCGTAGCTTTATGGCGATTTTACCCATGCTTGCCCTGTCACCCTATCTAATTGGACGCAATCATCATCATCGTCATCTTTTTAGTAAAAGCTTCTATGGAGGTATCTTTTTAGGGTTAGTTCCTATAGTAATTTGGCTATTAATAGTTAAACAACATTTTGGTCTGGCAGCATGGACGAGCTTGGTAGATTTTGTCCTGCAACTTGGCTCGGAAGAAAGACACAGTAATGGTATTACTTTTTATTTCTGGAATATACTACTTAATATGTTTCCCTGGTCGCTATTTAGCTTACAGGGAGCTTGGTTAGTTTGGCGGAAATACAAAACAGCTTCTCACCGTTTAGTTTTGCTCGGTGTTCCCGCAATCTTGCTTATAGTAATTAGTCTGTTTTCTACTCGTATTCCCCATTACTCTCTTATTATTTATCCCTACTTGGCACTTCTGGCAGGGGTAGCTTTAGATTATATCAGTCAAGCTTCTACTCGTTTGGTCGATCGACACATGATTAGAACTATTCACATTGTTATGATAGGGCTAGGGATTCTACTGTTGCTAGCAGCTTTAGTAATATTATTTAACCTATCTCCTTGGGGAGAAGATACTTCTAGTAAGCTGTATGGTATTATGGCAATTTCTCTAGGATTGCCTTGGCTGATAGGAGGATGGGATGGGTTGCGATCGAGTCCAAAAATAGTTGTTAAATCTCTAAATCTCAACTTATCAAGATGGATTATAGGATTATTGTTAGGCTGTTGGCTCACGCTCCTTTTATCAACGCAAGGCTTAATCGGTAATGCTAACCCAGATGTCAAATTATTTATATCCCGACCTGAAATCCAGAAAGTATTACAAACTCAAACCGTCTATTTGGTTTCCCTTCCAGGAAAAATGGATACCTTGTTGCGATTTTACACTCCTCACTTTGTCAAACTAAAGCTAGAAGAATTCACTTTAGTGACAGTCCCAGTACCGAGTTATGCCTGGGTTGCTACAGCTAATTTGGCTCAGGTCAAACAACCCTACCAAGTGCTCGGAACATTGCGAAACTTAAGCTTTATTGAGTTACAGGAATAAGAATAAACCTATTGCATAATTCCTAACCTATTTACCAGGAATTAATCCTCGTCTACCTTCTAGGATAGATAGTTTAAGGAAATTATGTAAGTGTCTTATGTGTTCGTTATCAGACAATACTTCCAGTTGTTCGATCGCTTCAGTAAGAGGAATGTAGTCGTTATACATGAGACGAAACGCTTTTTTTAGTTGTTTAAAATCTGCGGGTGTAAAACCTCTTCTTTTCAGTCCAATTAAATTGAGCGATCGCACTTTAGCAGGATTTCCTTCTACTAACATATAAGGTGGTACATCTCTATTGATCCGACTCATTCCTCCCACCATTGCCATACGTCCAATATGGACGAATTGGTGAATACCAAGAACACCACTAATTACCGCCATGGATTCTATGTGGACATGACCTGCCATAGCCACATTATTAGCAATGATTACTTCGTCTTCGATTACACAGTTATGAGCAACATGGACATATGCCATCAACAAATTATCGTTGCCGATAACTGTTGCTTCCCCTTCTCCTGTCGAGCGATTAATAGTCACGTATTCTCTTAAGCGGTTGCGATCGCCAATTTTGACCTTACTAGCTGCTCCTTTATACTTCAGGTCTTGAGGTGCTAAGCCAATAGCTGCCCCAGGGAAAATAGAGTTATTTTCCCCAATTTCTGTTATTCCTTCGATAACAACATGAGAACCAATAGTAGTATGTGCCCCTATTTTTACTCCTGCTCCAATAACGGCATAGGGGTCTACTCGAACTGTAGGATGGAGTTCGGCATCTGGGTGAATGACAGCAGTAGGATGAATTAAAACACTCAAAAGGATATCTCCAAGAGGCTGCGGTTTTAATAAAGTTTTTAGTTTTTAGTTTTAGATTTTCTCCTAAAAACCTAATTCAGTTTAGGACTCCACCATCTTGTGGTGTATTTAATTAGATAGATTTTCAAACTCCATACTCCTAGGAACTAATAACTAATTACTACCAACTCATAACTAGTTTATGAAGAAAAATTACAGCTTACAGCTTACAGGAGACTATGCTAATCAAGCAAGGAAAACATCATTTCTCCCTGTACGGCTATTTGACCATCGACTTCTCCTAGCCCTCGCATTTTAGCGATACGATTGCGTTTTAAAGATAAAAGTTCGACAGTCATAATTAACTGATCGCCAGGAACTACAGGACGACGAAAGCGAACTTTATCAATCCCTGCAAAAGCAAAAAATTTACCTTTCATTCCGGGTATTTGCATTAAAATCACACCGCCAACTTGTGCCATCGCTTCTACCATCAAGACTCCGGGCATTAGAGGACGGTTAGGAATATGTCCTGGAAAATAGGGTTCGTTAAAAGTAACATTTTTGAGTCCTACGGCTTTTTCTCCTGGGACTAATTCTAAAATTCTATCTACTAAAGCGAAAGGATAGCGGTGAGGCAATAGTTGATGAATTTCTTGGATGGTCAAAACTTGTTTGATAGAAGCTTGTTCTTTGTTTTCGTTATTAGTTGTGTCAGTAGAATCAGTAACAATTGACATTTTGAAATGTTAGGTTTTGGGTAATAGGGTTCATGTCGGTAGGGGCAAGACAGTGCTTTGCCCCTATATTTAATTTTGAGTAAGCCTGGCTAATTGTTGAGCCAGTTGGATATGCAGTTTATGGCTGGCTTTATAAGCTACAAAATGAGCTTGCGGTAATTTGCCCAGTAAACTAATATCCCCTACTAAATCTAATAGTTTATGACGGGCTGGTTCGTTAGTAAATCTCAAGGGTGGATTTAACCAACCGTCTTGACTACAAATTAAAGCATTATCTAAGCTACCGCCTTTGATTAAACCTGCTTTCTGTAACTGTTCTATCTGTTCGGCAAAACCAAAAGTACGGGCAGGGGCGATCTCTTCGGCAAAATTTCCTTCTGCCATACTCCAACTATGCCATTGATTGCCTATAGCTTCGTAAGGAAAGTCAATACCATAAGTAAAACGAGTTTCTGAAGCAGGTAGGGCAGCGACAAAGGCATCTTCGTGTCTTATCCAGATAGGGGCAGGGGGGCGGAGGGGCGGAGGGGCGGAAGGGCAGGGGGGCGGAGGGGCAGAAGCGATCGCGTCTATCCACATTTTAGCGGAGCCGTCTAAAAGTGGTACTTCTGCACCATCAATTTCGATACGGGCATTATCGATACCACTAGCAGCTAAAGCAGCGAGTAAATGTTCTACGGTTCTTACTTTAGCTTCTCCTCGTGCCAACTCGGTAGATAGAGTTGTTTGATTTACTGCGGCAACGGAAGCGGGAATTACAGGTTTATCTGGCAAATCTACCCGCACAAAATATCTACCTTGATTTGGTCGGGCTGGTAGCACTCTAACTGTAGTAGTCACACCAGAATGTAAACCAATCCCCGACAATTCAAAAGCTTTGTTTATAGTATTGTTCATCAAAAATTAACAATCGACAAATTTAAAACCTTTCTCCAATACCAAAATGAATGCGACTATCTCCCTCATCATTAATGGCATAATCTACTCGAATAGGACCGAGAGGAGACTGAACTCTAACCCCAGCACCGTAGCCAAAGCCGTTTCCTGGTAATTCTCTCACTATTGAAGGATTTCCTGGCACATTATCATCAGAACCCAGGGTAGTACCATAGTCAAAGAATAGTGCGCCCCCAACTACAGAAAAAATAGGAAAGCGATATTCTGCCGTAGCTTGCAAAAAACTCCGTCCACTACCAACTTCTCCTTCAGGATAACCGCGGACTGAGTTACTACCACCCAAAACAAAGGCTTCGTAGGGGGGTAAATCTCCAATAACCGTACCTGCCTGAACATTAAACGCTAGTGCTTGAGGACCATCGCTAAAGTTGATAAAACTAGCAGGAATGTAGTAGCTATAACTACCTCGTAGGCGATTGAAAAGAATACTACCCGAACCGATAGGAACAGTTTGGTCTACCCCCAATCTCAATAAAGAGCCTTGAGTTGGTTGTAGAGGGCTATTGCGTCGATCGCGGGTTGCCCCAAAACGGAAGATAAACAGGTCATCTTCTCCACTATCGCTAAAGGCAAGATTTTCTCCATCGGTGGAAATAGGAGAGACATCTCCATCACTATTCTTAATGACAACATGTTGATACTGAAATCCTGTTGATAAAGTCCACTTTCGTCTAGAAAAGGGGTCATCTGCTATGGGGCGAGAAAAGTTGATTCCTCCTCCTGTCCTGACTACACGAGGACTATCTTCTCCATCTTCTGTTTCAATATCGATATCATCCCCATCAAAGACTAAAGAGATAGAACGACGACGAAAAGCATTAACAGTATAAGAAGTACGATAGGGATCGCCAGCAATCCAAGGATCGCTAAAGCTGATATCGAATAATAATTCTCTTTCCCCTACTTGAAATTCTGCTCCTAGAGTTTGGTTATTTCCCCCCAAATTCTGTTGTTGATAACTAATCGTCCCAAACAAGCCACTAGAAGAACTGATACCAGCCCCCGCAGCGATCGAACCAGTACTACCTTCTACTAAATCTACGTTGACTATTACCTTACTAGGATCGGTGCCTGGACTAAAAGAAAAGCGAGCATCTTCAAAAATACCCAAACCAAAAACTCGCTGTAAATCTCTCTGTGCCGTATCTCGTTTAAAAACATCTCCTGGTTCTAACTCTATTTCTCGTGTGACGATAAAATCGCGGGTTTTTCCTTCTTTAGGTTCGTTTTCTTCATCAAAAAACCTAACATTGATATCTTCAATCACTCCTTCTGCTACCACTAGAGTCACAGTCCCATTAGGAGATACTTTAGGAGAACCGACAACTTGTGCCAGTTCATAACCATTGTCAGAGTACCATTGATTTAGTTGTTTGATCCCATCTTGTAACTCTCGTAGATTGAGAATTTGTCCATAGCTATCGCTAAAAGTTTCTTCTACTACTTCTGGTGGTAAAACTCTAGTTTCGGCATCGGCAGGTACTGTTTCTAAAGTTACTTGGTTCAGAATGGGATTGGGTTGAACTAAAAAAGTAATCCGCACCCCTAAAGGTGTATCTGCTGGTGTAACCTGAACGTCTTGAAAAAATCCCGTAGCGTAGACAGCATTAACGTCTTCTTGTAGTTGAGAACGAGTAGTAGTTCTGCCTGGTTCAGTCTCGAGCGCATTGTAGACAATATTGGTTATTTCTTCATTGGCACCTACTACATCTACTTCTGCTACTAATACGCGAGGTTCTTCTGATGTGGGTGGTTCGGATGGGGTGGGTTGTGGATTTTCAGGTTCTCGATCGTCTTCGGATGGTTCTTCAGGAGGTTCGGGAAGGGAATTTTCTGGTAATTCAGCTTGAGCCGTTAGGTTTTTCTCACTCACAATTGTTTCTAGGGAGAAGTTTGATTTTTCTGGCTTTGACTGCTTTAATTTTGGCTGTTTGTTTAAATGAGGAATCCGCTTTAGCACTTTAGAACCCGTAGCATCGGGAGGTAAGTTAACACTCTGGGCTCGAGCTAAAAGTGGCATTCCTATAATAGGTACAGTTATCAGAAGACTCAGTAAGACAGGAGATAGACTAAGTTTTTTTCGTTTCTCTAACACTTCCACACACCCAATAATGAAATAACAGTTTTCTCGCGATCGATTTTAACTCTAGAACTACTCCAAAGGTAGAAACCAGGAAATACTGACCATTTTTTCTAGTAGATGTTCCCTCTAGGCTGTCTGGACCTTTTTGACTAAAGATTAATCATTTTTCTCTAACCCGATTTTTGCCATTGTTCTATTTGCGCTAAAACTCTAGCTTGAACTTTTTGATAGGCTGATTCTACTTCTCCTAAATCTTTACGGAAACGGTCTTTATCCATTACTCTGGCTTGGGGGTCTGTTTCGGTTCGATCCCACAAACGGCAAGTATCGGGGCTAATTTCATCGGCCAATAAAATTTGCTGTTGAGAGTCTAGCCCGAATTCTAATTTGAAATCGACTAAAGTAATCTGACAACTAGCAAAAAAGTCTTGGAGGTGCCGATTGATTTTTAGGGCCATCTCTTTAATTGCTACCAACTGTGCTTGGCTGATGATATCTAGTAAAAAAAGGCGATCGAGTGTTAAGAGAGGGTCTCCCAAGTCATCATTTTTGAGATAATATTCTACTAAAGGGGAGGGTAATACTTTTCCTTCTGGTAAACCAGTTTGGCGACACAAACTTCCTGCTGCTATATTTCTAACTACTACCTCGATGGGGATAATCTTAACTGCTTTTACTCGCATTTGATTGGGAGTAGGACAGTCTATATAATGAGTCGGGATTCCCAAAGATTCCAGCCATTTAAATAATGCTGCCGAGACAGTACAGTTTATTTCTCCTTTCCCTTGTATCTGTCCTCGTTTCTGAGCATTGAAAGCAGTAGCATCATCTTTGTAACAAGTAAGTAAAACTTCTGGATTATTTGTTGTATAAAGAATTTTAGCTTTTCCTTCGTAAAGTTTTTCGGTATTTAGCATGATTAGGTGAGAATAAAAATCTGGGGAAGAGGAGAGAAATCTCCATCTCTCACAGCGTCAATTGTTAAGTTATGTGTAACTCAATCAAAATCATACAATTATTCAGCCATGCTGAATAACTTGATTGTCCGTCACATCATTTGGCATTTATTATTAATCTAGAAGTAGGCCTAAACTTCTTCCAAAACAATTCATCCCTGAGAGATGGGGCTTGAATTTTAGGAAGCTTGTAATGAAGAGTCAGTAAATACTCTAAGTGAAAAAGTATGTATAAGCATTAGAATAAGGACATTTTATTGACCCTAAATGATTGTTATTGTCTAGCCATAGGTAAAAAAGCTTTATGCAGTAATTTTTAAACTAGGAAGTAAAAATGGAATCTAACCAAGATAAATATAATTTTCTGTATCCTCATAATTCTTATCGGGGTGAAGTAAAACCAGAAAATCTCGTCTTTAATGCTAATTTACAAGAATTTGCCCAAAAAGTAAGCTATATTTGCAATTTAGAGACAGGTGGTAAAATACCCCCTGAAGATGCTTATAAGCAGATTAAATCTTTATGGAAAAAAATCAAACGGAGCAAAAAAGAACTAGGCATTGGCAAAGAACCTTTGGATAACAATAATGATTAGGGAATAGTCAGCCTTAGGGTATAAAGTACGAGTAATTAGATAACTAATAACTGAAATGTCTCGTTCTAAAGCCTTACAGTATTATATTTTTGTTCGTTTGTTATTAGCCCCTTTAATGTTGTGGACAATCACGACAGTAGTATTTTTACTATTAAGAGCTACGCCGGGAGACCCCGCCGATGCTATTTTAGGAACTCGCGCTCCTGAAGCTGCCAAAGCAGCACTCAGAGAACAGTTGGGTTTGAACGATTCTCTTTGGTTACAGTATTTGCATTATCTAGGAGATTTACTACACTTCGATTTGGGTAGCTCTCTTACCAGTCGTGGTTTACCAGTGTGGGATGTAGTTCAGCAGTATTTCCCTGCCACGGTAGAATTGTCTTTCTTTAGTATGGCAGTGGCAGTAATTATTGGTGTCAGCATCGGTATGCTTTCTGCTTCTTCACCTGGCACTTGGTTTGATGTAGGAGGAAGATTATTTGGCATTATTACTTATTCCCTACCCCTATTTTGGGTAGGTATGGTTTTGCAATTAATTTTTTCGGTGCAGTTAGGTTGGTTTCCCTTAGGTACTCGTTTTCCGATTAGTTCTTCTCCACCTCCTAGTTTGACGGGCTTATACACTCTTGATAGTCTACTAACGGGTAATTTAAGTTTATTTTTTACAGCTTTGTATTATCTGGCTCTACCTAGTATTACTTTGGGTATTCTTTTGAGTGGTATTTTTGAGCGAATTGTTAGGGTAAATTTAAAGCAAACTTTACAAGCAGATTATGTAGAAGCAGCTAGAGCGAGGGGAATTCCTGAAAAAACGATTATTTTCTCTCATGCCCTCAAAAATGCTCTAATACCAGTAATTACTGTTTTGGGATTGACTTTTGCTGCCTTGCTAGGCGGTGCAGTATTGACAGAAGTAACTTTTTCTTGGCCTGGATTGGGTAATCGTTTGTATGAAGCTATTTCTCTGCGAGATTACCCAACGGTACAGGGAATCATGGTCTTTTTTGGCATAATTGTAACGATCGCGAGTATCCTCATCGATTTGATTAATGCCTATATCGACCCACGTATCCGGTATTAAAAAACCCAATTCAATTCTCAACAATCTTTTCCAGGTTTAATTTTTCCCAGTCGCTTTACAATTTACACAGTGGCTAAAAAACATTTTATTTACCGACCATGGCAAAACTAGCAATTTCTACGGAAAAGGTTCGAGTTCAAAACGGAGACTTGAGTATAGATGCTTATTTAGCTATGCCAGACTCGCCAGATAAGTTCCCTGGTGTAATAGTCGTTCAAGAAATTTTTGGTGTAAATTCCCATATTAGAGATATTACCGAAAGATTAGCCAAAGAAGGATACGTGGCGATCGCGCCAGCTATTTATCAACGTCAAGCACCGAAGTTTGAAACTGGTTATACAGAAAAAGATTTAGAAATTGGCAGAAAATACAAAAATCAAACCAAAGCGGAAGAGTTAATTAGTGATATCCAGGCTACCATTAAATATCTTTATAACTTACCTCAAGTCAAACAAGGAGGAGTAGGCACTATCGGTTTTTGTTTTGGCGGTCATGTTGTTTATCTAGTTGCTACCCTTGAAGATATCAATGCCACGGCTTCTTTTTATGGTGCGGGTATTGTTAATTCTTGTCCTGGTGGTGGTGAACCAACGATCGCTCGTACTAAAGATATTACAGGGACTCTCTATGGTTTCTTTGGTACGGAAGATCCCCTTATTCCCAACGAACAAGTAGACGAAATTGAAACCGAACTAAAAAAACAAAATATTCTCTATCAAATTTTTCGCTACGAAGGAGCAACTCACGGTTTTATGTGCGATCGAAGAGACAGTTATAATCCTCAAGCAGCCCAAGATGCTTGGACAAAAGTGTTAGACTTGTTTAGTCAAAAATTGCCATAATTTGAGAATCAAGAAATCTCCCCAAATAATCTGTAAGGTGAGCATTTCCTGCCCTAGTCATTATGTTTATAACTAAATTCTCTAGTCAAATAACTTTTTCGCTTTTTACTTATCAATTTTATGAATCCTAATTCTACCTCTTCTCAATCTTTCTCCATGGAAGATTTTGCTCAAGCCCTAGATGAATATGATTATGAGTTTGCTAAAGGGCAAATTATCCGAGGCACGGTAATTCAGCATGAGTCTGAAGGAGCTTATGTCGATATTGGGGGTAAATCTCCTGGTTTTGTACCTACCAGAGAAGCTGCCCTAGAAGAAGTAGACAACTTAGCTGAAGTTTTGCCTCTCGATGAAGAATTTGAATTTTTGATTATTCGCGAACAAAATGCAGATGGACAAGTTACTCTTTCTCGTCGTCAACTAGAAGTTAAACAAGCCTGGGATAAGGTAGCAGAAATTGCTGATAGTGGTAAATCAGTCCAAATGCGGGTAACGGGAGTTAACAAAGGAGGAGTAACGGGAGCAGTAGAAGGATTAAGGGGATTTATTCCGCGATCGCACTTACAACAAAGAGATGGACTAGAATCTTTAGTCGGGCAACTTTTAACTGCTACTTTTTTAGAAGTTAATCCCGAAGCCAGAAAATTAGTCCTCTCTCAACGAGATGCCATGCGAGCTACCGCGATCGCTAAACTGGAACAAGGCACACTCATGTCAGGGAAAATAGTCAGTATGAAGCCCTACGGTGTTTTTGTCGATCTTAATGGTGCTACTGGTCTACTGCATATCAAAGAAGTAAGTGGCACTCATATCGATTCTTTAAACAACTTGTTTAAAGTCGGACAAGAAATTCAAGTAGTTATCCTTGATATTGACGAATACAAAAACCGCCTATCCCTCTCTACCAAAATTCTCGAAGAATATCCAGGAGAAATAGTAGAAAAATTCGACGAAGTGATGTCAACAGCCGAAACCAGAATGGTACAAGTAAAAGAAAAATTAGCAGCTAATTAGTTTTGCTATAAATAACCGAACTGGCGGTCGAGAACTGGCTGTGGAAAAACGATCGGGTTTTTCAGTAATAACTATTGATTAATAACTACTGGTTCTTGTTCTTGCCAGAATTTTTGTATTTTAAATAAATCCCCTGTATTAATTTGCACATTATCAGTCGGGAATTTATGAATCACATCGATAATCGTCCATCCTGTCTGATTAGCTGAAGCTTGAACTAAAGCAGCACGAAGGGCATAAAAACCATTGCGTTCCGAGTGAGTTTTTAAGACTGTTCCTAATTCTTGTAATAATTCTTCCCCTTCAGGAGTACGGGTATAACGATGAAGCTCGACATGGTTACTATCAAAGCGTTTTTGTAACCAATGACGTAATTGAGCTAATGTTTTTTTATCGAGAAATTTAGTATAGAAACGGAATTCGGGAGTAATTTCGCCTGTTTTGGCATAAGTTTCTAAAGATTCAACAGACAGAGAACAATTAAAAGGGCCATAAATAAAGCGAATATTATCAGCACTCAAACTAGGTTTAGGCGCGAGCATTTCTGGCACTAATCCTAAACTTAATAAAAAAAAAGGGTAGATTACGGCAAATAATTTTTGTCGGAAAATATTCTTACACATTATTGTACTCTACTTTGTGTGTGTGAGGAACTAATCTGGGTCAATCTCGGAAAAATACCGTTAACAAAAAATAACAATCTAGTAGATCTACTATTAGTAAAAATAACTAATAAAGTTCCATTATTAAAGCTAATGCAAATAATCGACTAAGTAAAGATACTTTTGAATTGTTTTACAAAAAAAGTTCAGTTATGTAAAGATTATCAACTGTCGTTATTGAATCATATTATCTCCCTCTAAAATAGATTTGTGTTACCGTAAATTACGGATATTTTTCATTTCTTAATAAGAACTTTATAACCTAAATTTTGCCTAGTTGAATTCAAAAATTTGTAAATATTTGATAAATAAAATATAGAATGAACAAAGAAAATCAATTAATTCAAACTTTAGCTGTAGATATTGGTGGTAGCGGAGTTAAAATAATGATTTTGGATGCTCGAGGAAATCCTTTAACCGAACGAAGTCGCCTCAAAACCCCTCAACCGCCAAAACCAGAAGCAATTATTGAAGCAATTGTAAATTTAGCAGAAAAACAACCAGATTACCAAAGAGTAGCCGTAGGATTTCCTGGGGTAGTCCAGCAAGGCATCACTAAAACCGCAGTCAACCTAGATCGAGATTGGATTGGCTTTGATTTAGCTAAGACTCTTTCTCAACGCTTGGGCAAGCCAGTTCAAGTAGCTAATGATGCAGATATACAAGGATTTGGCGCGATCGAAGGTCGAGGAGTAGAATTAGTAATTACTTTGGGGACTGGATTTGGTTCTGCTTTGTTTATCAACGGCAAATTAGTCCCCAATCTAGAAATGGGACACCACCCCTTTCGTAAAGGAGAAACCTACGAAGAACAATTGGGTAGGGCTGCTTTAGAGAAAGAAGGAAAAAAGAAATGGAATAATCGTTTAGAAAAAGCGATCGCCAATCTAGAACATTTGTTTAACTACGATACTCTTTATATAGGCGGTGGAGAAGCCAAAAATATTGAGTTTAAATTACCCGATAATGCCAAAATCGTTCCCAATGTGGCTGGTTTATTGGGGGGAATTGCCTTGTGGAATCAGTAGGGGCGAATGGTGAAGCACTTGCGGGGGTGAAGCATTGCCGCCAAAGGGGGTCTCCCCCATGAGCAAATGCTGAAAGGGTTCCCCGACATAAGCAAAGTGCTGAACCCAAAGGGCCATTCGCCCGTACAGGAGTTCGGAGTTTGTTTGGCTTACTTAAAGATCGAAGTGACCAAAAGGGATTATCATAGCATTTGTTGCACCAGGTGGGAGTAAATGCAAAAACAACGCGCATATATTGTCCTAATATTAGTATTAGTAGCAGCAGCGATCGCTACCCTAGTCAGTCTTCCTCTAGAGTTAGGTCTAGACCTCAGAGGCGGAGCGCAATTAACTATTCAGGTTAAACCTACAGAAGAGGTTCAGCAAATAACACCAGACGACCTGCAAGCAGTTAAAGAAGTAATCGCTAATCGTATTAATGAGTTTGGTGTCTCAGAAACAACAGTACAAACAGTGGGTGAAGATAAAATACTGGTGCAACTACCAGGAGAAAGTGACCCACAAACAGCAGAAAGAAGATTAAAAGGAACAGCTAAATTAGAATTCCGCGAACAAAAACAGGGTACTGAAGGAGATTTAGCAGCAGAATCGCAAGTTAGACAGCAGCTAGCATTACAATTAGCTTTATTGCAAGCAAATAACGAAGCCAATAAAAATACGGAAGAAATTGCTAAGTTACAAGAATCTTTGCAAGCCTCAGAACAAGCGATCCTCGATTTGTTTAAGTCAGTTGGTTTAACTGGAAAAAATCTTAAAGATGCTCTCCCCCAACCAACTCAAGCAGGTAATCTCTGGGAAGTAGCTATTCGTTTTGATGATGAAGGCGGGAAAAAGTTTGCCGAATTAACCAAAAATCTCGCAGGTACTGGCCGGAGTCTGGGTATATTTCTAGACAATCAACTTATTAGTGCCCCTGTGGTAGGAGCGGAATTTGCCGATACGGGTATTGCTGGCGGTAGAGCAGTAATTACGGGTAATTTCAATATAGAAAGTGCTAGAGACTTAGCTATTCAAATTAAAGGTGGTTCTTTACCTTTTCCCGTAGAAGTAGTGGAAAATCGCACTGTTGGTGCAACTTTAGGACAAGATAGTATTCGGCGGAGTATCTATGCCGGCATAGCTGGTTTGGTATTAGTGCTGATATTTATGGCAGTTTATTACCGTTTACCTGGCATAATTGCTGATGCTGCCCTAGCTGTGTACACTTTACTTACTTTAGCTTGTTACTCTTTGGTTGGGGTTACTCTTACTCTGCCAGGAATTGCTGGTTTTATCTTAAGTATAGGTATGGCAGTAGATGCTAATGTACTGATTTTTGAGCGGACAAGAGAAGAATTGAGAGCAGGTAAAACTTTGTATCGTTCTGTAGAATCGGGTTTTTATCGAGCTTTCTCTAGTATTTTGGATAGTAATGTTACTACTCTCATCGCTTGTGGTGCTTTACTGTGGAAAGGTTCGGGATTGGTGAGAGGATTTGCCTTAACTTTAGCCATTGGGGTAGTAGTAAGTATGTTTACTGCTGTAACTTGCAGTCGTACTCTCATGTTATTGACAGTCTTAGGTTCACCAAAAATCAGACAAAAACCAGAATTATTTTGTCCTAACTTATCAACATCTGTTAAATCTTAATAAATCAAAATATATTCACAATTGAAAAAACAACAATGATTCAATTTAGTGTCAGTAAAACACGTAGTTGGTGGTGGACAATTTCTTTAATAGCGATCGCGATTAGTATTGCTGCGATGGCATTTTCTTTTGCTAATTTTAATGCACCTCTACGTCCGGGATTAGATTTTGTTGGTGGTACTCGTTTACAGATCGAAAAAGATTGTTCTGTGGAAGGAAACTGTACAAAACCTATTGATGTTGCTGAAGTAAGACAAGTTCTAGAGACAGAGAATTTAGGCAACAGTACCATTCAATTACTAGGAGAGAACAAACAAATTCTGGCAGTACGTACCCAAAATTTGAATGTTGAGGAACGGACTAAACTGCAAACGGCTTTAAGTGAAAAAATTGGTCAATTTGACCCTAAAACAATTCAAATTGATTCAGTTGGCCCCACTATTGGGCAAGAATTATTTGCTTCTGGTTTGCTAGCTTTAATTATCTCCTTTTTTGGCATCATTGTTTATCTAAGTGTTCGCTTTCAGTTTGACTATGCCTTATTCGCTATCTTGGCATTGTTTCATGATGTATTTATTACAGCAGGAGTCTTTGCTATCTTGGGTTTAACGGCTCAAGTAGAAGTAGATAGTTTATTTTTAGTATCTTTACTCACTATTATTGGTTTTTCGGTTAACGATACAGTAGTAATTTACGATCGCATCCGTGAAACAATTAAACTAGATCCTAATCGTTCAATTGACGAAATAGTAGATGAGGCAGTAAATCAAAGTTTAACTCGATCGATCAATACTACTTTAACTACTTTGTTACCTTTAATTGGTATTTTCTTCTTTGGCGGACAAACCCTAAAATTCTTCGCTTTAGCTTTAATTATTGGCTTTATTTTGGGGGCATATTCTAGTATTTGTATTGCTAGCACTCTGTTATCTTGGTGGAGAATGAACAAAAGTAAAGAGCGGACTATGGCGATTGCCGATACACCAACTTCTGAGTAGCTATTAGTAATTAGGAATGACAGAATTAGACCCGAATCTGAACAGACAAATTAAAAAACTCCACCAAATAACTGTTTACATGAGATGGTTAACCGTTGTACTGTGCTGGTTAACTTTAGGTATTTTTGGTATTTGGGGTTTACGCAACGAAATTAGCCTTTGGTTCGATTATTTTACCTGGTCAGCAGTCCGTTACGCTATTCATTTCAATCCATTGCCTAGTTTTTGTCTGGCTTTTTGCGTCGGCATAACTGTTTCTGTTTTAGTTTGGCAAAGTAGGAATATTATTTGGGGATTGCCCGACAAAGAAAAGTATCTTTTACAACAAAAAGTTAAACGTATACTTGCTACTGGCTCTTCTCATCCTCTCTGGAAATTTATTGTCGAGTAGTAGGCTGCTACTGCTCTCGCGTTTTCTTGCTAGTTTAGCAGCCTACCCTCTGCCTTCTCAAGTTTAAGTCCTCGATTCTATCTCATTGTAATTTTCTTTGTCATTGAATAAACCAAATAGAGGACCGAGAATTGCTCCAAAAACAAAGCCTCCAGCGTGTGCCCAGTAAGCGACACCACCACCTTGCATCCCTACATGAGCAGAAGCTTCTAGCATACTTATACCATTGAAGGCTTGTTGAATAAACCAAAAACCTAAAAACCAAAGGGCAGAAATACGGAAAACAGGAAAAAAGAAGCCCAAAGGCACGAGAGTCACGATTTTAGCTTGAGGAAATTTTATTATATAGGCACCCATCACTCCCGCGATCGCGCCACTAGCACCAAGAGAAGGAACAGGAGAAGTAGCAGCAAAGAAGCTTTGAGTTAATCCAGCTAAAGCACCGCAGCATAAATAGAATACTAGATATTTAACCCTACCCAATCTTTCTTCAATATTGTTACCAAAAATCCAAAGAAATAACATATTGAAACCCACGTGAATAAATCCAGCATGGAGAAATTGGGACGTGAATAAGGTTAGAGGTTCTGGAATAGGTTGGTAAATAGTAGTGCCATGAAGACTCGCGTTTAATTCTAGAGGGACGATAGCAAACAAATGAAAAAAGCGATTTAGCTCGGGAGGAGTCAGAAGTAGCTCATAGATAAAGACTACAATATTAACAGCAATCAGACCATAGGTTACATAGGGAGTAATTTGAACTGGATTTTCATCCTTTAAAGGAACCATAAACTTATTTACTAGTTAAATAAAAATATTAATTAATGTATACCCTATATGCTGATGGGGGTAGATACTATCTATCTTTAGGTATATATAATTTGCTTCTACATTCCATCGAGCGCATATCGTAGTATCTTCAGCACGACTACCAACACTTAAAGAATAATTCCAGCAGTAAATACTTAAACTACAATAAATCCATAAATTCATCAATAGTCAAACTGGCTTTGTTAATCAAACTTCGGAGCAAACCAGGTGCAAGAATTGATTTATTCGGAATAGATAAAGTATAAATAGAATTTTCTTTAGTCAGAATAATATGGCTTCCTCTTTGGCGAGAAACTGATACTGTTGGCGAATGTGTTACAGTTAATCTTACAAAAAGTAGTACCAAAGGCTAAAGTTAGAATTTTTCGTTACTGTAGTACTACTGAATTCAGTCAAGATTGCTTTCGCCAACAGTATCAGTTGC
>JASJDJ010000213.1 GCA_030065635.1 Xenococcaceae cyanobacterium MO_188.B32
TTCAAACGCTTCTTAATTGCCGATTGAATACTCTTGATAGTCGATTTTAAGTCTTTAACTTGATTCTTTCTTAACTCTTTAATCCCTTGATGCTTACCTTTTAGATTGTGGTAGACATTTCTGGTTGTGGTGCTGTCTACTTGATATCTACTCTGTAGCTGTTTTTCAATCACAGATAGCTTTTCGCCACTGACTATGGCTACGTGCATTTCTCGTTCTATTTGGCTATACAATACAGCCATCTTGTCCAAGAACGAGTAAATAGTTGAGGACAAGACTGACGGGGAAACCCCGTCAGCTTGATATGTCCGTTCTGGGAGAAGGGTTTGATATGTCGGCATAACTCATTCTAATCAATTTTCGTGGCTTATTTCAGCTAATTTGCTCAAATTTTCCTCTAAGAGTTTGACATCGGAACGCATTCCCTTGCTCGGTCGGCGTTCCCTTGCGCCTTCGGACGACGCGGGGTCCGACCGCTTACGTCGGCGCGGGGTCGTTCCTCTTTTCTGCTTCTCATACTATGAAGCTTGGCACTAAAAACTGTAATGATTTCTAAAACATCTTTGACTAGTTCTGACATCACGGTGAAGAATCTGGGGCTTTATTGAGTATTACTACCTCTACTCCATAATCCTTTCTTTTTGTAGTTAACTCGCCTAGCCTATATCTTTAATTGTTAGACAGTTTTTCCATCCCTTCATCTTCTTTATCTTTGAGAATAGCTGTTAAGTCATATCTTCTATGCCCTCCTTCCGTTCTGCTAGACGTTATTTTTCCTTCTTTCTCCCATCGTCTTAATGTGTCTGTAGATACTCCCAATAAATATGCTGCTTCGGATATGCTTAACTTAGGCATTTTGTAAATTAAAGAATTATACCTAAGTTTACCTAATTATTTATTGTGCAGCACGTAGCCGATCGCATTTTGAGATGCATTAGTTTTTTGTCGTGCAATTACAGCCGTACCTTCAGATGTCCATAACCTGGTATCTACAGAACACTGAAGGTAGAGTTTATGGTAGTTCCAGGGTTGTTCTTGGCGTAGTCGCTTTTTTAGCTGCTTATAACCCTGAAGTAAGTCTATTGCTAGTTTGTAGTCTCGAGCGAGAAACAGTAAGAGAAAAGCACGGGTAATAGTCTTTTTGCGTTTATCTGGCTGCTGCTCTCCTTCTCTCCACAAAATTCTTCCAGATCTTAGACCAAAAAGTGCGCTAGATAATTCAGTCTCTCTAAGTCCCCTTTTTTTATCTTGTTTACTTTTCTCTTTGAGTTTCTGATCTGCTAAGAAACGTCTAAACCAATCGAATTGTCTTATGTCGCAACGAATCTCAAATTTATGGTTGCCTAAACCATTGAATTTAACGAACAAATTTTCTTGTTCGTCTTCAAGCCAAGTTAAATCTGTATTACTTTCATAGGCTACTGGATAGGGAACAGTAGCGGATTTTCTTAAAAGGTTATCTTGCCAAGATCTAGCTTCAAGATTGTCTTCAGCTACGTAATTATCCTCGAGCGCTTCTAAAGCTTCACACCATGTTTTGTGTTTTAAATCTCTTCCTAGTGGAAGGCGACTTTTGAGTTGTTTTTTTAATCTTTCAACTTCTATTTCTTTCTTACGTCTATACAAAGCATATTTTTCTGGGTCTTCATCATCTTCGTTAACCTGACAGTTATTTTTGAGCAGATATGCCAAGACACATTTAGCAGAAATGTCTTTTGCTTCATCATATTTATGGAATAAACTGGCAAAGATATTTGAACTTTTTTTTTGAGACTTCTTTTTCTTGGTCTTTTTGCGTTGACTTTTGTTGGGCGAGTGTTGATTGATGACTTTTTCTTCAGTTTTTTTGAGTATTTTGGCTGCTTGTAAGCGAATTTGAGTCATGTCTTTACCCGATTCACGCTCCAACTCTATATCGCTTCTTAACATTGCCAACCAGCGTTCTTTCCCCTTAATCTTCTGACGCAATTTCTTCTGAACTTTAAGCCAAGATTTAAACATATAGTGAACCAAGGCGATCGCTGAAGTATAAAAACGTCCTGGTTGATTGACAAAAGGTTCTTGTTTTTTTAAGGGAGCGCACAATTCTTTAATGGCTTTTTGAGGCAGATTACCCTGTTGTAGCCACTCCTCAAAATCAGGATGATTCGGCACTTGAGCCAATAATTCGTTGATTAAAAGTGTGTTTCTCTGGGTCATTAATTCCCAAAGATATTGTAATGACTCTGATTTAGCTACTATTCGGCATTCGATGGTTTTGACACTCATGATTGCGACGATACCAAGACTTCAAGCTTGATGAACTTACTAATACAAACTTATTAGTATCTTAGGCGATCGCCAACACGAAATCAATGGTCTTTAGTCTCAAAACGCGATCTATTTATTTTTCTTAATAATCAGACTATAAAACTATTTTTTTAATTTGATTTAACTGATCTGCCAAGCTAAGAGTACGAAGAACATGATCTGGATGTTTCTCAAATTTCTTACCCCAGTTACCAATAGTTCTAGGACTTAAACCCGTAGCTTCTGCCAGAGCTTTGATATAAGCTTTCCTGTATCCCCTTTGATTAGGGGATATTTCTACCCATTTTTGACAATATTCCCAAGGGGTCAAAGTATTCAATTGAGCGCATCAATTTTATCTTCGTTCGTTTATTTCCTGATGTCTATAGATGGAGGACGCATATATGCTTAATTTACTCACGAATCGTGAGTAAATTAAGCTCGTAAATAGTGACTATGCTAGCTTGGTGTTTCAGGTAGGCATTATGGCATTGACACCACTTTTATGATTGGAAACATTTTTTAAGTAGGTGGAAGTATTTTTTCCAGGTTACTTGTTTATGATTAGCTGAAGTTGATTTAGGAAAATAAATTCGTGTCTTTTCCTCAAATAGAAAGATTATTACAGCTAGACGAGTTATTGCGCTCTAAACAAAAGCACACTCAACCAAGTTTGGCTCAAGCTTTAGAAGTTAGCGATCGCACAATCAGAAATTATTTGGATTTTTTGCGCGATCGCTTGAATGCCCCTTTAGAAAACAATAGGCAAAAAGGATGGCATTACACCGATCCAGATTGGAGATTGCAGAGTATTTCTTTGACTCAGGGAGAATTATTTGCTTTAACTTTGGGAGCAAGAATGCTAGAAGCGTATAGTCAAAGTGCTTATGTTAAAGAATTGGAATCTGGTATTCAGCGACTTGCTCAAAGACTTCCAGACCAAACCTGGTATGATTTACAGCAACTTGTTAACGAGCAAGTATTATTTCGTGCGGGAGCAGAAATAGACCTAGATCCCAAAGTTTGGCATAATTTGGAAACTGCTTGTCGTCAAAAACGAAGCGTCAAAATTAATTATTACACCGCAGGACGAAACGCTCATTCAGAGAGAATTATTGACCCTTATATTATTCATTTTTCTCGCAGTAATCCTTATGTCACAGGATATTGTCATAAGAGAAAAGAACCGCGGTGGTTTCGAGTCGATCGCATTAAATCTTTAGAGTTACTGAAAGAAACTTTTGAAGCTCCTGACTTCGATCGCGAAGCTCATTTTGCCGATGTATTTCAGCATGAAGCAGGGGGAATTCCTACAGCTATTTCCATTTGGTTTGATGCCATTACCGCCCCATATATACGCGAGCGTCGCTGGCATCCTTCACAACAAATTGAAGAACATAAGGATGGTTCGCTGACATTGAATTTTGTGGCGAGAGGCTTACAAGAGGTAAAACGTTGGGTTCTCTATTATGGTAAGGGCGCAATTATCAAGAGTCCGCCAGAGTTAGTAGAGATGATCGAAGAGGATATTTCGGTCATGAATCAACAATATTTCAGCTAACAGGTTGATTCTCATAAAATTTGAACACCGCAACTTAAAATTTATGAATTTAACGCTTGAACAAATAGAAAAATATTTTAAGGATTTAACAGGTTTTGAACCTCGTAATTTTCAAAAAGAGACAATAAAAAACTTACTTCAGAATATTAATACTATTCTTAAAGCACCGACAGGGTCGGGAAAGACAGAAACTGCGATCGCGCCTTTTATTATTGCCCTGTTTTTAATCATGATGAAGGAAAATTGCAATTTTCCTAATAAATTAATTTATGCAGTACCTTTAAGAACTCTGGCAAATAGTTTACGAGAAAGAACGCAACAACTGGTTGATAATTGGTCAAAGAAATATCAATTGCCTCGCGAAATAGTAGTAACTCTACAAACAGGAGAAAACCCAGAAGACCCCAGATTTGAAGGGGATATTATTTTCTGTACCATTGACCAGATGTTAAGCAGTTTTCTCAATATTCCTTACTCTGTGGGGCGAGGTTCGGCTAACGTTAATGCAGGAGCAATTTTTTCATCCTATCTGGTATTTGATGAGTTACATTTGCTCGATCCAGACCGCTCTTTTGCGACGGTTTTAAAGGTTTTAGAAGCGGTGCGACCCCGCGGAGGTTTCCTCTCCCGACCGACCTGGAATTCGATTCCAGGTCGCAAGCGGGAGTCGATTCCCGACCGCAAGGGAACGCGCACCAAGACACAAGCTAAGGGTATTTCTCCTTTCTTATTGATGAGTGCAACTTTGACACAAGAGTTGGTCAATGAGATTGAGTCGGTTGTGGAAAATGAGGTAGAGACAATTGTAGTTAAGGAAGATTTACCAGAAATTGAAGGTAAACGTCAGCGTACCTTTGAAGCTATTAAAGAACCTTTATCGGCAAGGTTAATTCTGGATGATATTAAAAAACGCGATCGCAAACGAGTAATTGTTATTGGTAATACCGTCTCAGTCTCTCAGGGATTATTTAGAGATTTAGAGGCACTTATAGACAATGATGAAATTATAGTCACGTTATTGCACTCGCGATTTTTACCAGAGGATCGAGCAGCAAAAGAAGCATTTTTGCCAGAAAAATTTAAAGAGAAGTGGAAAGATGACGGTAAGTGTTATGTTCTCATTTCTACCCAAGTCATAGAAGTCGGGATTAATATTACTTCGGAAGTAATGCACGTCCAGTTATGTCCTATGAGTTCTTTGTTACAGAGAGCGGGACGTTGTGCCAGATTTCAAAACGAAGAAGGGGAAGTTAGAGTTTATTACAATGTTGATATTGAAGAAGGAAATCAAGAACTTGCGAAAGCAGATACAGAAGACACTGAAGTAGAATTATCCCAACAACCAGTTAATAAAAGGCGATTTTTACCTTATCGGAACGATATTTGTGAACTAACTTGGTCAGTTTTACAAGAGCATAATTCTCAGCAATCAGTAGGTTTTGAGATAGAAAATTCTTGGGTTAATCAAGTACATCAAGCTGAATCACAATTACAAAGAAATCGAAGACAGAATAACCGATTAGAGTTTGAAAATAAGTTTCGAGATGCTATCTTTGAAGGCGATCGCTCTACGGCTAGGCAACTTATTCGTTTTGTTGACAATCGCAATATATACAGCACCCCAGAAAAAAGTTTAATCGATCTGGATGAACCAGAAATAGATCTTAATCAACTAGAAGCTTTTTCCGTACCCAAAACCAGTCTTTTGAAAGCATGGCGAGATTTTCAGAAGGCAGGGCATCAAACTTGGTTATTTAAACGTATCGAAAATCCACAAGGAGATAAAGCCGAAACCTACAGTCAGCCAGTTGCTACCAAAATTGAGTCATCTGCTGAAATTGTTGCCAGTTTTAGACTTTTAGTTAATCCTAATTTCATTTTTTACGATCCTCAAGGTAAATTAGGACTTCGATTTAATGTCAAAAATCCTGAAGATGAAGACCCAAACGATCGCTTTACTTCTCGCAAGAAAGAAAAAGAATTTACCCAAAGCGAGTATGAATACCACATGGATACCTATGTTGGTCATTTAGGAATGATGTGGACGTGTTGGCGTAAACCATTTAAAACCGAGCGAATAGTTAATGGAAAATCGGAATCTGTAACTTATATCAGCATTCGAGATGAGCTAATTACAGCAGGAGGAAGATTTATTAGAGAGAAAATCTTGACCAACGCTGAAGTAAAAGAAGCAGAAGCATTATTTGAATTATTGGTTATGCTTGCGATTTTGACTCACGATTTGGGCAAATTACAGGTGAAATGGCAATCAGTAATGGGAGGTTGGCAACAAACAGCTTATGACAAGTTTAAAGAGCATCCAGACTTTAAAGTACGCAATCCCCAATCTCATTTACTCGCTCATACCGATCACAAACCAAGTGTCAAAGAAATTAACGGGACTTTGATAATTTTCCCGCTCAAAAAGGGGTGAAAGCCTCACCAGACGCCGAATTTACCTCGTCGAGGTAAATTCGTCTGAAACCCAGATATATTAAGGATTTAGCTATTTTGAGGTTAAAGGATTGATATATCAGGCTTTCACCCCTTTTTGAACCTAGTTTTTTGTCAAAGTCCCGTTAAGCAAAAAACAAATACTAAATTACCAACCCAAGCCAGTGCAGTAAAAATATATATGCCATCTTCTATTCAGGGGGTTAACCGAGTTTTAGCTGATGGAATTAGTTCTAGTAGTCAAAAAAATGCCTGGCTCAATCTTTGGTTGATAGCTAAAGGATTATTTGATTTTGCTTTATCAGAAAGAGTCAAAATTACAGACAATACCTTTGATTGGCGTGTTGTCGTTTTAGAGCCTAAAAATATTTCTTTAAGTAATTATCGTTCTGTTCTCAGCGCTCTCAAGAAACTAAATCCACCAGGAAGCGGTTATGGTATTGCCAGATTTGATGCCGAACTGGTTCTAAAATTTAGCCAAGAGATGCTTAATTTATCTTGCCAAACTAGCAGAAAATCCAAGCTAGTCAATAATTTTAGAGGTAGTCATTTTAGCTCAAAGGGGCAAGTTTATGGACTCAAAGATGTTTTTAGTTTGGGTTTGCCCGACTGGATTAAGGTTAGTCCTGATGAAATACCAAAAGCGATCGCTTTTCACAAAATTCTAGAAGAGCATCTAAAAATAGTGCGATCGCTAAATGAAAATCAAACTGAAATTTTGGCTACTTACCGAGACTTTATTACAGGAAAAGCATTAGAGCTTTTTTTCCCTTTTCAAGTTCGCTATGCCGAATACGCAATTAAGCAATTAGCCGATCCTCAAGCTAATAATCCCTATTTATTTTCTATGGAAGGATTAAATACTATGGTGCGAAATTTTAAAAATAAGAATGAACAACAAGACTGGTCGATCGATGAAATCATTGAAAATCCAGGTTTTCTAAGAATTGCCAAAGCTATTAATCAAGCTACGGTTTACGCTGGCAAAATTCAAACAAAAGATGGAGTAAAAGAACTAGATTGGCAAAGAAACTATGGTTTAGCACAACGTCTTAGTAGCCATGCAGATTCAGAAAAAGACTTTATTAAAGAACTTACCAACTTTTTAATTAGTTATGAAAACGAAAATGTCAGATTGACAGAACAACTACAAAAAGATAGCAAAAAGCTATATCGAGTGTGGACGACAAAGGAAGATTTAGACCAGGTTTTAACACTCATTAAAGATAAACGCTTTGGCTGTAGCTTGGTTGCTAATTTACTGATTGCTTACGGATATGCTAAGTGGTCGAAAAAATCATCAGACGAAAAACCAGAAGATGAATTTGAAATTACTGATAACACAAGCACTAAGAAATAATTATTATTAGGAGTAATTATTAATGACTAAAAATAACAAATTTACTGCCTATTCCATATCCATTAGTGGCATACTTTCTTGGCAACTTCACGCCTTAAATAACGAGGGTAATGAAGGTAATCAAACCCTAACCCGTCGTTACTATATCGTTGAGAAAAATGACCCCGAACCTAAATATGTAAATGGCGTTTCTGGGGATATGCTCAAACATATTCAAGCCGAACATTTACACCGTATTGCCATAGATGAAAATCTCAATCTTTCCGAAGGTGGTAGAAGATTCGATCCAGACCGCATTGGCTATGATATTGAACATCCAGTAGAAAATGCTCCTTTGTTTGCTGAGAATGAAACAGAATTAGATGCTCGTACAGCAAGAGTTATTCAAACTTGTACCATTAGCGATCTTGAAGGCTTTATGGTTACGGTTAGAGGCGGACAAACTCTCAAAAGAGAATCAGTGATTGAATTTGGTGCAGTAGTTGGGATTCCTACCTTTGTTAAAACCCAAAGCTATTTTCATGCCAAATACGGTAGAGAAAATCCTACTCCCTACAATACCCAAGTTAGTTCGGGTTTATATGCCACTGTCTTAAATCTCGAAGCCTTCCGCATTGGCTACAATCCCCATAGCTTTAATTACGCTATAGAAAGAGACGAACGCAAAAAACGCCTGGATGCTTTACTGAAAAGTGTTTTATATACCTATATGCAACCCAACGGCGCAAAACGCAACACCAACTTACCCCACCCAGACTATTTTGAAGGGGTAATTACGGTTAGTACCCGTCGTTGTCCCGCACCAATGATTAGTCCTTTGGCAATTGGCGAAAATAGCTATATAGACCAGATTAATAGCCTAAAAAAGACATTAAACGGTTTAAAAGGCTCGGATACTATCCATAACTTTGAATTTGAGACGATGGCGCAATTTGCCGAAAGAATTAAAGAAATTACCGAAAAAGCGCAACCTTGGGAGAGTGATAATGCCGAAGCGATCGAATAAATGGCTAATAGTTCACTACCAACCCGTAAGCTTATTTTCTCTCAAGCGTTCTGATGCCACCAGCATGGCAGCTAAGTCTAATTTAGTTCCCACACCTTATTCAATTCAAATGGCTTTACTAAAAGTGTTAATTGAAACCAAGGGTTACGAACACAGAGAAAATTTTGAGGACTGGAGCGAAAAAGAATTTAAGTGGATTCGCGACTTAGAAATATATATCCAACCACCCGAACAACTGATAGTTAACCGCAATGGTTATAAACTACGTTACTGGAATCAGCAAGCAGATAAAGACTATCGCAAAGCTAACAATCGACAACCACCGCCAGTGATGCCAATGCAGGATGGTTTTGTCTTTCGGGAATGGGTATATATGCACGGAAATCTAAGTATCTGTTGCGGAGAAACTAACAGACTCCATGAATTAGAAAAACTCTTCTCTCTAATTAACTACTTTGGCAAAAAGGGTTGCTTCTTTCAATATTTACCAGATAAAACTCAAAAGACAGAACAACCCCAATATCAAACCGATCCAACTAATAGCTTTATCGTTCAACCGATGGATGAATTAGGCGATAAAGCTACTTTTAATCGCATCAATCCCTTTTCCTCCGATTTAGCCAAACTCGATCGCGATCGCCTTATTAAACCTGGATTTCTTCCTCTCAAGTTAACTGCTACCAGCGCACGCTATGACCTTTACACTAGAACCAATAACGAAAACTCAGAATAATCCCGCAGGTGTCCGACTTGTCCTCAAACCTGCTATTAATGCTAATTCACCCATTCATTTAACTGATTGGTTATCAGAATTCGATTTATCCCCTACTTGGATTCAGTTGCTTCCCAAACAGGGAGTTAGCAAAGCGATACCAGTATTACTAGAAACCCAAAATTATCCTTTGTTACTGCAATCGATTTGTCAGCAACTAGGAAATCAGACAGTTATCCGGGAGCAGGTCAGTTATGTAAGAACAAAAGTATTACTAGGCTAAAAGAGTATCATTCAAATAGGCACATCTATGTTTCAAAACTTGTGGGACATTGTCGCTGTTCCATTGAGCTCCAGAGATTTTTAAT
>JASJDJ010000214.1 GCA_030065635.1 Xenococcaceae cyanobacterium MO_188.B32
TACTCGTAGCCTGCGAGTTCATGGATTAGGAAAAGTGCGTGACTGTCATCAGTTTTGAAAATCCCGAGCTAACTGGGACTTATGCCGTCCTACTCAGCAACCGCACTGACTGGTCAGCTAAGAAAATTCTCGCTACCTGATTACGTGCATGAGTCTCCCCTTCTTGTTCCCAATATTGAGCATCTACTCGCGGAGGAATATTTGCTTTGGCTCCTCGGGACTCAATGGCCTCATAGCATTTGCGCTTGTCATAAGCTCCATCGGCCGAAACCACTTCAATTTCCTCAGCTACGGCATCGAGCACCTCCTCAAAAGCCTCATCATCACGCTCCATTACTAGTACTCACCATCGCCGCGAGAATTTCTCCTGTTTTTTCATCCACCCGGCGATGTTGAGGCTAGCTGTCGCTGGAGGGTACGTGTCCTGCACGACTGGTTCGGGATTGGGTCGCCTGAACGGGATTCCATGGAACTTCGCGACGCGGTGCTGGTCCACCATGTCGTATTCCCAGCGATACCACGGAAGCTTGGACTTATCGAAGAAACCGGGATTACGGATGGCGATCGGCATGAGCGGACGGAAGTTGACTTTCACGTTGTAGTTGGCGTGGAGCGTGAGGATGCGGTCTAGAACACCGATTCAGTAATACCAAAAACTACTTTTTTGGATATTCAGACAACGAAATCTCGGCAAATGATGAACTCCCGTAATCCCAGATCTGGACTGGATTCTGAATACTGAATCGGTGTTCTAGGGCCAGGTAGCAATAGGGGCTGCGCATGGACCAGAAGAGATCGACCTCTAGCGGTGCCTTGGATGTCACGTTGGCCGTGAGCGGTGCCGACAAAGGTTTCTGGGGCGGATGTAAGTCGTCATCATAGTGCTCCCGGATCCAGTTATTGACTTGTTTCTCCATTGGCAGAACCATTTGTTCAAACAAAAGAATATTGATAATACTAGGAAAAATCTCTACTGAGCACATCCCCCATTGTGGGGGATAAACGGGGGATTTTTTTGGGAGGCTCTTGATGGATTCCAGGGACTTATTGTTGGGAAGATAGTGAAACAAGTATAATCCTTAAGCCTAAGTATATTTGAGGATTTTCTGTGACCGCGATCGCTATCTCTTGTATCAATCTGTTAGACCTAATTGACCCGAAAAAATGCTTTGCCCTAATCCGCTTAATCAGATGGGGAGAAACAGTAAGTTGTCCCAAATGTGGTTCATCTCATGTCATCAAAAAAGGTTTTGATGACACTCAACCTGAGCGTCAAAGATATCAGTGTAAGCATTGCCAGGCTCGTTTCGATGACTTGACTGACACTATCTTCGCGGGACATTTGATTCTTATAGTTTGGTTTTGAAAGCATTAGTCGGTAAACTTTACACAACTTTACTTTTACCTGTGAAGCTCGCGTACGATTTTACCTGTGAAGCTCGCGTATTTTTTTTCAATCTACCTGTGAAGCTCCCGTACAGTTTTACCTGTGAAGCTCGCGTACGATTTTACCTGTGAAGCTCGCGTATTTTTTTTCAATCTACCTGTGAAGCTCCCGTACAGTTTTACCTGTGAAGCTCGCGTATTAGTAAATATGTCCTATTGAATTGGCATTTTTAACGGTGTTAAGCTGCGTTAGAAATCAATCAATATAACTGGAGAAGAAAAGAAAATTTAGTAATCCCAAGTTTTTGGTCAATATGCCTAATAACTTTGGTAATAGCTTTTTAAATACATATGTAAAAGAGAGCTTAGACTCCATGGCGGTCAAGCACAAATCTAAGCCCCTAAGTGTCATTTCCCCGGCCAGGGAAACAGGCACTTCAATATTCACATATCTATTAGATATACTATGTCAATTTTGAAAATTTGACATAGAAATACGAGTATCAATCTTTTTCGATTTGATATTCAACTGCTTTACTGTGCTTATCCAAACATGGAATTAGGCTCCAACTATCATTTGGAAGTCTACATTCAATGATGCAGCGATTCACTTCAAACTACAAAGAAAAACAACTACCAAACCAGTTAACATCTGCCGAATATCAAGAATTCCGCCAAGATAGTAGAATTCACCCCGATTTAATTAAACTTAACTTTTTCCATTTAGAAGGTCAAACTGCACTAGATCGCCTGTTTATTTCCGAAAAACTCCCAAGAATCAACACGGGTGCAATTAGCTATAGCCTTCTCAAACGCTATCGCCATATAGAAGCTGGAGGTTGGTGGGTTTCAGGTGTCGATGTTCTAAACAATTACACTGACGATCTTTGGGGACAATTCAAACCCCTTCACCCCAGACTATCGGGAGATAAAGGCAAAATAATTAAATATGAAGCTCCACCTAAACACCCGACGGGGATAATTGCCCTTAAAGTTTCTCAACTTCTGTGGCATAAAGTAGCCAAGCTAAACAAAATAAGGCTGTTTCTTTCCCCGTTAACAACTAGGCTACGAGATAGAAATCATCCCCTATCATTCTGGGAATGGATGGTTTATCATCCTGAAATCCCCCTAATCATTACCGAAGGAGCTAAAAAAGCTGCTGCTTTAATTAGTTTAGGATACGCAGCGATCGCCCTACCTGGTATTTTTAATGGCTACCGTCAACCCAAAGATGAATTTGGTCGGAAAACAGGACTAGCCAAACTCATTCCTCAATTACAAGTATTTGCCACCCCTGGACGCACAATTTATTTTGCCTTTGATAAAGATACTAAAACTAGTACCATCGCTAATGTTAATAGTGCGATCGCCAAAACTGGAAAACTTTTTGTCAAAGCTGGAACTAATGTTAAAATAATTCGTTGGCAAGAGTCAGCAAAAGGAGTTGACGATCTAATTGTACAAAACGGTGCATCCGCTTTTCATCAAGCTTACAGTCAAGCATTATCTCTAGAAACTTGGTTAGTACAGTCCTCAGTTCAATTGACCTATAAAGCCAATATTCAAGTTAATAGAAGATATTTAGGCTCTTTAGTTAAGGCAGAAGGCGCGGAATGCGCCTCGGCTTGCGACCTGGAGTTAAACTCCAGGTCGTTCCGAGGCGGAATTCAGAAGGCAGAGGGCAAAAAGCAGGAAGTAGAAGACCAAAAAGATAAGCTGACTTACCAACACCCCACACCCAACACCCAACACCCTTCCAATTCCCAACACCCCACACCCTACCCCCTACCCCCTACCCCCTACAAATTCCCAACACCCCACACTCTTCCAATTCCTGAAACTGCCAAACTCATCGGTTTAAAATCCCCCAAAGGCACGGGTAAAACTCATCTAATCGAACAGATAGTCGAACAAGCAACCTTAGAAGGAAAATGGGTATTGCTGCTCACCCACCGCATTCAACTGGGAGAGGCATTATGTCAAAGAGTTGGACTTCCTTACCTGACAGAAATCAAAACCGTTGAATACGGTACTGTTTTCGGTTACGGACTCTGTATTGATTCATTACATCCCAACTCAGGAGCAAGATTCAATGCCGATAATTGGTCAGATGGAGTAATCATTATCGATGAAGCCGAACAAGTAATTTGGCATATGCTCAATTCCGCTACCTGTGCTTCAGAAAGAGTAGAAATTCTAGCTCAATTTAAAACTCTAATTCAAAATAATCTTTCAGGGGATGGCAAAGTATATCTAGCCGATGCTGACTTATCAGATGTTGCTATCGATTACATCCGTTCCCTAGCAGGTTTTCATGTCGAACCTTTTATAGTGGTTAATGATTGGCAACCACAAGACGAACAACGCTGGACAATACATAACTATGATGAAAAGAATCCTGCTAGTCTAGTTCGGGATTTAGTTAGTCATATTGAAGCTGGTGGCAAACCCTTTATTAGTTGTTCGGCTCAAAAAATACAATCGAAGTGGGGTACCCAAAACTTAGAATCTTATTTACAGCTAGAATTCCCCGATAAGAAAATCCTTCGTATAGATTCAGAAACAGTAGCAGATCCATCTCATCCCGCCTACGGTTGTATTGCCCATCTTAATGAAATCTTACCCCAATACGATCTAGCGCTCGCCTCTCCTTCTATTGAAACAGGAGTCAGTATTGAATGCGAAAGAACCAATAATTACTACTCCCAAGTTCCCATAGCGTTCCAGTTATTATTACGAGGAATCAGAACTGCTCTCGGGCAAGTAACCACTATTCCACACTTTGATTCCGTCTGGGCGATCGCTCAAGGGGTTCAAGCAGCCGATTCCATTCGTCAGGTACTAGCCCGCGTCCGTGCTTCGGTTCCTCGCTATCTTTGGGCAGCTAAACGGGGTTTTTATAAATGTATGGTGGGCAATGGGGCTACTATTAAAAAAGCTCTAATTGCCAGTACTAAAAATAAAGCAAGATCCAATATTCGTTTACTCCAAGCTGCTGATGCCTCTTTATCTGAACTCGATCTCGATACCAATTTCCAACCAGAATCCCTCAACACCTGGGCGAGAAGAGGCTGTTATATTAACCTTACTATGCAAAATTATCGCACCTCAATTGTTGAAGGCTTAATTGCTGAAGGACATTTAGTAACCGCTCCTCCCGAACCTAAAGCAGAAAATCTCAATCCTACTACTGAAGTTGAAAAAGAACTTAAACAAGTAGCCCAAACTAAATATCAAGCTGAATGCAGCCAAGTAGCAGATGCACCTATTCCCACTGATTCAGAGTATCAGAAATTAAAAGATAAACGCGCTAAAACTAAACAAGAAAGGTGGAGCGAACGCAAAGGCAACTTAGTCAGGCGATATGGCAGTGATGTAGCTATTACCCCCGAACTAGTTGCTAAAGATGATGAGGGGTGGTATGCCAAAATACTCTCTCATTACTACCTTACCGTCGGTAGACCTTATTTAATCGAACGAGACTCAAGGCAGTTAAGAGCGTACGCCAATACCAATAAAAATCGCTTATGGCTGCCAGACTTTAATCGTAGTTTACTATCTACATCTCTGCGACTATTAGAGACTTTAATTATTGGTTTGCTTCAACCAGGAGTTCAGTATCGAGGTAGCGATCCTAATTTACAACTAATTGCTGAACTTGCATTAGCTAATCAAAGAGAACTGAAAACTTTTCTCGGTATAACAATAGTTGAATCGGATACTCCGATTAAAATAGTTCAGAAACTACTCGGTCTTTTAGGACTCAAGCTTACCTGTATTGGTCGTCTGGGTTCTAGAAGTCAACGAGAAAGAGTTTATGTTTTTGAGCCTCCCAGTGATGGTAGAGACGAGATTTTTGAGACTTGGTTACAAAGAGACAAAGCTTTTATAGAAACTAACTCTACTACTATTTCTAATTTAGCTGAGGACGCGGTGGCTAAGAGTCAAAGAGCCACTTCAGACGTCCGTTCCGTGTCCACTATAGGGAAAGATAATAATTTATTTTCTGTCGTGGACACCAAAACGGAAAAAGAAACTCAAAATAGCCTTAAACCTGGAACATTAGTTAAATGGTTAAAAGCCAAGGGAACATGGATCGTACAAGCGACTACGGGAATGGTTGCCAAAATTAGAGATACTTATGGCAAGGAGGTATTAGTAAACTGTAAGGAATTAAATCTTTGCCAGGAGGGATAATAAATAATCGGGTTGTTTTAGAAGAAAGAGAAAGAGTAAAGATGAGCGAACTAGATGCCGATAATTATGGACAATTGCTGGGAGAAATAAAGCAGCATATTCGTTCTGCTCAATATGAAGCTCTCAAAGCAGTTAATCAAAAAATAATCGCTCTTTACTGGGATATTGGCAAATCGATTGTGACTCGGCAACAGGGAGAAACTTGGGGTAAATCGAACGATCGATTGCACACATGAGAGAAAAATGGATTTATTTGAGCAAAGCTATCAACAAAAAGTTAAAGCAGAAGCACCACTAGCAGAGCGGATGCGTCCTCGAACTTTGGATGAATTTGTGGGGCAAGGTCATATTGTGGGTGTGGGACGCTTACTCCGTCGTGCGATCGTCGCTGACCAGTTATCTTCGCTTATTTTCTTTGGCCCACCAGGAACGGGTAAAACTACTTTAGCCCGTATTATTGCTCAAACTACTCGCGCTCACTTTATCGCTCTTAATGCAGTACTCGCTGGAGTAAAAGATATTCGTGAAGCAATTTCTACAGCTACAGATCGAGGAAAATATTATCAGCAGAAAACTATTCTCTTTGTCGATGAAGTTCATCGGTTCAATAAATCTCAGCAGGATGCTCTACTGCCTTGGGTAGAAAACGGCACGATTATTTTAATTGGAGCAACTACAGAAAATCCTTATTTTGAAGTCAATAAAGCTTTAGTTAGTCGCTCTCGATTGTTTCAACTCAAACCATTAACGGGAGAAGATTTAGCCCAAGTTGTGAAACAGGCTTTAGCAGACAGAGAACGGGGTTATGGGCAACTAAAAGTTCAGATTGAACCAGACGCTTTAACTCATTTAACTAACGTTGCTAATGGTGATGCCAGGTCGTTACTCAATGCTCTTGAACTAGCAGTAGAAACTACTCCGACCAATAATGCTGGAGTAATTCAAATCAATTTAGCTGTAGCCGAAGAATCGATTCAGCAGAGAGCCGTCCTCTACGATAAAGAAGGAGATGCTCACTTCGATACCATCAGTGCTTTTATTAAAAGCGTGCGCGGTTCAGATCCTGATGCTGCTCTGTATTGGTTAGCTAAAATGATTTATGCAGGAGAAGACCCTCGTTTTATTCTCCGTCGGTTACTAATTCTTGCCAGTGAAGATATCGGACTAGCAGATCCAAATGCGATAGTAGTAGTTAATGCCTGCGCCCAAGCATTTGACCGCGTGGGAATGCCAGAAGGACGCTATCCTCTAGCTCAAGCAACTATATATTTAGCTACAGCACCTAAATCCAATAGCATCATGGGCTTTTTCGATGCCTTAGCAGCAGTAGAACAAGAACAACAAAGCGATATTCCTAATCATCTTAAAGATGCCAATCGAGATCAAAAAGGATTGGGCCACGGAGCTAACTATCTTTACCCCCATGCCTATCGCGACCATTGGATAGAGCAACAATATTTGCCTAGCAGTTTACAAGGAAGAGTATTTTATCAACCATCCGCTCTGGGCCAAGAAGCTGAAATAAAAACTCAGGTTTCTCGACTTAGGGAAGCTCAATTGGCAGCACAAATAGAAGGGATAGGTGCAGAATCAATGGAAATGCTTACCTATTCAGAAACAGATAAACAAGTCGAACGTTGGCTACAACGTACTATTAGCCAAACAGGGCAAAGGCTAGGAGAGATACGAGAGCGCCTGTTTGCTCTAGCCCAACTTCAACGGCATTATCTGATTCTCGCTCTTAATGCTAAAAGTGGCTTACTTACTTGGGAAGCATTAAGACAAGTACCAGAAGGTGGTGTTTATGCTTGCGTAAGCAGCCCAACCGAAGCAGAAGCTTTAAATAAGCAAGCTGCTAAATTACCCGAACTGCTGAGACCTATAGTGTTGACGGCTAATTTGCATAAACTACCAAAGGTTTTGGCACAAGAAGCTCAAGATATTCGCTTTGACTATATTATGGGGCTCCCTTATTTACGGGACAGATTAATGGTCCTGGTAAATCTCCCCTCACTTTTAACCAATCTTCAATCATGCTAATGGCTTCTGTGGTTAGATAAACAAGCCTAAATTTGCCCCCCTTTCCTTTGAGGATAGTTAATTCACCACTATCTAAATCTAAATCATCTAAATTCAAGCGAACTATTTCCTGTCGCCTAATACCACCACAACGTAAAATGGCAATTACCGCAGCATCCCTTAAATCGAGCGCTCCTCCTTTTTCATAACAACACTCAATCAAACTTTCGATTTCCCCTGTAGTTAAAGCGCGACCTCTGAGTTTTCCCGTTCCCTTAACATTGGCAATGTCTACCGCTTTGTGATAATCAGATGCCTCGATTAAATCCAAACGATAGGCTTCAGTTAATACCCGACGCAGAGCCACTAACATTTTATTCGTAGTAGTGGGAGCGAGTCTTTGTTTGAGAGCGGTTCTAACTGCTGCGGTATGATGGTAGCGTAACTTAGACCAATCCAAAGAAAAAGCATCGCATTCTCCTTCAGTTAACAGACGAGCGATCGCATTAAGAGAAGACAGCATCGAGCGACGCGACCCTTCACTTAAAGAACTAAGATAAACTGCTGCGGGATGAAGAGTGACGGGAACGGGTTGAGATAGTTTTAGCTGTTCTGCTTGAGAATATAGCAGGTAGCTCATTATCTACTCTTTAAAGTTTCTTAATTATTCTCCCACTCCTTGGAGATTATCGATCGCCTGTAGTCGATAAAATGTGCAAAAATTTTGCACATTTTCCGTGGTGAGGAAAGTCTAAAAATAGCTCTTGAGAAGGTATGTTTCCAAGAGTCATTTTGGGGAAAAACCTTATATTTTCGTTGTTGAGTGTCGAGCGGCGCATAAATTGACGGTGTTAACAGGGTAAAATAATTTAATCATGAGGTGGTAATCTTCAGCGACAGCATCGATGGCTACTTCTTGGTCGGATTTGTGCTGTAAGAATGAGGTAGTTAATATTTCAATATCTGATTCATCTTTGGTTTGTTTGAGTAGATTCCATAATTCAACTGCTCGCTTTGAACTGTATTTTAGAACTTGAGTAGCTAGGCTCATATAATACTCCTTAATATCTACTATTGATGCAGGTATGAAAGCGGAGCGCTCAATCGCCAACTGATCTGTAAAAATGCTACTATTGTATTTCGTCAAATGTCTAAAATAAAACGACAATTGTTAGAATAAGATTGGAGTTAAAAAAAAGATTGTGGTTTATCAAGCAGTAGGTCAAACGCTAGGTTTAGATTCTCCAACGGTAAGTAATTTCGATCTGATGATGCTCACTCGCAAAGGAGTTCCAAGAGCAGCAATTGATGCTTTGGCTAATTCCTTGCACCTGTCTGTTTCAGAGTTAACTAAATACCTGCACGTCTCCGAAAGAACTTTACAGCGTTATAGTCCCGACAAAAATCTTTCTACCGAACTGTCAGATCGGGTACTGCAAATAGCCAAGGTTTATGCTAGAAGCCTAGATGTATTTGAAGACCCAGAAACTACTTCAAGCTGGTTAAAACAACCAAACGTGGCTTTAGGAAATATAGCTCCCATCGAATATTTAGATACCTCAAGCGGAGTGGAAATAGTTCTCGACGAGCTGACGAGAATCGAGTATGGAGTATTCTCCTAAAATGCTGCTGTATCGAATTTCTAAGAGTAAGTATGCTAATGACCTTAGTGGCTCCGGAGCGAGAAGAGCAGGTGGACGCTGGAATTATAAAGGAACGCCAGTAGTATATACTGCCGATTCAACCGCACTGGCTACTTTAGAAACGTTAGTTCACTTTCCTCTAAATTTAACTCCTAAAAATAGAGCGATCGCCACTATCGATCTACCTGACGAACTGCCTGTCCTCACTATCGATTTAGCAGACCTACCAGATAATTGGGCTACCTATCCCGCACCTAACCAGTTGGCAGAAATAGGAAATGACTGGGTTCTAAAACAAGAAACGGTTGCCCTCTGCGTCCCGTCTTCGATTACTCCTAACAGTGAAGGGCGCAATTATATCTTGAATCCAGCTCATCCCGATTTTGTAAGAGTAAGAATTATTAGGATAGATGAATATAGGTATGACAACCGATTGTTTGAAAGATAAGGAGAAGAGGATGGAATACAAAGGTTATTTAGGCTCGGTAAATTACAATGAC
>JASJDJ010000215.1 GCA_030065635.1 Xenococcaceae cyanobacterium MO_188.B32
CCATCAACCCTTCTAGTTCATTTTCAACAGTGAACTGTTCGGACTCCGCCAGGGGTTGTTCTAAATCTAAGTCCACAGGTGTTTCTTCACTAAATTGTTCGATCTGCTCCTCAGAAAGACGATCGACTAAACCTTCCAATTCTCGATCGGATTGCTGATTAATAGATTCTATATGGACATTATCGGTTGCTAGAGATCGATCGAGTTGTTGTCTTTGTTTTTCAAGTTCTTCTAGTTGAGATTGTAGATTATGATGCTCTTTTTCTATTTCTTCTTGTTGCTGCTGCGCTTGAGAAACTTGACCGATCGTCTGTTCTAATTCTATTTGTTTTGTTGTTAATGTAGCTTCTAATTCTTGTTTTTGTTCTTGTAAAGAAGTTAAACTTTGACTTAAATCTTCTTGTTCTCGATCTAGTTTTTGTTTGCGTGTTTCTAAGCTAAGCAAGTCTTGATTTAATGCTTGTTGTGTTTGTTCGCTTTCTTGAACTTTAGTATGCCAGGTGTTGTATTCAGTTTCTAATTTTTGTTTTTGATTATTGAGATTAGAGATTTCTTCTACCAATTGTTGGTGTTCTGTCTGTAGAGAATTAATACCAACTTCTACTTCGTCTCTTTTAGTAGTTTTTTCGGCAATAGAATCCTGTAATTGCTTTTCTCGATCTTGAAGTTCTTGAATTTTGTTAAGAGAACTTTCAGGTAGATTATTATCTTCTTTTTTTCTTACCCCAGTAATTAATGCTCCTGTCGCACTTGCTGTTCCTCCAATTGCACCCGTTGCTAATGCTTTTCCTACATTATTATTACTGATTAACATACCGATGCCAAAGCTTGCAGCACCAAATGTAACAGCACTGAGAATAATTTTATTAAGATTAAATTTAGATGATTCCATATTACTGAACTTATTTGATTTAAGCTAACTGCTTAGATTTAAATCTGACAAAGTGGATACAGGACTACCTTATAAAATGGGCATGACGCTGACTCGATTGTTCAATTTGACTAAGGATGAACTAATAAAATAAAAAGCTAGAAAAAAAATGAAGTAAAAAAGCAAAATAGTATTATTAGTTATAGACAAACAATATTAGTTACTTTACTGCTATTACTTCATATCTGTTTTTTATTTCCTTAGTCTTATTTAAATTATTCCCAAATCTCGCTCGGAAATTAACACAGTTATAATTCCTAAAATTGAATATATCAAGCTAATTCTGCTCGTAAGTAATCAATAAATTGCCTGGCAGTACGCCCAGAACGACCATTCCCGCGAGTTGCCCATTGTTTAGCCCGAAATTCTAACTCTGTTTTTTCGATAGTAATACCTGCTTGCTCGGCAAGAAGATTAACAATATTTAAGTAGGTATTTTGATTGGGAGGTTCAAAGGTTAGAGTTAAACCAAAGCGATCGCTAAAAGAGAGTTTTTCTTGAACATTATCCCAAGAATGAATTTCGTCTGCATCGCTAGGACGAGGTCGATCGCTGAAAAACTCCCTAATTAGATGTCTTCGATTAGAAGTAGCATAAACAACAATGTTATTAGCTCTAGCTGTTAAGCTACCTTCTAATACTACTTTGAGTGCCTTAAAGGCATCATCGTCTTCTTCAAAAGATAAATCGTCAACAAAAATAATAAATTTTTGGGGTGAATCTCTTAGTTGCTCTACTATTGTTGGTAAATTTTGTAACTCTGATTTACTTACCTCTATTAGTCTCAAACCGCGATCTCTATATTCTGGTAACAGAGCTTTAACTAGAGAGGATTTTCCCGAACCTCTACTACCATAAAGAAGAACGTGTAGGGCAGGATAACCAGCTAGGAGAAATTCTGTATTCTTTTTTAAAGCTTCTTTTTGTGATTCGTAACCAATAATTTCTTTTAATTGAATAGGATCGGGATGAGCAATACCTATAAATTGTGATTTTTGCCAACGTAGTGCATGATATTGAGCCACAATTCCCGTACCATGTTGACGATAATAAGTAGCCAAATCTTCTAAAGCATCTGTCCAATTTTGCTTTGATTGAAGAAAAGTATTGACAGAATTTTCTAAATTCCAAGCATGAATTTTAACTGGTGAATGAGATATTCTTTGTACCCGATCGCTAATTTGTTGAGTAGAGCAATTATAGATATTTTGTAATATTTGTAAGTCTTGTTTGGCAGCAATAATTAATGATGAAGGTAATTGTTCAATTGATACTTTCTGAACCTGTTGACTGAAAGGATTATCATCTTGGAGTATACGAGTAATTAAGTAATCCTGCCAGCTTCTATTTGTCGCAGCTATAAGCTTAAACCAATGACCATAAGTTTCTAGTAAGTTTAAAAAACTAAGACTATTATTTTCTGCTAATTCATTGTATCTATCGATATCGTTTAAAAGCTCGATAAAAGCCGTGCCAATTTTACTTTTAAAAACAGATTGATAGAGTAGTAGAGAAGCTATTTGTTGCAGAATATTTTTGCTTTCGTTCATTAAATAAATTGCTATTTTTTTAGAATTATATCAGTTGTATCTACCAACAAATTTATTTACTATCTCCACAATGTATTTCTGAATATTTATCCCTATCAGAAACAGAATATTCTGAAACTTCCCCGTCAAATTATAAAAAGCTAATAGCTGATAGCTACGAACAGTATTATTACAGTTTCATACATTAAATCACCAACGCCATAATCTTAATTGGATATCAACCAAGTCATCATATCCTGACTATCTATTGAGTGAGAAAACCAGTAGCCTTGTCCATAGTGATAGCCCCAAGACTCTAGAAGAGACATTTGTTCGACTGTTTCTATGCCCTCTGCTATTAGTTCAAGTCCCAGTTCATTAGCTAAAGTGGCTATAGTCCGAATAATTGCTGAAGTCGAACTTTTTATGCCGATGTCTTGGACAAAAGAACGGTCGATTTTTAAAGTATTAAGTGGAAAACGGGGTAAATAACTTAAAGATGAGTAGCCCGTCCCAAAGTCGTCCAGGCAAATTTGAATTTCTCTCTCTCTTAGCTGCTGACATATTAAAATGGCAATTTCGTGATTGTTAATCAACACATTTTCAGTAATCTCCAACTTCAAATATCTTCCTTCTAAGCCAGTTTCAGCAAGAACTCGATCGACCTGTGAGATTAAATTTGGTTGGGAAAACTGCGAACCAGAAAGATTTACACTCATGGTGAGAGCAGAAAAAGCGGGAAACTGCTCGTGCCAAAGTCGTAGTTGCTCGCAAGATTTTTCCAGTATCCACTGGTCTAGGGTATAGATCAAGCCAGTTTCTTCTGCCATGGGAATAAAATCAGTGGGAAAAATCAGACCTTGCTCTGGATGTTGCCAGCGTACTAGAGCTTCTACTCCCTGAAGCTGTCTGGTTTGTAAACAGATAATAGGTTGATAGTGAATAACAAATTCTTGGCGTTGCAGGGCTCGTCGCAGATCGTTCTCTAAATGCAACCTTTGCATGGCGGTCTCATGCATAGAGGGATTAAAAACTTGATGGCATGATTCACCGCGAGCTTTGGCATAATACATAGCCGTGTCAGCATCCCGCAAGATTTGTGCGGGCTGGTTGTAGCGAGTCGAGCTAAGGGCAATCCCAATACTAGTAGAAACGAAAATCTCATGAGAATCAATCAGGAAGGGTGGTTTGAGTCGGTCGTGAATTCGCTCGACTACTGTGATGGCTTCTTCTACATCGCCGATCTGTTCGAGCAAAATAACGAATTCGTCTCCCCCAAGGCGAGCCAAAGTATCGCTGGCTCGCAGACATTCTTTTAATCGATGGGCTAGGGCGATCAGCAGTTGGTCTCCCACTAAGTGACCGAGGCTGTCATTAATTACCTTAAAGCGATTCAAATCTAGGAATAGTACGGCAAACTGAAGGTCTTTTTTGCGCTGGGAGTGTTTAATTGCTTGTTCTAAACGATCGAGTAACAAAGCGCGATTAGGAAGACCAGTTAAAGGATCGTGCAGAGCATCATGTCTTAACCGCGCCTCCGATCTCCTGACTGCTTCTTCTGCCAGTTTACGCTCATTAATTTCCTGTTGTAGTTTTTCATTAATAGCAATGAGTTGATTAGTGCGCTTCTTAACTAGCTCTTCCAGGTGGTTACGATATTGACTTAATTCTTGTTCTACTCTGTTGCGCTCGGTTACGTCAATTAGAATGGCTAAAGAACGAATCATTTCTCCTGATTCATCCCGTTCCGCAATAGCAGAAAGAAGAACATCGATTATTTCCCCATTTTTCTTCACCATCTGATAAGCTACATGATTACAAACACTAGTCTTAAAATATTCAGGCAGGACAACTTCTTCAGCATATCGCCGAGATTCTTCGGTGAGAAACTTGGTAGATTTCTGTCCAATTACTTCACTACGCTCGTAGCCTAGCTTTTCCAGCCAATAGTTGCTCACGCTGACCAGTAAACCATTGCGATCGATCGAGTGCAACATAACAGGCGTATTTTCATAGAGATAACGATATCGCTGTTCACTCTCTTGCAATACTTGCTCTGTTTTTTGGCGTCGATCGATCTCCTGTTTTAGTTGCTTATTGACTGTGGTTAAGGTAGCTGTTTTCTCTTCTATCATTTGTTGTTGTACAGCTATGATACTGAGCATTTCTAATGGCTCTAGGACTTGAAGTAAGTCAGTATGAGTAACAATGCCCTGTATTTCTCCTCGATCGCCAAGCACGACTATTCTGCGTATGTGCTTCTCCTGCATTTCCTGATGGGCAAACCACAGGGAATCTGTAGGCATTAAAGAAAATAGCGGAGTGCTCATGACTGTTTGAGCTTGTGTCTGAGCTAAATTTAAATCCAGAGTTTGAAACTGTAAAATATCCCGCTCGGTAATAATGCCTAAAGGCATAATATCCCCCTCAGAGTCAGCTTGAGCAATCACAACACAACTGATATGATGTTTGGTCATGAGCTTTGCCACACTTAGCACCGATGCTGTAGGAGAACTATAAATAACTGGGGAAGTCATTACTTCTTCTACCTGTCGCCATTGGAGAAAATTGATCGGTTTTAGGGCTTGGTTTAGCCTCTCAGGGGTAATGACTCCTACCAGTCGATCGCGATCGTCCAAAATTGGTAAATGACGAATATTATGCTTTCGAAAATAAGACATGACGGTTAATAAATCCCGAGCCTTCGACTCAGTGAGGGTGACTAGTTCTCGTGTCATTACCTCAGCAATAAGCGTTTTTTGCAGATTAGTTTCTGAAGCAATCAGCCTAACTAAGTCCCACTCTGTAAAAATACCGACTAGTCGATCGGCTTCTTTTACTAAAACATAATTGATCTTTTTCTCGCTCATCGAGCTTGAGTCTTTGGGCAAATCTGCAACAGGGAGTAGACAACTACTCCCTGAGACTGAACCCATGGCAACCAGAACATCCATTAAGGGGGTCTTTGGTGACACAGTTAAGGAGTGACGATCGATAACCTGTTCTAAGATGGGTAAATAAAGAGAAGATAATTCATTAGGCGACATAGCGCAAAATCTAATTAGGAGTGCAATTTAGAGTCAATGTAGTAAGTTGCAAATAAAAAAGAATTTGAGTCATACAAACTGCTTATCTTTATACCCATGTCGAAAGTTCAATCAATTATCAGTTATCAGTTATTACTAAAACCTCGAAGCTGAAATTTCCTCAGTACTAGTCTTTTGCTTGTAGAAGCTAGGGAAGCGCAACCTAAAGAAAAATTAACTGTTCGCTGGTAAAATCATGCGAATTTTGCGAACTTTAATTTCTTTATTTTTAAGTTATTAGCTATCTGAAGTTAAGACTCCCATCAGAATTAAAGCCTGAATAATCCTCAATTATAGGTCAGTTTTAATCCCCCACTAATTGTTAGCAATTACGAACTAATATTTAGATCGAAGCTGAAAGCTGAGAGCTGACGTCTAAAAGCTATTAATTGAGCGGATTTTCTGATTTATTTTAACATAATATTGATTTTTTCTGAAACTTAACATATAAATAATTCATATATATAATGAGCAGAGGTTTGGGTTTTGTTAACAAAACTTGAAATTTAAGATGATAACTATATTTATATTATTAAATAACCAATAATAACCAAGTATTGTTAATCAATATAAATAACTTAATTATTGTCAGTAACTTTTAGTTTTTAGTTTAGTCTTAATCTCTCAAAAATTAATTGACCGAAAGGAATAATAATAAATAACCAGTGAAAAACCTCGAACATTTTAGCCGTTCGTGTAGTGTCCAAAATTTTTGTTAATTGGAACTAATAACTAATAACTAATAACTAATAACTTTTTTAGCTCGATTGGGCACATTTGCCTAGAATATTTAAGAAGATTGCATTAGGCTTAATAATAGTTCGTAATTCCCCTCTCGAAACCACCCTTATGGTTGAACAAATTAAGCCTCAATATTCTGTTGCCTGGATTACCAAAATAGCTGAAATTCCTCAAGCGGAATGGGATGCCCTAGCTGCCCCCCTACAAACTCCCTTTTTAGAATGGGAGTGGCTCAATAATATTGAAACCTCTGGTAGTGCTATTCCCCGTACTGGTTGGCAACCCTGTCATTTAACAGTATGGCGAGATAGACAATTAATTGCTGCTGCACCTCTGTATATAAAAGGGCATAGCTATGGAGAATTTGTTTTCGATCATCAATGGGTCGATCTGTCTTATCGTTTGGGAGTAGAATACTATCCTAAACTACTGGGCATGACTCCTTTCACTCCTGCTGTTGGCTATAGATTTCTAGTCCACCCAGGAGAAGATGAAGACGAAATTACCGAGATTATGGTAGCAGCGATCGAACATTTTTGCGATCGCAATCATCTTTCTGGTTGTAATTTCCTGTTTGTCGATCCTGACTGGCGCAAAGTCATGGAAGGTCATGGTTTTAGTAGTTGGCTACACCATAGTTATATTTGGTCAAATCGGGATTTTACTAGTTTTGATGATTACTTAAAAATGTTTAATGCTAACCAGCGTCGCAATATTAAGCGCGAAAGAAAAGCTGTAGCCAAAGCTGGATTAGAAATGAAAGTTTTTACAGGAGAGGAAATACATCCCGATCTATATCCCCTAATTTATCGTTTTTATAGTAGTACTTGCGATAAGTTTTACTGGGGAAGTAAGTATTTAACTCGCAAGTTTTTTGAACAACTTTATCCTCATTACAGTCATAGAGTTGTTTTAGTAGTTGCTTACCCAGAAGGCAATAATAAACGTCCTGTAGGTATGTCTTTTTGTCTACAAAAGGAAAATAATTTATACGGACGCTATTGGGGATGTTTTCAAGAATATGATTGTCTACACTTTGAGGCGTGCTACTATAAACCAATTGAATGGGCGATAAATAATAATATTACTATGTTCGATCCTGGTGCAGGAGGTAGTCATAAAAAAAGACGAGGATTTCCTGCTACTCCTAACTATAGTTTGCACCGTTTTTATCATCGCCGAATGAGCCAAATTTTAAATTCTTATATCAATAGAATCAATGAAATGGAGCAAGAAGAAATAGAAGCAATTAATAATGATTTACCTTTTAGCAAAAAAGAGATCGAGTTTAATGTCGATCGTAATTAATGTACATTCTAGATAAAAAAAGTTTTAAAAAAATAATGGAGCAAGAAACTAATCAGCGCAAGACTTTAACGGGATTGAGTTCTCAAGCTTATGAACATCCTTTCGATCGCCAGGCATTAATTTCTTTAGAAAAGATGCCTGGGGTTTCTTTAATGTTTAAGAAAATCAATGAATACGGTATCGATCGTCTACTCGGATTTAAGTTTAATGCTATTTGCATGAAAGTTAATGAACGCAATTTTCCTGACTTTTATCAAGCATTTGTAGAAGCTTGCAGTATTATTGATGTTTCTCCTATTCCAGAACTTTATTTAATTCACGGTACTGGTTATATTAAAACTTTAACTATTGGTGCTAACAAACCAATGGTAATTGTTAATATCGATGGACTAGAATCACTTAGTTACGAAGAGTTATTATATGTTTTTGGTCACGAATTGGGACATATTAAAAGTAAGCACTTGCTCTATCATCAAACAGCCTTGATTCTGCCTGGTTTAGGTAAAGTAATCGCTAATTCTACTTTAGGGTTGGGTGGTTTAGCGACTAATGGGGTTGAATTCGCTTTATATCAATGGGTAATGATGGCTAAACTGACTTCAGATCGGTCGGGTTTACTTGCCTGTCAAGATATTAATACTGCTACCAGTGCTTTAATTAAGCTAGCGGGTTTACCTGGTAAATACATTAATAATACAGTAGTGGAAGAGTTTATCGCTCAAGCCCGTGATTTTGGTAGCTACGATCTCGATCGCCTTGATAAACTCACAAAAATGCTTAGTTTTATGGAACCAATGCATCCATGGACAACTTTGCGGACTGCTGAATTACTCAAATGGATTGATTCAGGAGAATATCAAACTTTACTATCAGGAAAACAATCAGAACAGACAGAAGAACTAGGAGAATGGGATTTTTTGACTTCTTGGGAAGTAAGTCATTAATCAAATAAATCGGTTATTTTTTCCTCCAACCTCCTTTATAAGAAAGTAAATCACGATTATTTTTTGCTCTAGTTTCGACAACTTCCCATACTTCCTGCCATCGATCTGCTAGAATCATTCTCATTTTGTCTGACTGCCACCGAGGAATGCTACATACTTGATTGTTTTTGACTTTAGTCATAATTGATTTATTGTTATACGAATCACTAATTGAAGTTTAGCAACCAATAAAAAATTTTCTGATTATTAGAAAAGCTCGCTAATAGACTACAGTTATTCTTTGCATATCAATAAAATATATCACATCAAATAACTTATTGCGATAATATGGCAATAAGTTTCAAATAAGCTCAACAAGATTCTTTAAAAGTTGCGCTCACAATTCCTGAAGAAGAAAGCTAAAGAACTATCATAACTAGATGACTTACATTGTTTCATCTAAGTGTTCGGCTACAGAATTATAAAGAGCGAGTACATGATGATCTTGAAGACAATAATAGACTTTACGTCCTCGTTTTTCATAGCTGACAAGTCTAAGCGATCGCAATGTCCGTAATTGATGAGAAACCGCCGATTCACTCATATTTAATAGTGCAGCTAAGTCGCAAACGCAAAATTCCTGTTTCGCCAATATCGATAAAATACGTAGTCGGTTAGCATCTCCCAATAAGCTGAAAAACTCCGCCATACGTTGTGCTTTCTCTAAATCGAGAATTTCTTCGGCTATGATACCAAAATTATCTGTCTCTACTGGATGAGCAGACTGACAAGTGGGAAGATTAAGAGATTTAATTGTTGACATTTAGCTACTTTGATTGGATTGCGATTACGACTTTTTCTAGCCTAGCTAAAAATTGCCTTTAACCACAGCTACAGCCTTGATGACCGAAGCTTTTTTCATTCACATGACCGTTAGCACAAGCTTCACAGCAATAGTATTTCCCATTTTTAGCGCAATAAAAAATCTACGTAAACTAGGGTAAAGCTATGCAGACGTGATATCAAGCGCACTGATATCACTAGGAATTATTGGAGTATCATCAGATTTGCCCGTTAACTTCCTTTCCGTATTAGAACTCTG
>JASJDJ010000046.1 GCA_030065635.1 Xenococcaceae cyanobacterium MO_188.B32
AGAAGGAATAAACCCAAAAATTAAGCTAATTAAGAGAAGAGCATATGGGTTAAATAATTTTGACAATTTTAGAAGAAGAGTTCTCTTAAATTGGCATTTTTGCTAGTAATTTATCATACTTAGTCTGAAAGAGCCAACGAAACTAATTATCAAAAGGTATTTAATTATGATAATGGCTCAAAATATGTCAAAGATGGTATTAATAATTATATAGTTAACGGCAATAAATTAACAGTTAACCCCCATCAAATAGGAACTAAATTTGCTCCTCACTATCAATTAACTATTCCTCCAGGAAAAAGTAAAGTAATTAAACTGCGCTTGAGCGATAAATCTAATTTAGATCGACCATTAGATAATGAATTCGAGACTATCTTTAAAACTCGTATTGCCGAAGCAGATGAATTTTATCAACAAATAAACGATCGATCTTTAAACGAAGATTTAATCAATATCCAAAGACAAGCCTTTGCAGGGATGTTATGGGGTAAACAATACTATAAATTTGATATCGAACGCTGGCTTAAAGGCGATCCAACACAACCTCCTCCACCACCAGAAAGAAAAGAAGGACGCAACTATCAATGGATACATCTAGATAATGAAGATATTATCTCCATGCCCGACAAGTGGGAATATCCTTGGTATGCTGCTTGGGATTTAGCTTTTCACTGCTTACCTATTGCGTTAGTCGATCCAGAATTTGCTAAATATCAGTTAGATATTATGACGCGGGAATGGTATATGCACCCTAACGGACAGATTCCTGCCTATGAATGGGCATTTGGTGATGTTAACCCTCCCGTACACGCTTGGGCAACTTGGAGGGTGTATAAGATTGAAGAAAAAAGAAAAGGCAAAGGCGATCGCACTTTTTTAGAAAGAGTATTTCAACACAATGTAGCAAGGATTCCCCCACTTCAATAATAAGTGTTCGTTCAGAACACGAAATTATAAGTGGCGGTTCGGGCGGTCAACATTCTGAATTCGATTCAGAATTACGCCCTCAGAATTGCTACCAATAAACGAAACGGAGCGATAGCGACATCTTTATATGATTTGGGACTAATGGGTGATATAATCAGCTACATGAAACAAGTCACCACCGTAGCCTGTAAACTTAAAGTACCTGTAAAGTTTGTCGCTGAGATCGAAGAAACTTTACAGGCATTTGCTGATGCTTGCGAGTGGGTGAACCAGAATACACCTCCTGAACTAACTAGTAAAACCAAGATGCAGAAGTTGGTTTACAACGAGGTCAGGTTAAGGTTTGGCTTGTCCTCTAACCTAGCTATTCAGGCACTGAGAAGAGTTTGTGCCAATAGGAAAACAGCCAGACAGAAAAAACGTAATGTCAGGAAATTTAGCCCTACTTCAGTTAGTTATGATGCTAGAATCTTTAGCTTTAAAGAATTTGACTACACGGTTAGCCTAAAGCTACTAAAAAGCCGAGCTAGATTTGAGTTGGATATTGGTAATTACCAACGTGGCATTCTGAAAGGAAAAGAGCCGAAATCAGCTACTTTAGTTAAACGGCGCAATGGCGACTATTACATACACATTAATCTAAATCATGATGCACCAGACCCAATTGATACAAAAGATGTGTTGGGCTGTGACTTAGGTAGAGTCAGTATTTGTTATACATCAGGAAGAAACCCCGATTTTAGTTCATCTTGCTGTTCTAGATAGTAATCCGCTAAAAGTAAGGCTTGTACTTCCTCAGAAACTGATTCTAATTTAATTTTCTCGACTTCTTCTTCGATTAAGAAACCTCGTTCAGTTCGTCTTAACTGGAGTTGATAAGGCGATGAGCCATCCCCATCTACTGCTTCAACTACTAACTCATAAACAAATTTTGGTCGCAATGGTTCTCCTGAATAGAGAACATTGGTGTCCTCGACAGTCTCTGACCAAATAATGCGCTCGCCTGCCTTGAGTTGAACGCGATAGCTAGTCGCCCCTGGAACAGATGACCAGCTTAATAAAGGTTTATCTGTCAGTACTAGGGTTTGATAAACAAAATCTTCTTCCAGTAAGTCGAGGAAAATAGGAGCTGCTGCCCGTGCATCGGTGTTCTTAATGCCAGGACAAATAGTTTTCAATCCTGACATAACCCCTGCTTGTGCCGATCTTAAACGGCGATCGCCACAGCGTACTCTCACTACTGCCCCCCGATCGGGTAAGAGAATATCCCCTACGGTTAGAGTCATTCCTGGAAAGGCACGTTGATAAGTATTTGTCCCCACTCGTTGGATTTGAGCTTCTCCTGTTAATTCCACAATACGGTTGACAGAATTAGCTTGAGCGGGCTTGGGCGATAGTGCCAAGCTACAGGTCAAAATCCATAAGCAGAGCGGTCTTGTCTTTCCCATGTTACGGTTTCCTCTCCTTCTCCAATTTCTCCTGTGCAATACTTTTCCATAAATACTCATCAGGAGAATTCCCATCTGCGTAGGCGATACATTTGCTCCAATTGCCTAATGCCTCTTTTGTCTGGCTTTGTCCTTCAAAAACTTGAGCCAACAAACAGTAAGATGGTGCTTTCTTCGAGTGAAGATCGATCGCTTCTTTGAGTAAAGATTTTGCTTCAGAATAATGTTTGAGTTCTAACTGCGCCCAACCTAAATTTTTGAGCAAAGCATACTTAACTTGTTGGAAATCCCTATTTGTAGTTACTTGTTCCTCATCCAAGGCATTTTTGCCTTCTAACAAAGGAGCGATCGCCTGAGTATATTTTTTTTGCAGAATGAGGAGACGACCCCAGTTATTATAAGCTTTGAGTCGAGTTAACAGAGTTGCTGATACATCTTGTTGTACTGCCAGTTGATATTCGGTTTGGGCTTTCGGGAACTGCTGGAGGTCTTCGTACAGTAAGCCTAAATGATAGTGAGCCTCCGCATAACTCGGATTCAGCGCGATCGCTTTTTGATAATTGGCTTTAGACTCCTCCAACTTCCCTGCTAGATATTGTTCTTTTCCTCGAGCGTGGAAGTATACAGCTATGTGGGGGAAAGAGTTATGAGCCAAGATTAACAGGCAAAGAAGAATTAGAGCGATCGCCATAGTTAAAAGCGACCAGTAAGATTTAGCCAGTTTCTGAAACAAATAGTTACGCGCTGCTCGTCCGATGGGGGTTAAAGCACCACTGGTTAGTAGAGTCAGTAAACTGGGAATAATCACAGCCAGCACACTGATTGTATCCAACCCCCCACTGAGAAATCGGGGAACTGCATCCGCGATCAGGCTCACAGAAATAGTCAGAAAAACTAAGGTGAGACCATTCCAAAACCAATCGAGGCGTTGCCACCAACGAGGTCTAGATGTCGAAAAATGCCACCACCAAGAGGAATCTGGAGGCTGCAAGCTGTTGCGCCAGTGAGGATAATCTGACACGCCAGTTATGATTGCTTGTTGTTCCCGTAACCGTCTGTCCAAGTCGGTCAGATGTAACAAGAGCGAAATCGGTAAGGATTCTACTTTCTGTAGGGAATTTTGAATTGCATCCCGTGCCAATAAAACTTTGATAACCTGTTCTGCTGAAGAAGTAGCCGTTTCAAGTTGGGCTAACATTTCCTCGTATTGTTTGATGGCAGGATATAAGTGTCGATCGACTCTCACAGAATGGGATTGATTAGCTACATTCTGATACTATATGGAAAAAAGAATTTGACACATGGTAGGGGCGAAAGACCTGTCGCCCCTAAGCTCTCCGAATTTTTCTGGTTAAACAGAAGTTAATGGTTGTTCTTCTGGTTCAACCATAGCTTCAGGATTGGCTTCTGGACTTTCAGCTTCACTAGGTGGTACGACTTGCCAGAATTTATGGAGATAAGTACTCCAATTATCCAGAATCATTTGCCCTTTCTGACTACCAGTTTTGGCTACATGGGCAGTAATTAAGTCTTGGAGTTGTTTTTCTCCTGCTGTTGAAATTACTCTTTGGAACTTAACAATTTCTGGATTGACTTTGGCTGGGAAAGAACCATCTTCGTCTAAGAAGTAACCTAGTCCGCCAGTCATACCTGCACCGACATTGCGACCTACTTTTCCTAAGACAACTACTATTCCACCAGTCATATATTCACAGCAGTGATCTCCAGCACCTTCAATCACAGCTTTACCCATAGAGTTACGTACAGCAAAACGTTCTCCAGCCTTGCCGTTAGCGTATAAAAACCCACCAGTAGCACCATAGAGACAGGTATTACCAATAATCACGTTGTCTGCTGGATCGTAAGTAGCCGTTGCAGGAGGAATAATAACAATTTCTCCACCGTGCATCCCTTTTCCTACATAGTCGTTAGCTTCGCCAGAAAGTACCATTTTCATTCCTGGCAAGTTAAAGGCTGCAAAACTCTGACCAGCAGAACCTTGGAAGTTGAAAGTAATTTCTCCTTCAAAACCACTATTGCCATATTTTGAGGCAATAACTCCAGCAATTCTTGCTCCCACACAACGGTCGGTATTTATAATTTTTACGTCTTTAGTGACTGCCCTTTGCTGACTAATTGCGGTAGTAATCTGCTCATCTGCTAATAGTTCATCATCGAGAACATCACCGTTAGTGTGTACTTCTTGGTGGTTTAACCAACTGCGATCGCTTTTGACATTGGGCAGGTTAATCAAACAGTCTAAAGTCAAGGCATTAGTTTTGGTTAACTGAACATCGGTTCTTTGAGTCAGTAAGTCAGTGCGACCAATAATTTCATCTAAACGACGATAACCTAATTTTGCCAATAGAGAACGTACTTCTTCTGCTACAAAATAGAGAAAGTTTACTAAGTGTTCGGGAACACCTGTAAAACGTTGGCGTAATCTTTCTTGTTGGGTTGCTACTCCTACCGGACAGGTATTCATATGACATACCCGCGCCATAATACAACCTTCAGCAATCATGGCGATCGAGCCGAAGCCATATTCTTCTGCACCCATCAAGGCAGCCATAACTACGTCCCAGCCAGTTTTTAAGCCACCATCAGCCCGCAAAATAACGCGATCGCGCAACTGATTTTCTAGCAAGACGCGATGCACTTCAGTTACTCCTAATTCCCAAGATACCCCCGCGTGTTTGATCGAACTGAGAGGGGAGGCACCAGTCCCGCCATCGTGACCAGAAATTTGGATTACATCGGCATTGGCTTTAGCTACTCCTGCTGCAATTGTACCTATGCCAATTTCGGCTACCAATTTCACCGACACCTTAGCTTTGGGGTTAATTTGATGCAAGTCAAAAATTAACTGTGCCAAATCTTCGATCGAGTAAATATCGTGGTGGGGTGGTGGAGAAATCAGCGTAACCCCTGGTTTGGAACGTCGCAGGGAAGCAATATAAGGACTAACTTTCTTGCCTGGTAGTTGTCCCCCTTCTCCTGGTTTTGCCCCTTGAGCGATTTTAATTTCTAGCTGCTTGGCATTCATTAAATACTCTGGCGTTACTCCAAAACGACCAGAAGCCACCTGTTTAATAGCCGAACTAGCGGTATCGCCATTTTGCAAACCATTTAGATGGGGTAAGGTAGCAGAATGACCGCTTTCATCCACGTCATCGAGGATTTTAAAGCGAACGGGGTCTTCTCCTCCTTCTCCCGAATTAGACTTACCCCCAATACGGTTCATCGCTATCGCTAGAGTCTCATGAGCTTCCCGTGAGAGAGAACCTAAGGACATACCTCCCGTACAAAAACGTTTAACAATATCCTCTACTGGTTCAACTTCCTCAACAGAAATAGAATCGCGATCGCTTTCAAAAATTAACAAATCTCTGAGAGCAGTAGCTGGACGACCTTGTAAATACTGTTTATAAACTTCATAGTGGTCGTATTGTTTACTATCTACTGCTTTATGCAATGCTTTTGCCATTTCGGGAGAGTTCATATGATACTCTCCCCCTTTTTTATATTTGACAAAGCCAAAATTTTCTAGCTTTTTCTGATGTAATTCTGGGAAGGCACGACAATGAAAAGCAACAGTCTCCTGGGCTAATTCTGCTACTGTCAAACCTCCTAAACGGGAAGTAGTACCGGCAAAAGCCAAGTCTACTAACTCTACTCCTAATCCCAAAGCTTCAAAAATTTGCGCCCCATGATAAGAAGACAATAGGGAAATTCCCATTTTCGAGAGAATTTTTAATAATCCTGCTTCTATTGCCTTGCGATAGTTTTTCTGGGCTGTTTCTAGGGAAATTCGCTCCATTTTTTCGTTGGCAATTAGTTTTTGAGTTTTAGGATCGCTCCACCAGCCCCTCACACTTTCTAACGCAAGATAGGAACATACTGCTGAAGCCCCATAACCAATCAAGCAAGCAAAGTGATGAGTACTCCAACACTGGGCAGTATCTACTACTAAAGAAGCTTTTAGTCTCAAACCCTCACGAATCAAGTGATGGTGTACTGCTCCCACGGCTAAGAGGGGAGGAATATAGCTATAGTCTTCATTAATACCCGAACCAGCACGGTCGCTCAAGATGACAATTTCTGCTCCTGCTACTACTGCTTCTGCTGCTTGTTGACAGAGTTTGTTGACTGCTTGCTCTAATCCTGCTGGTCCTGTGGAGATAGGATACAGGGTGGATAATACTTCTGTGGTAAAATCAGCCTCCTCGATCGCTGCTAACTCAGCATCATTTAAAATTGGTGTTTCTAATTTCAACAGACGAGCATCTTCTGGCTGTAAGTTTAATAAATTCCCTTTTGTCCCTAGTTGCATCGATAGGGACATAACCAAACTTTCTCGTAAAGGATCGATGGGAGGATTCGTTACTTGAGCGAATCTCTGTTTAAAGTAATCATAGAGTAGACGGGGCTTATCCGATAACACCGCTAGAGGAATATCATCTCCCATACAAAAAGTAGGTTCTTTCCCATCGATCGCCATAGATTGGATAATCATTTCTACATCTTCGGCGGTATAACCAAAAGCAGTTTGTTGACGCAGTAAATCTGTTGAGGCTAATTGAGTTTGCTGCTCGAAGGCTTGAGGTTTAATTACCTGACGATACTTTTGCACCCATTTGCGATAAGATTTTTCTCGGGCAACACGCTGTTTAATTTCCCAGTTGCGTAGAATTTCTTTTGATTGGAGATCGACAACAATCATTTGTCCGGGACCGAGTCTACCTTTTTCAACGATCTCGGCTTCTGGTAAGTCTACTACTCCAGTTTCCGAAGCGACTACGATATAACCATCTTTAATAATACTGTAACGGGCAGGACGCAATCCATTGCGGTCTAGGGTAGCGCCTACGGTTTTACCATCGCTAAATACTAATAAAGCGGGACCATCCCAAGGTTCTTGCAAGCCACTATGATATTCATAAAAATCAACAATTTCTGGATATTGCTGAAGATCGGGTTGATTTCGATAAGCTTCTGGGACTAGAATCATCGCTGCTTCTGGGATGCTGCGTCCTGTCCTAACTAACAACTCCATCGCGCTATCCAAATTGTAAGAATCGCTGTTATGGGTATTAACTATGGGTGTCAGTCCTTCTAATTCTTCTTCCGTCCATCCAGGAGTTTCTAGTTTATTTTCTCTAGCTGCCATCCAGTTAACATTACCCAGCAGCGTATTAATTTCTCCATTGTGACCCAACAACCGCATCGGTTGAGCGAAAGGCCATTTGGGCATAGTATTGGTACTAAAGCGTCTGTGGTAAACAGCAAAAGCACTCTCATAATCTGGATTAGTTAGATCTTGATAGAATTGCCCTAATACTTCCGAGCGTACCATTCCTTTGTAGACAATAGTCCGACAAGAAAAAGAACAAATATAAAAATCATCTTCTAACTTCTTACCTACTCGCGAGCGCACTACATAGAGTTTTCTATCTAATTCGTCTCCTAGCAAGTTGGTAGCAGAAGTAACGAAAATTTGCTCGATTTGGGGTTGATATTCTCTAGCTTGTACCCCCAATACTTCTGGATTTACTGGTAGTTTACGCCAACCAATAACTATAAGATTTTCGTTTCTAACAATCTCTTCGATAAATAAACGGTACTCTGTTGCCCTCTGTCGATCTTGGGGCAAAAATACCATCCCCACTCCATAGGCTTCTCGATCTGGTAAGGAAATATTATTTTCTCTCGACCAAGTTTGGAACAGTTTAGCTGGTAATGCTGTCATTAATCCTGCACCATCACCAGAATCGCGGTCTGCACTACAAGCACCACGATGTTCCATACAACCTAGCGCTACTAAAGCTTGTTTAATTATTTTATGACTAGCGCAACCATCGCGATCGGCGATAAAACCTACACCACAAGCATCTCTTTCTTCTGTTAACCAAGGTTGGCCGTGCAGGGTCGTTCTTACTGAAGATTTACTTTGTTGTTGTAGATTAGTGATCATCTTGCTAGTTTTCTTTGCCATAATGTTTCTTTCGCTCATAAGTCGTTTGCAGTACAAATATATTAATTAAAATTAGAACTTATAATTTATAAACCTCGATCCTGCTAGAACAAAACCCAAAAAACCAATGAAGACATACACAAATTAGGGGTTATAGAATAGTACCTTATTTGCATAATAAATTGGTTATCCTTGTACACTTTTTATTGGCTTGGCAAGTTTCACAAGGAAATAATCAGGATAATTTTCGCTAAAAAATTACGATATCTAGAAATATTCAAGAAAATTCTCAATTGTTACTTTATACACATTTAAACCCAGACAGTCTCGAATTAACGTAGCTTTAACTCACATTATAAAAATACTAACCTTTAATTTGCTACAAAAAAAGACAAATTGACTATTTGCCCAAAGTAAGTATTCATACATACAAGTGTATTTATTTATTTGACGATTTAAGAAGGAAAGTAAATTTAAATTACCAAAAGCTCTTCTCCTTTGTGAAGATTCTATGTAGATCTTTTAGTTATACGAGTTTGCTATGTTCGTCTAACTAATTTGTTTGTTATCTTTGTGCATAGACTAAAGTTGATTAGTTGTTTGTGCCAGTTAAATCAACTAGATAATCCGTAAAATTTCTATATTTGTCAAACTCTCACTTTCCTGGGTTGAGGCTTCCTCTCCAGGGTTGCTCGTAAATTTTCTCAGAATTAGTTATGCCTCAGTCGACAAAAACTACTCAAAACCTTAAATTAGATTTACCAGAATCCTTATCTTCTGCGGGAGTTGCTGCCACAGAAATTCGTCCTTGGGGTTCGTTTACTACTCTAGAAGAAGGAACTGGGTATAAAATCAAGCGAATTGAAGTCAATCCAGGTCATCGTTTGAGTTTGCAGATGCACCATCATCGTAGCGAACACTGGATTGTAGTCTCTGGAACTGCCAAAGTCACTTGTGGCGAGCGAGAAATGATTCTTAGTAGCAATCAGTCTACTTATGTACCACAGTGTACTAGCCACCGTCTAGAAAATCCAGGAGTAATTAAATTAGTCTTAATTGAAGTTCAGAACGGCGAATATTTAGGGGAAGATGACATTATCCGTTTTCAAGACGATTACGCTAGACAATAAAATATTTTCTCAATAGCTGGTAGTATGGGCTAAGAAGCAGACCTTTACCCAATTATTAATCTGCATGATTTATATTAGTCAAGCTGCAGCTAGAGAAATTAAACGCTTAAAACAAATTCGCCAACAACCAGAGAACTCAATCCGTTTATCGATCGAAAATGGGGGTTGCTCTGGTTTATTTTATAATTTGGAATTAGACAACCCAAGCTCTCAAACTAATGTTTCAGAACAGGGAGAAGGCGATCGCGTTTGGGAAAGTAATGGTGTAACTGTAATTGTAGATGAACGAGCTTATCCTCACGTTCACGGGTTAAAATTAGATTATTCAGAAGATTTAATGGGAGGGGGATTTCGCTTTCAAAACCCCAATGCTATAGAGCCTTGCAAATGCAGTTTATCCTTTAGAACTACTAAAATATTAGAGCAGCCAAGCTAATGAATGCTCTTGACACGAAAACAATTAATTGTTAACATCATGATTTGTCTGCTATCCTTTCATAAATAGGATTCTATTGCGGTTATACCTATCTCATGCCCACAATTCAGCAACTTATTCGTAGCGAACGCGCTAAAGTAAAAAAGAAAACCAAATCACCGGCTCTAAAAGAATGCCCGCAGCGTCGGGGTGTCTGTACGAGAGTTTATACAACTACGCCCAAAAAACCTAACTCAGCCCTCAGAAAAGTAGCGAGGGTTCGTCTAACTTCAGAATTTGAAGTCACTGCTTACATACCTGGTATCGGACACAATTTACAAGAGCATTCAGTGGTCTTGATTCGTGGAGGTCGGGTAAAAGACCTACCAGGGGTGAGATATCATATTATTCGTGGCACTTTAGATGCTACAGGAGTGAAAGACAGGCGTCAAGGTCGCTCTAAGTATGGCACTAAACGTCCTAAGTAAGCTTGAATTTTGTCCGTAATTGCTGCTATTGATTGGGCGAGTTTAGGCATCCTAGTGAAGTGTGATTAAGCGAAGGATGCCATTTTTAGTGAAAATAGATTAGTTAGCTTACTAAAATATCGATTACTTCTCTGAGTTAATTAAACTTAGGGAGCGATCTTGTCAGGCAAATTATATTGTATAGTATCGAAGACAATTAGATATAGTTCCATAAATTTGAGCGTAAATATAAGCAATGTCTCGTCGCACAATTAGAAAAAAACGCCCAGTTCCCCCAGACCCAGTGTATAATAGTCGCCTAGTCAACATGACTATCAGGCGAGTTATGCGTAGTGGCAAAAAATCCCTAGCTGCTCGTATTGTCTATGATGCCTTTAAAACTATTGGTGAAAGAACAGGAAACGATCCTTTAGAAACCTTTGAACAGGCTATTAAAAATCTTACTCCCCTAGTTGAAGTAAAAGCTCGTAGAGTTGGTGGAGCCACTTATCAAGTTCCTATGGAAGTGAGGTCTGGTAGAGGGACTACTTTAGCACTACGGTGGCTAATTAAATTTTCTCGCTCCAGAGGTGGTCGTACTATGTCAGGCAAGCTAGCCAATGAAATTATGGATGCTGCCAACGAAACTGGAGGAGCCATGAAGAAGAGAGATGAAACTCATCGCATGGCAGAAGCAAATAAAGCTTTCGCCCATTATCGCTATTAATAAAACAGTTACATTAAAGCGTTAAATATAGTAACAGAAGAAGCATTTAGTTTACTTCTGCTACTGTGTTTAAACTCGGGCAACTAAAAGTATAGAATTGTAAATAGTTTAAACACATAGTAGATATCTAGTAATTTGCAAGAGCAAAACTTAAGGAGGTATCTGTGGCACGGAGCATCCCGCTAGAAAGAGTGCGTAATATAGGTATTGCTGCTCACATAGACGCGGGCAAAACAACAACAACAGAACGGATTCTTTTTTATACTGGCATCGCTCATAAAATGGGCGAAGTCCATGATGGTGCAGCTACCATGGACTGGATGCAGCAAGAGCAAGAAAGGGGTATTACCATTACTGCTGCTGCTATCAGTACCAGTTGGAAAGATCACAAAATTAACATTATCGATACTCCAGGACACGTAGACTTCACTATAGAAGTAGAACGGTCTATGAGGGTATTAGATGGCGTGATTGCCGTATTCTGTTCTGTTGGTGGGGTACAGCCTCAGTCTGAAACCGTTTGGCGACAAGCAGACCGATATAAGGTACCTCGGATTGCCTTTGTCAACAAAATGGATCGTACGGGCGCGAACTTCTTCAAAGTATACGAACAGATTAGGGAGCGTCTTAGAGCTAATGCGGTTCCTATTCAGGTTCCTATTGGTAGTGAAAATGACTTCCAAGGGATTATCGACTTGGTAAGAATGCGTGCCAAAATCTATAAAGACGATCTCGGTGAAAAAATTGAAGACACTGAGATACCTGAAGAACTTCAAGAATTGGCAAAGGAATATCGCGCCAATTTAATTGAAGCGATCGCCGAAACTGACGAAAAACTCCTAGAAAAATTCATGATGGAAGAGGAGTTTTCCGAATCAGAAATAAAATCTGCTTTGCGTAAAGGTACAATTCAAGGCTCGATTATGCCGATGTTGTGCGGTTCTGCTTTCAAGAATAAAGGAGTTCAAGTCTTATTAGATGCGGTAGTAGATTACCTACCTGCACCAACAGAAGTGCCTCCTATTACAGGAATTTTGCCATCAGGCACAGAAGGGGTGAGAAAATCTGATGATGAAGAACCCTTTGCTGCTCTTGCTTTCAAGATTGCCACAGATAAATTCGGTCGCTTGACTTTTATGCGAGTTTACTCTGGAGTCTTAGCAAAAGGCAGTTATATCTACAATGCAACTAAAGATAAAAAAGAACGAATTGCTCGTTTGGTGGTTTTAAAATCTAACGAAAGGATTGAAGTAGACGAATTAAGGGCAGGAGATTTGGGTGCAGCAGTTGGTCTTAAACTGGCTGGAACTGGCGATACTTTATGTGATGAAAAGAAGCCGATTATTCTTGAATCTCTATTTATCCCCGAACCAGTTATTTCCGTCGCTGTAGAACCAAAAACTAAGAGTGATGTAGAAAAACTCTCTAAGGCTTTACAAGCTCTATCGGACGAAGACCCAACTTTTCGAGTTAGTACCAACTCGGAAACGAATCAAACAGTAATTGCTGGGATGGGTGAATTACACCTAGAAATTCTGGTCGATCGTATGTTGCGAGAGTTTAACGTTGAAGCTACCGTCGGTAAACCCCAAGTGGCCTATCGCGAAACTATTCGTAAGAGTAGCCAAGCCGAAGGCAAATATATCAAACAAAGTGGTGGTAAAGGTCAATACGGTCACGCTGTAATTGAAATAGAACCGGGAAAACCAGCTAGCGGTTTTGAGTTTGTCTCCAAAATTGTCGGTGGTGTTATACCAAAAGAATACATCCCCGCCATAGAACAGGGAATTAAACAAACCTGTGAAACTGGTATCTTATCGGGTTATCCTTTGATCGATATCAAAGTAACTTTGGTTGATGGTTCATACCACGATGTAGACTCTAATGAAATGGCTTTTAAAGTTGCTGGCTCAATGGCAATTAGGGAAGCAGTGCGTAAAGCATCTCCTGTATTATTAGAGCCGTTAATGAAAGTTGAGGTAGAAGTCCCTGAAGATTTTCTTGGGGATGTCATGGGCGACCTTAACTCTCGTCGGGGCAACATAGAAGGCATGAACTCCGAAGATGGTCAAGCCAAAGTTGTTGCTAAAGTTCCTTTAGCGGAAATGTTTGGTTACGCCACTGATATCCGCTCTAAAACTCAAGGGCGTGGTATCTTCTCTATGGAGTTCAGTAACTACGAAGAAGTGCCCCGCAATGTAGCGGAGGCAATAATCGAAAAAAACAAAGGGAACGCATAATTTTATATAAGGAAAAGATAATTCATGGCACGCGCAAAGTTTGAACGGACTAAAGATCACGCCAACATCGGTACCATCGGTCACGTCGACCATGGTAAAACTACCCTAACAGCAGCAATTACTATGACTTTGGCAGCTTCTGGTAAAGCTAAAGCCAGAAAATACGATGAAATTGATGCTGCTCCTGAAGAGAGAGAAAGAGGTATTACCATCAATACCGCTCACGTAGAGTACGAAACCGATAATCGTCACTACGCTCACGTAGACTGTCCCGGTCACGCTGACTATGTAAAAAATATGATTACTGGTGCAGCACAGATGGACGGTGCAATTCTGGTAGTATCCGCTGCTGATGGTCCTATGCCTCAAACTCGCGAACACATCCTACTAGCAAAACAAGTAGGCGTTCCCAGTTTGGTGGTCTTTATGAACAAGCAAGACCAAGTAGACGATGAAGAGCTACTAGAATTGGTAGAATTGGAAATCCGCGAACTGTTGAGCGAATACGATTTCCCTGGCGACGATATTCCTATTGTCTCTGGTTCTGCTTTACTGGCACTAGAAGCTATCACCGAAAATCCCAATATTGCTAAAGGTGATAACGAGTGGATAGATAAAATCTACGAGTTGATGGAAAGTGTTGACTCCTACATTCCTACTCCAGAAAGGGAAATTGATAAGCCCTTCCTGATGGCAGTAGAGGACGTATTCTCTATCACCGGTCGTGGTACAGTGGCTACCGGTCGGATCGAACGGGGTAAAGTCAAAGTTGGCGAAACTGTGGAAATCGTAGGCATCAAAGATACTCGCAGTACTACTGTCACTGGAGTAGAAATGTTCCAAAAAACTCTAGACGAAGGTATGGCTGGAGATAACGTTGGTGTACTTCTGCGTGGTGTACAAAAGGATGACATCGAGCGCGGTATGGTACTAGCTAAACCTGGTTCTATCACTCCTCACACTCAATTTGAAGGAGAAGTTTACGTACTAACTAAAGAAGAAGGTGGTCGTCATACTCCTTTCTTCAAAAACTATCGTCCTCAGTTCTATGTACGTACTACTGATGTAACTGGTACGATCAAAGACTACACGGCTGATGATGGCAGTGCCGTAGAAATGGTTATGCCAGGCGATCGCATCAAAATGACCGTAGAACTGATTAACGCCATCGCGATCGAACAAGGAATGCGTTTTGCCATCAGAGAAGGCGGTCGTACCATCGGTGCAGGTGTCGTTTCCAAGATTCTTAAGTAGGACAACGAACCTAAATTTAAAGAGCAGATAGCAGTATAAAATGCTAGCTTATCTGCTCTTGCTTGTGTCTAAACAGACAATTTAAATTATTCACTTTTTTGAACCTTGACAACTAAACAAAATGGCAACAATTCAGCAACAAAAAATACGTATTCGCCTGAAAGCTTTCGATCGTCGCTTACTCGATACATCCTGCGAAAAGATTGTCGATACAGCAAATAGAACTAACGCCACTGCCATCGGGCCTATTCCTTTGCCTACTAAAAGAAAAATTTACTGCGTGTTGCGCTCTCCTCACGTTGATAAAGACTCCCGCGAACACTTTGAAACCAGAACCCATCGACGCATTATTGATATTTATCAACCTTCTTCTAAAACGATAGATGCCCTAATGAAATTAGATTTGCCTGCTGGAGTTGATATTGAAGTAAAACTTTAGTTGGTTGATGGTTGATAGCGCATAGTCGCTCGATCTATCAGCCATCAACAATTAACAATTAGCAAGCTCGCAATTAGCAAAAATCGGGATATTAGACTGTTTTTCATTTAAGTTAAAACTGCTACATCTATCTTCTGAGAGCAAAATTCGCTAAAGTAGAGAAGAAAAACTATGGGTAAATTAAGTAAAAATGGCATCTTCTTCATCTGTTGCTGTTAGAGAAATTCCTCTATTTCCTCTACCCGAATTAGTCTTATTTCCCGGTCGTCCTCTCCCTTTATATATCTTTGAGTTTCGCTATCGAATCATGATGAATACGATTCTGGAGAGCGATCGCCGTTTTGGAGTGTTGATGATCGATCCAACTACAGGGGAAATAGCTAATGTCGGTTGTTGTGCCGAAATAATTCATTTCCAGCGTTTACCAGACGATAAAATGAAAATGATAACTTTAGGGCAGCAAAGGTTTAGATTATTAGAATATGTGCGAGAAAAACCTTATCGGGTAGGGTTAGTAGAGTGGATTGAAGATAAGCCACCTCAAGAAGATTTAAGACCAATGGCAACTAATGTAGAAACTCTCTTACGCAATGTAGTTAGTTTATCAGCTAAACTCAATAATCAAAAAATCGATTTACCCGACGATCTTCCTAGTGCGCCTACCGATCTTTCCTATTGGATTGCTAGTAATCTTTTAAGATTACCAGCTTGTGAACGACAGAAATTGTTGGAGATGCAAGATACTTCTGCTCGTTTAGAAAAAGAAGCAGAAATTTTAACCTCTACTCTAAATCATTTAGCTGCTTGGACTGCTCTCAAAGATGCTTTGGAATAAGTTAAGTTGACCGACAGTATAATTCAGTATAATTAAGTTTTAATTTGAGGTCATTAATTATTAGTTAATTGACAAAAATCGTAATTACCAAAAATTTTTAATGTTTCCGTATATTGAGATAATTCTGTCAAGGCTGCGGTAACCGAAGAATGTTGAAGATTTCCTTCTAAATCGATAAAGAAAATATATTCTCCTAACAGACGTTTGGTAGGGCGAGACTCAATCTTGCTCATATTTATCCCTCTGCGAGCAAAAATTTGCAAAGGCTTGACTAATGCTCCAGGTACATTTTTGGGTAAACTAAAAGCCAAAGAAAGGTGACTACCGTTATTATTCTGAGTTGAACTTACAATCCAGAAACGGGTGCAATTATCAGAATAATCACCTATATCATGGCAAAGAATAGGTATTTGATAAAGTTGGGCTGCTCTAGGTGAAGAAATTGCTGCTGCTGCTAAATCATCTTTTAAATAGGGCAAAGCAGAGGTAGTAGAGTTAATGGCAACAAGCTTAGCGGATGGTAAAAACTTTGCTAACCAGTTTTGACATTGAGCCAGAGCTTGAGGATGAGAATAAACTGTTTGAATTTCTTTTAGAGAAGCATTACAAGATAAGAGAGCATGAGAAATAGGCAGAATTAATGCTTGGATAATTTTAAGTTGCTCTAACTGCCAGAGTCTATCTAGAGTAGTAGTTACACTACCTTCGATCGAATTTTCTACAGGAACTACTGCTAGATCGACTTTTTGTTGAGCTACAGAATCTAATGTAATAGCAATACTAGGACAAGGAAATAAAACTGCTTCTTGTTGTCGATGCCGACCTAGCCAATTAGCATAGGCGATCGCTGCTGTTTCTGAGTTCGTTCCAGTCGGTCCTAAATGAGCTATGGAAACCTTCATAAGCAATATTTTAATTAAATTAATTAACATACAGGAAGATTCTAATCTTACAGGACTTATGCACTCAGATAGATACAATATCTGTAATCATCTGTAATTCCCTATTCTCCTTTTCCTGTTTTCTATTACCGCGCCCTTATGGCTAAAGCAATGAGTAATAAGTAATAAGTAATAAATTTTTTGATTAGCGTTTTTTTTTAAAGAAATGTAACCTAAAATTAATAAAGATATTTGATTTTAATTATTTCACTTATGCATGTTAGCTTTACTGCTTCTGAATCAGTAAAAATATCAGTAGCAAACGAAGAAATACCTATAAAACACTACTTGCGTCAACCGCAACGTTTGGTTAAGGCGATCGCCAATCCTCGGTTAATGAAACAATTATCGGAAGATTTATATGAATTGAAAATGCGTCCTATTAACTTTATGGAGATGTATCATTTTCAACCTATTGTTAATCTTAAGGTGTGGTCAGGTAGAAATGGTACAGTCTGCCTCAAGTCAGAAAGCTGCCAAATTAAAGGTATAGACTATATTAACAAGCGTTTTGCCCTGCAACTTAAAGGTGTTCTTTATCCTGATGCAAGTCAAGCTCAAACCTATCTCCAAGGTCAAGCAGATTTAGAGGTTAAAGTAGAGTTACCTCCAGCTTTAATTTTTACTCCGCAACCCTTATTAGAAGTTACGGGAAATGGTTTGTTAAAAAGTGTTTTGGGCAGAATTAAGCAGCGGTTGCTCAGTCAATTACTTCAAGATTATCGTCACTGGGCAGCCCAAGAAGTTCAACAATATGAGTTCGGAGTTCGAAGTTCGGAATTCGGAGTTCTCCCTTAGAAAGAGCGACAAATTAAAATACCAGCCTTCATACAAGGGATTAAACTCATAGGCTCGATAGATAACTACTCAAGGCTGGTATTTTAATAAAGCGGAAATCCTTAGGGTTGGGTACTTTAAATTTATATATTTTTTGGCTAACGGCAAGGACGAAAAGATTTGCGATGTTGAGCAGATGAACCATATTGCTTGAGAGCAAGACGATGCCTTGGAGTTGGATAACCTTTATTAGCAGCTAAGTCATAATGAGGATAATCCGCAGCAAGACGAATAATTAAATCGTCTCGCCATACTTTAGCTAAAATACTAGCGGACGCGATCGCTGCCGACTTACTATCCCCTTTAATAACTGCTTCTTGAGATATATCAAGGTCTCGAAGAACAAATTTGCCATCAACTAAACATACCTCTGGTAATACTTTTAACCCCAGTATTGCCCGTTTCATTGCCAGTAAAGAAGCCTGAAAAATATTTAGTCGATCGATTTCTGCTACGGTAGCTTCAGCAATATGCCAACTACTAACTATTGTTTGAATTGGCTCGACTAACTCCCTACGTTTTTTGGGCGATAATTTTTTGCTGTCTCGAACGCCAATATAGGTCAATCGAGGTATAGCATACAGAGGTAAGGTTACTGCTGCTGCCACCACAGGTCCAAATAAAGCTCCTCGCCCTACTTCATCTACTCCTGCTATCAAAATATTATCTTCGGCTAACTTTGATAGCAGACTGCGGTCGTCAAATGGAGAATTATTCAGAGAATTATTCAACTTTTATACTTGAGCTTCAACTTCTTTTTGAGCAGAAGAACGACGACGACGGCGACGGCGACTGTTATTAGTATCATCATTGTCTGCTAAAGATTCGTCAGAATTAGTATTTTCTGAGGGAACATTCCCTGCTTCAACTTGAGACCCGGTATCTTCTATCTGTTCTCCTTCAACTTTAATAGGGTTAAGAGAAACAGTAGATTTAGGCTCGGTGGATTCTACAACATTTTCTTCTCCAGGCGTTTTAATCTTAATCAAAACAGATTTTGGGTCTTTAAATTCTTGTTCTAGACGAATTAGAGGAGAGACTCCCATTAGAGCATACATTTCTTGCTCTAATTTGCTCATTTCTACCGAAACTTTTTCTAGAGTTGCTTCTTCTCGACGAGAGGAACGATTTGAGGAAGAAGGACGAGATTTACGCTCTTCATAATTATTAGTTTCGATCTCTACAGTTCTAGTTATAGGACTATCTCCATTACTCAATTCTTCTTTCATTAAGACTTCATTGAGACGGCGACGGCGACGGCGACGATTATTACCGGAAACTCCTCCTTGTTCTTGATAACTAGGATGATGAATTAGTTCTAATGATTGAGGACTATTGGTGTAACTATAATCTAATAGGTCAGTTAATTCATTGCCTTGGCTGTATTTATCTGAAATGTTAAGAACAATTGGTGGAGGAGTAATGGGCGGACTTTCTAAAGACTCACCTTCAGGTTTGCCTGGTAAATGCGCTAAATGTCCTAAACCGCCACAACTGGGACAAATTTGACCGAATAGCTCGTAAATATTTTTCCCTTGACGTTTACGAGTTAATTCTACTAGACCCAATTCAGAAAGCTGAGCAATTTGCGGTCTAGCTTTATCTGCTTTTAAAGCCTTGTTAAAATGTTCTAGCAGTTTTAATTGGTCGCGTCGCGAGTCCATATCGATAAAGTCAACGATAATCACCCCACCAATATTACGGAGACGCAACTGACGGGCTATTTCTGTAGCTGCTTCGCTATTCGTCCATAGAACTGTTTCCCTAGCGGTAGCGGAACGAGTAAAAGAACCAGAGTTAACATCAACTACAGTCAAAGCTTCCGTTGGTTCCATGATAATATAACCGCCAGAAGGCAACTCTACCCTTGGTTTAAGAGCTTCACGAATTGCTGCATTAACACGGTAATATTCGAGAATGGACTGGTTTTCTCGATGATAGTCAATAAATAGCCCTTGAGGAGAACGACCAGCACTCCAGTTCATTAGTTGTTGCTTAACTCGTTTAACACCAGCTTGAGAATCAACTACTATGCTGTTTACTTCAGCAGAATACATATCCCTCAATACTCGCTGAATAAAATCATCATCGCGATTGAGTAAGGCAGGTGGTTTAGTATAGCTAGCTTGATATTGGATAGATTCCCACTGTTTTTGCAGGAATTCCAAGTCTTCCATAATGGCTTCTTCTGCCTTTCCTTCTGCTTCCGTTCTTACGAGTAAACCCATACCAGCAGGTTTGACCAGAATAGCTAAAGCTCTGAGACGGCTGCGTTCATTCTCGTCTCTAATTCTCCGCGATAATTTAACTCCTTTCCCATAAGGCATTAATACCAGATATCGACCGGGTAAAGTAATATTTCCTGTCAATCTCGGTCCTTTATTGCCTGTAGGCTCTTTCATTACCTGAACCAAGACCTTTTGCTGCGGAGTTAAGAGTTCGGTAATTGCAGATGCTGTTTTTTTCAAACGTAATGGGCCTAGATCGGTAACGTGAATGAAACCATTTCTTTCTGCATCGCCAATGTTAACAAAGGCTGCATCTATTCCTGGGATAACATTTTCTACTGAACCAAGATAGATATCACTAACTTGCTGATTACCGGTGGCTACCACAAGCTCTTGTATGTGATCTTCCCAAAAAACGGCGGCGATATGATGCTGTTCCGCAATAATAATTTGTTTTGGCATTAATTTTCCTCAAAATTTTCTCACAAGTTGAGACACCCAATCGCTGTGTCTGCCAACATTGCTAGATTTAAAATACGTATAAAATGGGTAATTAATCTTTATTTAATTTAAAGATTATTCAGGCACAACCAAAAATTTAGATAGATGATTACTCTAACTGCTTAACTAGAGCTTTAAGTGATTTTCCTGCTTACGGAAAGCTTTTTTAACTAGAAAAACTAGATTAAAGCTTAAGCCGAAAATTCGGTTGAGCTGATACTATAGCTGTGGTTATAACTTAATTACAGCTGCTTAAGGGTGGTGAATTTTATCAAGACACCTAGCGTTCGATTTTTTAGGCTAGTTCTTCTATCATCGATCATTTTACACCACAGAATTACAGTGGGGGTAGTTAGATCGAATTTTAACTTGAATATAACCTTGTCTGACAACTTTTGACAAGAAAATTGTTTTTTTTACCTTTGTAATATACTCGGTTTAGACAAGGTATCTATTATGAACTGGGACTTTAAGCAACTAACAAAACTCACATCTCATGAAGAGCGAAGCAACGCCCGCGAACCGTATCCTCTTGTTTAGGCAGTGTTATTATTTTTACACCGAATCACTGTTAGCTTGAAAAAGTGCAGACTCCTGAGAAACTATCTGGGTATGATTATTTTTAGCTTGACGTAAAGCACAAATAATCGCGATCGCTTCAGAACCTATTTTCTCTATTTCTGCTTCTGTATTAAACCTGCCAATGCCAAAACGCAGAGAAGCATAAGCTAATTGGCTAGAATGCCCTAAAGCGGTTAAGACATGGGAAGGTGCAGTAGAAGTACTAGAACAAGCCGAACCAGAAGAGAGGGCAACTATAGGTTGCAACCCCAGCAACAAAGCAGAACCATCTACTCTTTCTACACTAACATTTAGATTGCCTGGAAGACGTTTAGTTGGATGACCATTAAGTTGAATTCCTTCTATTTTACTCAGGATAGACCAAAGCTTCTCTCTTAACTGAAGTTGACGCACCGATTCTGATTCTATTTCTGTTAATCCCAATTCAACTGCCTTAGCAAAGCCAACAATTTGAGGTGTATAGATAGTACCGGAACGAAATCCTTTTTCTTGTCCTCCCCCGTGCATTTGAGCAGCTAGACGAACTCTAGGGTTACGGCGACGAACATATAAAGCCCCAATACCCTTTGGTCCATAAACTTTATGGGCTGTTAAAGACATTAAATCGATGTTCATTTCCTCTACATCTAAAGGAATTTTAGCGATCGCCTGAGCAGCATCGGTATGAAACAAAACTTCATGTTTATGGCAGATTGCGCCAATTTCTGCCAGGGGTTGCAGTACTCCAATTTCATTATTAGCTGCCATTACCGAAACTAAAATAGTATCGGGACGAATAGCTTGCTCTAGTTGCTCTAAATCGACTAACCCGTCTTGACTAACTGGTAGATAAGTTACTTCAAAGCCCAGAGTTTGCAAATATTTACAAGGATCGAGAACGGCTCGATGCTCGGTTTGCACGGCGATCAGATGCTTGCCTTGGCTAAAATAAGCTTCTGCTACCCCTTTAATAGCTAAGTTATTCGCTTCCGTTGCTCCACTGGTAAAAATAATTTCTGTAGGAGTAGCATTAATGGCATCAGCAATAGTTTGACGGGCAGTTTTGACTCCTGCTTCCGCTTCCCAACCATAAGCATGAGTGAGACTAGAAGGATTGCCAAAACGCTCGGTAAAGTAGGGTATCATTGCATCTAGCACCCTGGTATCCATGGGTGTAGTTGCATGGCAATCTAAATAGATAGGACGAGACATAAAATTTTGTTTTCTAATTTTGTGTTAGTTGCCATAGACTTTGTTTTCGACCTCGATAAACAACATCTATTTTGTAATTGTGCTGCTCTAGTTCAGAACGTAATTTCTTTGATGGCTGAATAAAAAAGATACTGTCATGACCATCAGGAATTTCTAAGGTATCAGTTTTATTCACTATCAGTAATTTTACTTTTGAATCTAAGATATGGCTAAGAGGCAAAGTCTTAAATGCATCCTCGACTATAAGCAAAGGTTTATTTTGTTGGTTAATTACAAAAGTCACTTGCCGTTTGTCGTAACTCGTAGTTCTTTTGTTCCATCAAAAATCTGATTGAGAGCTAATTAAACATGATATTAAACCCCCAGCAATTACTACAATTGTAACTAACTGCCATATCTTTTGTTGCATCTAATTTTTGATATTCATTGTAAAGCTCTTTAATATCGGTAACTTCATTTTCAAAGTTTTCTTGTTGTACTTGCGATCTTGTATGACCAGAAATCATCAAGGAAGTAAAACACTCATCTCCCCAATAAATTTTTTGTTCGAGATTGACAAATCTAAACAATAAACCAATTGCCAATACAATTAAAATCAGAAAATTCCAAGATTTTCTCGCAAATAAGCAACTTTTACTGGGTATTTGTTGTTTCATTGTTTAATTTGGTGTTATTTGTCACAAAAAATCAATAAGATATACTAATCAAGAAATTAAAAACTAATAAGATATTGCTCAATTTGATGAAATATAAGAAGTACTATAAATTGCAATTATAAATTAGCAATCAAATCAATATTGAGTTCAAATCCAAATTATCATTATGGCAAAGTGCGCGCTCGCTCTGGGTAGTAATCTGGGTAATTCTTTAGATACCGCAGCCAATGCCCTCAAAGCATTAACTAATATACCAGGAGTTGATTTAATCGCAACTTCTAGTTGGTATCAAACTAAACCTGTTGGTCCACCTCAACCTGATTATGTTAATGGTTGTGTTGTCTTGCAAGTTCAACAAAATCCAGAAGAATTATTAACTATTCTGCAAGCGATAGAATTGCAATTTGGCAGAGTAAGAACAGAAAAATGGGGAGCAAGAACCTTAGACTTGGATATTCTTCTCTACGAAGATTTAGTTATGCAAACTCCCAACCTGACTATTCCCCATACCCATCTAAGAGAAAGAGCCTTTGTATTAGTTCCTTTAGCCGAGATTGCACCCAATTGGATCGAACCTGTCAGCAAAAAAGCGATCGCGCAGTTAGCTAAAGAGGTAGACTGTACAGGAGTGAAATTAATAGACCCTAATGACATCAGCTAAAGAACCCTCAAAAATTTTACAACAACGTCTTTTTTACAAAGGTCGTAAATTTGATTATGAAGTAATTAAACTCCACTTGCCCAATGGAGTAGAAGGAGATTGGGAATGTATTCGCCACCCTGGTGGTGCTTTAGCTGTTCCTATTACTCCAGAAGGTAAATTAGTTTTAGTCAGACAGTATCGCTTTACTTGTGCGGGAAGATTGCTAGAATTTCCTGCCGGCACAGTAGAAGCAAATGAAGACCCAGCCAAAACCATTAAAAGAGAAATTGAGGAAGAAACAGGTTATAGAGCAGGAAAATGGCGAGATTTAGGTAAATTTCCCCTTGCTCCTGGCTATTCTGATGAATATATCTATGCTTTTTTAGCAGAGGATTTAGAGAAACTAGAAATGCCACCACAACAAGACGAAGATGAAGACATCGAAGTAGTTTTAATGAGTCCTCAAGAATTAGAAAAAGCCATTTTAACTGGAGAACCTGTAGATGCTAAATCTATTGCCAGCTACTTTTTAGCCCGTCCATTTCTGTAGGGGCGGTTCGCGAACCGCCCCTACAGATGTTTACGATAATTCTTCTGTCAGCATATTTTGATATATCTGCGGTAAATACTTGCTCATCGAATTAGTTTCGATGCCATAACCTAAACTAGTCCAAGTACCAGACAACAAACGCAATACTTGTTTGGTTTTTCCTTCTCTTAATAGCTTAGGTATATCTGCACCCCAAGCTGTGGAGTCACTCAACCAGTCATGAACTACTTTGTCTTGATATTCTGGCTCAAAACTATAACTTTTCCACCACAGTAACCCAGATGGTTTGGGATGATATCTTTTAGCTTTTTCAGACCAAGTATAGTCGAGAAATTGATAGCGTCCCGCAGCGGTAGTACAGTTACCAATATTAGGACCAGCTACGATGGGAACACATAATTCAGGGTGACGACTGAGATCTTCAGCATATCGATTGCCATAAATTACGTGATAGGGTCGAGTAACATTAGCCTCACTAGCGGTGATAGTCCGCATTAAAGCACGAATATAGGGGTCTCCTCCTTTCATAGCTAAGGGTCTTGTCCCCCTAATTGTCAGAGGATAATCAGAATAAGATAAAGGCGGTCGCTTTTCCTTAAATATGTATCCCTGTAGATTGGATAGAACAAAAAATAAACTAGCGCTCGAGATTAATTTAAGCCCTAAGTTAGCTTTCCGAATAGTTTTTTTAAGCATTAGGTATGGCTGTCTGACATTGAGTATCGATTATCAAGCTACGCTAGTAAATAATTGTGACCAGCTTTTGTCTTCTGCTTCTGGACTAGCGACTATTTCCACAATTTTATTCTTAGCTGCTGGCTGAAAGAGAGCTTCTAAACAGACTTGAGCAACTTTAGGGCGAGGAATACTTCCTTCAAAGAGAGTATCTGCGGATGACATGATAATTCGATCTGCGTTATCTTCGTTTTTAAGACCCCCTGGTCTGACAATGGTATAAGTCAAACCGCTTTGCTGAATATATTTTTCAGCCTGTTTCTTCCAATACAAAATTAACCAAAACAAGTTAAGGGGATGAAAAAACTTGGAAACACACAAAGACGAAACAATCACAAAATGTTCAATGTCAGACTGTTTGGCAACATTTACCAAATTTTTTGTTCCCTGGAAATCTATCTGGTAAGGGCCTGTAGGATCTAAACTGGGTGAAGCTCCAGTCGCACAAAGCAATACGCTACAATCGGTTAGTGCTGTTTTTAATGTCTCTGGTTTGAGGACATCTCCTACTACCAACTCCGCTTCTGAAGGAAGTATTTCTTTAGCTTGTTCTAAATTACGAACTAACGCTCGTACGGGAATATTTTTTTGAACTAGTTGTTTAACAATGTTCCGTCCTGTTTGTCCTGTTGCTCCAGCAACTAATGCTTTCATAATAATCTCGATCGCACTAAATCTAATTAAATGATGTTTAGCTGGTAATTAACTCTTTTATTGTAAGAAATTTAATAAGGGTAGCGTAAATAAATTTAGTAACCTGGAAATTGTATGTATTCTAGATTAATTAACGATCGACAAGTCAACCTATCAGAATTGCCAGCTTGTGAAGAAAATTTTATTGCTCACCATGATATTTACGAACAACAAAAATCTTTTTTATTTCGGGTATCTTATCTCGGTTCTATGGAGATGTATAGCGATGCGGATACTGTTGCTGATTATTTAAATGCTCATGAAGGTTGGTTTTGTCGCTGTGCCCAACCGATGAAAGTCGAACCAATAAACGATAATGGTTATATTTTAACGGTAGGTTGTTTTAATTCTCTTGGTTATGAAGTAGAACCCAAAATTGCCATAGTCTTAAATCCTCCTATAGATCGGGTATATACGATGAAAACTATTCCTGTAACCAATTATAATCCACCTGGTTACGAAGTTAACTACCGAGCTTCTATGGAATTAAAAGAAAAAACCAGAGAAGAGAATGAGAAACAAAAACCAGCTATTAATTTTTTAAAAAATCAAAATAAAAAAACTATTCCAAATATAACTACTCAAGTTAATTGGACAATGAACTTAGCAGTTAAAGTAAAGTTTCCTAAATTTATCTACAAGTTATCTCCTAGCTTAATTCAATCGACAGGCGATCGCTTACTAGGACAAATAATTCGCCAAATTTCTCCACGTTTAACTTATAAAGTCCAGCAAGACTTTCATACTCGTTATAATCTCCCCATTCCTCCTAAAAATACTATTAAATTAGAAAAAGTTTCTGTTTCTGAGTAATAGTAAATGATTGTTAAATTTCATCCCAGTAAAAACGGTAAAAAAAGAAATCATTGATAAAAGGATGTTCGTTAGTAACATGATGAACAAATTTTTCGTCGATTAGCCTTTGCCCTAACCTCACAGCTTGTTCTATAGAAAGATTGAGATTTTTTGTCATCCATTCTACTGCTTCGCTACCAATAAAACATTTGGGATACAATACGAGATGATAGCGACGGTCTTTAATTTTAATTCCTCCTACATTTCGCATCCGAGCGACTACATCTTTGATATTGATGGTATTTACCACATCTAAAAAATACTGTTGCTTTGATAACTTTAAATTATAATCTTCAATCCAGATGGTTAATCCAGTAGTATCTTCTGTTAGAAGATACATAATTTTCCCTCTTCTTTTTAAAAAACTTTGTTTGCCATATTCTAAAGCTTCTTTTTGTTGATTTTTTAGAAAAAACTTATCTTTACAAAACAGTTTATTTTTATAAAAAATACCTGGTAAATTTTCTAGCCGATCGCCTTTTTGAGAAATTACATTACAGTAGGATATCTGTTCATTCGCTAAAATCTGCACCTCAACTCGATCTCCTCAAACTTTACTAACGTAAAATTAAGTGGGGGAGGGTTGCAGAGCAAATCTACCTACACCCCATATTCACATTAGATCACATAATTATTAAAATTAGCTTACATATTATCGAGAATTTTCTGAACAATTTGCATCCCCGTAACTGCTTGCCAGCCGAAAAGACCTAAAAGAGTAATATTTAAAGTTATATGAGTATAACGAGCAATATCATTACCCTTTTGCATATAGGGAACTAAAGCAGCCGAAGTAGCAATCATTCCTGTCATGCCTAGCCCAGTTAACAAATGAGCTCCTAAAAATAACTTACTATTATTGATATAAGTTACTGCCATTCCACCAATATTTCCTAAGACCATTAAGGACAATAAAATTGAACCTATTTGATGATGTTTGACATTAAAACCTTTTTTGATTAGTTCTTTTTTAGTATCTTTATCTGCCGAACGAGTACGACGAATTTGCCAACCAGAATACAAAGCGTAAACAGCTAATCCTAATAATATCCACATTAAAAGGGGATGACCAAATTGAGACCAAGTTTTTATTCCCTCTGGAATTTCCAATGCCATAGTGTTCTCCTCGATTAGTATAAAATCTTTATAAAATTTAACTTAACATAAAGTAATCTATAGTTGTTCTCAATCATTTAGAGTGTATTTCTTTCTCTCCCTGCGCCCCCTGCTCCTCTGCTCCTCTGCTCCTTCACTCCTGCGCACCAGCCTCTTTTAATAACTTAGCTACCTGCATATATTCATTAAATTCAGCTAACATTAGCGCCGTGTAGCCACCACGATTACGGATAGTAAAATCGACTTTATTTGTTGCTAAAAGAACTTTGACTGCATCTATGTAACCTCGATGAGATGCCCACATCAAAGCAGTTGCACCAGCTCGATCTTGTAAATTGACATCTGCGCCAGCTTCAATCAATTCTTTCATAATAGGGATATCGCCTTGATCGCCCGCTTGCATCAATATAGTTTTGCCATCTTTGAGCCTTAGATCGGGATTACCTCCTGCTATTAGTAGCAACTTAACTATTTCTGTATTATCTTGTATTACTGTCAGAGTTAAAGGAGTTTCACTCTGATTATTAGCGTTGGGATCGGCACCATAGTCTAAGAGTAATTGCACGATCGCTTGGTATCCTTGTAGGGAGGCTACCATCAAAGCAGTATCCCCTAATAAATTACGTTTGTCTACTTCTGCACCAGCTTTCAGTAAACTTTGAACTAAAGCTATGTAACCTTCTACTGTTGCCAAGTGTAAAGGTCTATCTCCCTGTTTATCGGCATAATTAATATCGGCACCAGCTTTTAATAAATATTGAAAAATATCTAAGTTACCATTGGCAGTAGCTATTGCTAAAGGACTTTCTCCTTCTGTAGTAGGGAGATTAATATCTACACCAGCTTCTAACAAAATCTTGACTATAGCTAAACTTTGGCTTTCTATGGCTAGGGTTAAGGGTGTTTCGCCATTAAGATCGTGTTGGTTAATTTCTGCATCAGCCTGAATTAATTCCGTTACAATTTGGGGATAATTAGCCCTAATAGCTAAACTTAAAGGACTATCTCCGTCTTTATCTTGGCAATTAACTTGGGCTTTAGCTGCTAAAAGTAACTTAACAATCTCTAGATTACCCCGATAAACAGCGATCGCTAAAGCTGGCGTACCATCATCATTAACTGCATTAACATTTGCTCCTGCTGCAATTAGAGTCTTTACTACCTCAATTTGATTTGTAGCAGCAGCTACCATCAAGGCTGTTATGCAGTGAGGTTGATTGCCATAGTCAAGATCGGCACCAGCTTGAATCAACAGATTGACAATTTCATTATCTCCTTTTTGAGCAGCATAGATTAATGCCGAATTACCTTGTTTATCCCGAACATTCGGCTTAATTCCCTGGGCTAATAATTGTTTTACCCGATCGCGATCGCCTTTTTTTATAGCTTGCAGTAAAATCAAGTCCTGCTCAAAAACCATCTTTTGGCACCTAATAAGCTGTCATGTGTTTAATTTATCGTTTTTGTGTGGACAAGGGAAGCAGTAGTTGGACTTTCTATTGGCGACAAAACGGAGAGTACGGGCTTTTGGGATAACACGGGGCTGGACAAAAAAAACAGTCATCAGAAACTGCTACTGACAACTGAAATACTTAACCAGGTAATCACCTGAATTAACTTGTAAATTTTATCGACGGTTACTTTTATTAACTGTCTCTTTGACCTTTATCAGTTTGAATATACAGAATTAAAAGAAACACTGTAGGAACTAGCACAAATAAAATGCTAGCTATAAATCCAAGATCGTTAACTTCCATGGAGTAGCAGCCCCTAAGTAATATTCAATCGACAATTCTTAGAATATCATTACTTAGACTGATCGCTAAAATCAGAGTAAAACAGGTCAAGGTTTAGTTTTAACGCTGATTGGCCCATTAACCAAAGTTTGACACGCTAAGCGGTAATTATCGGGTTTTTTCTTTAATCTTTTCTGCTCGAAAGGAGTTTTGGGGGATAAATTTTCTTTTCCTTCAACAATTTCGACAATACAAGTACCGCACTGACCATAACCTCCACAATTGACCAATTTACCTCTTAATTTGTAGATATCCACGTTATTTTGCAGAGCTTTTTCCCGCAAATTTGCTCCATTAGCAGCGATTACTAGTTTATCTTCTTTTACAAAAGTAATGGTAGACATAGAATTTTTCTAAAATTATCCTCTTATTATAATATTAAGAAATTATAAGAAATAATGACGATAATTAATTAGGGCTTGTCAAAAAGTTTTTTGGTGAAAGGAAGGAGCAGGCAACAGATACAAGTTTTTTACCTATTTTTCCTCCCAAAACTATTGGCATATTGTCTGAGTGTGTAATTAATATTCATTTAGAAAAGGATACTGTTGGCAAAAGTAATCTTTGCTGAAACTAATAGTGCGACAAGTACAGAAAATCTTAACTTTAGTCATTGGCAATACCTCATGTAGGATTATTTGTAGTGCATTTGCCAACATTATTAGAAAAGGGGAGAATAGCAATTCGGCTCCTCCCTGTGAATCTATCGAAAGAAACTTATTCTCTAATAACTGTAAAAGCTAGGGCAAATCAAATAGTTTACTGTCAGGCAAATTGGTAACCGCTCTTTGCAACTCATTTAGAGATTGATTATAGTCAATAATGGCACTCAGCAAGTTACCGCGAGCAGTAGTCAATCGTGTTTGAGAGTCAATAACGTCGGTTTGCGTCCCCACTCCTGCTTGGAAACGTAACCGTGCTAGTCTTAGACTTTCTTCTGCTAGTTCTAATGCTTTTTGCGAAGTCCCAATATTTTTTTGGTTAGCCTGAAGATTGTAGTACGCTTGTTCTGCTTGCAAACGAATTTGGTTACGTTGGTTAGCAAATTGAGTTTCGTTAATCTCAATATCTGTTTTTGCTTGATCTGCACGAGCACTAGCTCTACCACCATCAAATAATCTCCAACTTAGCCTTGTGCCAAGACGATATTGATTTTCATCTTCGTCACCCCTTCTGGTGTCACCAAAATCAACAACCTGGTATTCATAGGCAGCAAACAAACTTACTTGGGGTCTGATATCTGATAAAGCAATTTGTCTTTGCTGCGCGTTTAATTCTCTCAAAACTAATTGCTGTTCTAACTCAGCCCGATTTTTATAGGCAAGGACAATGGTTTCTTCTAGAGAAATAGACCAAACTCCTGCCTCTTCGATTTCATCAGCAGTTTGCAGTTCAACTTGTTGCCCTATACTAAGAGTTTGCGCTAATTGTCTTCTCGCTATATTCTGCTGGGCAAGAGCCCTAGTTAAAGCTTGTTGAGCATCAGCTAATTCTACTTCTGCACTTAAAACTTCAAATCTGGTGCCTAATCCTGCTTGTTCTAGCAGTTGAGCATCCCGCAGTGTTTGACTAGCATCTTCCACCGCTGCTTTTTGAATTTCCACTTGAGCATCAGCATCTTGCAAGCCGTAGTAGTCTCTAGTCGCTGCAAAACGAGTTTCTTCAGTAATTCGTTCTACATCCAACTCGTTAAAACGGAATTGTCTCTTAGCTCGTTTAATATCCGCGCTTCTTCGTCCTCCTGCATAGACATCGTAACTAAGTTCTACAGTTGCTGTAACATCACCGGTTATCTCCTCAAAGTCATCAGTAACGTTATTAAGCCTATCTCTTGTAACGTTACCATTCTCATCTCTTGTCGATCTCTGACCATCCCGACCACGGGCCTCTAAATTAGCATCTAACTGAGGATATAAAGCTGCTCTTGCTTCTCTTAACTCTTGTTCAGATTGTTGCAGATTGAGTTTAGATACTTGTAAATCCTTATTATTACGCAGTGCTAATTCAATAGCTTGTTCGAGGGTAATTGGCTTATCGAGATTGATTTGAACTTCCTCAGGTTTAGTAGGGAAAATTAAAGGATTAGCATTGGGTTCTAAAGATTCTACGTTCGTTAATTCTGCTGGTGGTTCTGACTCTGTAGACTGGGATACTTGTACTGGTATTTGCTGGTATCTCATTCTATCATTCTGTCCGTCCTTAGTGACAGTAGGAAACTCAGCTAAAAGAAAATCTTTAGAACGATAGTAATCTCCAGGCTTGGGCAAATTTTCTGCAACGACCAAAGTTTCCCAGCTAAGAAAGATAAATGCACTTGCGCTTAATGCTTTCAGAAAGCTTTTATTCTTGTCCACTCCTCACTCCTTTGTTTACAGGACAAATACTTAATTTTCACCACAACACTAGTTTAATCGACTCTGGTGGTCTCGATTTATTCTGATATCTAAAAACTAAAAATTAGTTTATAAATAACAACAAATATAATATACGTTAAAAAATTTTGTAGCTTAAATCACATTTATTGAGTTGATGTTTATAATTTTGCCAATAATTCAGATAGGTGTTGATTTAAAAACTTATATCCTCGACCATTAAGATGTACTAAATCCCGATAGTATTTTGGGGCACTTTCTTTTTGAGCTTTTATTAACTCATAAGCATCAAAAATAACCGCGTCTGGTTCCAGATTTTTGATATAGTTATTAACTTCAGTAATATCCTGCTTCATATAATCGATGGGCGACCAAAACAGTCTTTGTTGAACAGAAATAGTTTCATCTCCCAGGGGAAAAACAGTAGTTAAAATAACTTTGGCTCCAATTTCTTTAGCTTTCTGGACAATTTGAGCAATGTTTTGCTGGCAATCTTTCACAATATCTTCTCTTGTCTTGGGAGATTTAGGCAGCATTCTCAGATCGTTGACTCCAACTTGGATAACAATTATTTCTGGATTTAAAACAGCCACATGTCGATCGAATCTTAAAAGTACTTGAGCAGAAGTTTGTCCACTAATACCCCGATTAATAAACTCAAATTCTTGTAACTCAGGTTTTGCCCACTCCACTGCTCTAGAATCACCGAAAAAAACAACTTTTTTCTGATTTTCTCTAGTTTTCTCCGAAACTTTATCATCGCTATATCTTTTGAGACTAAGAGGATTTAAACTAGTAGCATACCAATACAGATAAACAAATTTTAACTCTTTATACAAAAACGAATTTACTAGCAAAGAAGCTAGTAAAAGTAAACTAATAATGATGATTAAGCCATACTGATTAATTAATTTCATAATTTTGAATATTAATTAATTATTTTAGCAAAACTAAATTTATTTATTAATATTTATCTCGTGTACAGAAAAAAAATTAATTACTATTATTTTGACGATCGACTTTTGCTTTAATATCTCGTACTAATTTTACTTCGTCGGGATGATTATTAGCCCATAATAGTCGATCGCGCTTTATTTTAGATAAATGTTGTTCGAGATTATCTGCTGTTAACAAAATCCCAAAATCTTTAGGTACACTTTCAGACTGATAGTCAAAAATGCGATCGAGGATTAGATTACCGATCGTGGGACTGTAGTGAGAGTTATCGACATAATTATCCATCTTTGTTTTAATTGCTTCAGTAGTGACATTATTAAACCCAGAAAAATCCCAAACTGGGGTTATTTTAACTAACTCTCGCTTCCATTGTTCAAAAATATCCCACTTACCAGTTACTTTAATTGACTCCCATTGGGTAGCATGAGCAGGAGAAATAAATACTTTTAAATCTATGTTATTTTGGCGACACAGTTCGACAATTTTGACAAAATCAGACCAATATTGCTGAGAAAATTGATAATCGCTATGTAATTCAAAATAGAGTTTAATTGATTGAGAGAATCGCCATTTTGTTCCTCCGTCATTAGCATTGCGATTGGGCATAAAACCATTTTCGCCATAAGAATTGTTTTGTCCTTCTGTTTTTAAGCTAGCAGCAATTGTTTCTTTACTAACATTAAAAGTATCGAGAGAAAAAAGAGCATTAACAGCATCAGTAGGGATTATATATTTTTTGGCAATTCTTTTTTCCTCAAAACTCGGCTGATTTTGTAGGGAAGAATTAAACATAAAAAAGTCAATACCGAGAATGATTTGTCGTAAATCTGGTTGATTGGCAATTGCGTGTTCGATGTATCGTCTTACTTCATAGGCATTGGGTCCATTAATTGCTAAATTATAAGCAAATTTATTATTTTTTATAGCTGGATGTTCTGGATTCAATCCTTGCTTAGTTCTAGATGAACCCATTATGATAACTTTAGGTTTAAGGCGGATAATATCCACAGCTTTAAACAAGCGATCGTTATTATCTTTTTTAATTTTTTCATGATTAACACCCCACCAATTGGGAGTATTAAACAAATCATAGGGATCGATCGTCCAATTGAATAAGCCAACAGATAATATCGGGACAAAGGCTGTAGCAAAGAAAATCCAATTATAGACTTTAAATTTTTTCTGTCGATCGACTAAAATTTTCTTTTTTTGCCGTTGAGACTTACTGAGGGAATTATAAGAATCAGAAAAGTCGGAAATAGCCATGTTAATTAATATAGTTATTTTATAGTTTTTATTTTAATTATCCAGTTTAGCTTTAATTTTTCTAACTAAATTTACTTCCTCTGGATGCTCTTTTCGCCAAACTTCTCGATCGAGGCGAATTTGGTGTAAATGAGTCTCGATATTGTCCTGAGTAAGCAATATACCAAAGTCTTTGGGAACTCTTTCTGTTTGGAAAGATAATATGCGGTTGAGAACTAAATCTCCAACTTTGGGACTGTAATGAGAATTATCAATATAGTTTTCCATGCGATCGTTAATTAATTCAGTAGTTATACTGTTGTAACCAGAAAAATCCCACACGGGAGTAATTTTGACTACTTCTCGTTTCCATTGTTCAAAAGTTGACGATAATCCAGCTATATTCATAGCTTCGTACTGAGTAGCATGAGTTGGAGAAATAAAAACTTTTATATCGATATTATTTTGTTTACATTTGTCGATAATAGCTTGAAGATTTTCTAATCTTGCTTGAGAAAGATTATACTTACCATAAAAACCCTCATAGCTTAAAAAATTAGTCAACCATCTCTTAAATCTACTAGTTTTAGGTTCTTTAGAGTTAGATTTATTTTGGTTGCTAAGGTTAGCATTAAAAGTTGTAATACTTGCCTGTAGTGCATCTATTGATAGTAAGCTATTAATAATGTCTTTTACTACAATTTTTTTCCCCAATCTAGTTTCATCAAAATTTTCCAAATTTTTCAAATATTCATTAAACATAAAAAAATCAATACCTAAAATTACTTGTTTAATTTGAGATTGATTGGCAAGGGCATGATTAAAATAATGCATTACTTGATACATATTTGCCCCTGGTAATCCCAAATTATATGTTGAATTGGGATATTTTAAACCAGGATATTCTGTATTTAAGCCACTCATAACTCTAGATGAACCCAGAAAAATTATTTTAGCTTCAATATAGTTAATTTCTGCTGCTTTAGAAAGCATTAAATGCTTTTCTCTCTCTGGTTTAAGTTGGTTGACTTTTTTAAAAGTTGGGCTGTAAAAATATAAATAAGGATCGATAACTAGATTAATAACAGCTACTAAACATAACGGCATTAAAGTGGATATAGCAAAAAATAAGTAAAAGTTTTGATATTTTTTAGGACTGTACTTTGACAAAAAAATAGTTTTGAGCAACATTTTAAATTTTGAGCTATTTGTTCAAATCTAAAACTGAAAATAAAGGAATTCAGATACACGATTGAGAGATAATAAACATAGACTTGCTGATAAACCAACCCAAGTAGCCCACCACCAAGTTGGCTTCATTTTCGCTAATAATGCTTGAGTATTAGGTAGCAACTTCACCCAAAATATTAAGCCAATTAACACTAAAATACTTATAGCTTTACTGCCACTGACTACTGGTAAATAATTCAATTGTGACCAACGCTTAAGTTCAATCCCAAAACTAGTTAGTAAAGCTAGTTTACCTTGAGGTTCACCAGGTAAGATAATTCCTTTCATGCCTACCATAGCCTGAATAATTTCTAAGCCTTCAGACAAAGTTTGTGCCCTAAACAATACCCAGCTAAAAACAACTACTAAAAAAGTAATACTCCAGCCTAAAAATGTTGGTAAAGGATTTTTTAATTTACGCCACCAATGATTAATTACTAAATAAACACCGTGTAAACCACCCCAAATTACAAATGTCCAACCAGCACCATGCCATAATCCACCTAATAACATGGTAGTTAGTAAGTTTACATAACGGCGTAGTTCTCCTTTACGGCTTCCTCCTAAGGGAATATAAAGATAATCTCGTAAAAAGTTAGATAGAGTAATGTGCCACCGTCGCCAAAAATCACTAATAGAATTGGCTTTATAGGGTGAATCAAAATTAATTGGTAGGCGAATATTAAACATTAAACCCAAACCAATTGCCATATCAGAATAGCCAGAAAAATCAAAATAAAGTTGAAAAGTATAACTTAATGCACCTACCCAGGCTTCTATAAAAGTAACTTGGCTATAGTGGTTAAATACTGTAGCTACCCAAGGAGAAATATTATCGGCAATTAAAACTTTTTTGGATAATCCCAAACTAAATAGAGTCAAACCATAAGCAAAGTTTTTTTGTGAAAAAACAAAGTTTCTAAGTTTATGTAACTGAGGAATTAATTCATCATGGCGTAAAATTGGCCCTGCAACTAACTGAGGGAAAAAGACAACAAATAAGCTATAAGTAATTAAATCGTAATTAACTTCCTTGGTTTCACCTCGATAAGCATCTACTAAATAAGCAATTTGAGTAAAAGTGTAAAATGAAATAGCTAAAGGAAGAAATATTTCGTTGAGAGTAACATTAGCTTTGAACAAATCATTTACTGTAGACAAGAAAAAGTTAGCATATTTGTAATAACAAATGCTAGCCAAATTGATTCCTATACCAATCCAAAGCAATATTTTTGCTTGTTTACTTTTCAATTTAGCCAAAGCGATCGCTCTACCCATTTGATAGTTAAATAAAATCGAAACTATCATTAAAATTAAATAGGGTGGATTCCAATAACCATAGAAAAATAAAGAAGTAATTAGTAGCCATATTTTGGCTGGCTTAATTAACTTTAATCTACCTAAAGTAAAGAAACCAATTAAAGTTATAGGTAAAAAGAGGAAGATAAAAACGTAAGAATTAAATAGCATATAATAGTATACAAATAAATAAAAATATCTTTTTGATAAACTACAGACTCATAAATTATTAATAATATTTTTATCGATCCGTATTTTTAAAAGTACAAGATTGTTGCCAATGATGTTGCTTATCAATATCTTGAATTTCGCCAGGAGGAACCGTATTTTCTGAGATAAAATAAATATCTAGATTTTCTAGTTGTTTTTTGTCCTGATGTGTTTCGTTCCATTGTTGACAAAGATATAAACCATAGTAAGGATAAAGTTTTTTACCTATATAGCGATTGAGATTAATAAAATAGGTACGCCATTGCATATTTTTGTATAATTTATTTCTTTTTTTTATGGTTGGCTTGTCCCAATTAATCATCCTGTCATTATGTAGTAAATCGACTTGACTTCCATCTTTTAGATTGCCAACAATTACGTGCCAGCCATCATCTCTAGGTGGATTGGGGGCGAAAATACTCCAAGATTGGTCTAATCTAGTAAGTTGCCCTAACCAAGTAATTTTTTGTGCCGTACGACTATTAACAACTCTGCGTAAACTTTGACTGATTTTAGTGGGCGATCGATGGAAAATATAACTATGGGCAAAACTGGTAAGATTCCAAAGAGTGACTAAACCGAGTAGAAGAAAAGTAAATAAATTAAATAACCAGCCAGGATTAACTTCTAGGGAAGTATATTTAAAAGGAGCAGTAAGTTTGCCAGCAGTACGACGATTACTCGCAATAGTTTCGTAAATTTTTGTGCCTAATGCCATCAAAGGTTTTAATCTGAGAATAGGCGCAAGAAACCAGAGAAGAGGGGAAAGACTAACTACATAAATAATTCCCGACCATTTGAAATATCTGTTTCCCTGCCAATCTTCTACTACCCAAGAATTATATTTTTCCATGTCTTCATAGACAGAAGGATTTTCTTGAGCTACTAGTAACTGTGTTCTGGGTAAAATCAGAAAAGTACGCAAAAAATGAACTACTTTTTTACAAAAACCACAGTTACGGTCATAATTAATCTTTAAACTTGCTCTTTCTTGGGTATTGGTCTTTTTATCTAACCAATCCCATACATTGGTAGGAATAAAAGCCAACCAGGCGAATATACACAAGGCAGGAAAAATACCAATTTCAAAAGATAACCCGAAACTAAAATGCAGCAGAATAAAAGAAACTATGGCAACGCAACGGAAAAAGTTAGTACGGAAGGGAATAAATAATAGTAACGCTCCCAACCACTCAAACCACAATGCGCCAAAAGTCATCGTTCTGAGTAAAGGAGTCAAACTAAGCAGAAATTGTCCAAAACCTGTAGCATACTGGTCGAAATTAAGAGCGTAATAGACAGCACTACCTTCTTGCGACCAAATCGGACTTTGATGCTTAAACCAAGCGGAAAACATATAGATATAGCACAGTTGAATAATAAAACCAACTGTGGCACCAGATAAAACTCGTTTTGGTAGTGGTTTGCTAGAAGTATTCAAAGCCCTATCGACAGAGTAACTAGCCCCCAGAGGCAAAAACATCGCCCAAAATAAAAGTGCCCTTAAAGTATCGTCTCCCGCAAAAAGCAAAGCAGGATTGCGGTTATGGAGAGAGATAATCATTGCCCAAGAAGCAATAGTAGCAAATCTAGTCCGATAGCCAATCAATAATAAAAGGGCAAAAAATAGAGCAAAACCAAATAATAAAGCTTGAACAAAAGGTTCACCACTAAGGAGATGAATTGACCAATACCAGGGTTTAAGGAATTGTTCGATTAGGGCTGTACGGGGTAAAACCCCATAATCGCTGTAGTGTGACCTAATATCGCCAAAACGAATAATAAGATCGGCAATTATTACTAATGCTAATCCCATACGGAATAAAGCCAGCGATCGCAAATCGAAACCAAATATCTCTTCTAATTTGTTCCGAAATTTTCCCTTACTATCCTTCCCTATCACCATAATTCCCCCTACTATTTCTCCCTCATCTCCCTTGCTCCTCTGCTCCCCTGCCCCTCTGCTCCCCTGCTCCCCTGCTCATTTAAGATGCAGTAAATTTTTTAATACTTGCCAACGATGGCGAAAAGTAGGTAAACGAAAAATATAGATTAATCTTCGTATTAACCCAGCCAAAGAACCTGTTAAATTGATACCAAAGCTAGAAACTATCGCTACTCCTTTACCTAAAGTAAGCATATCTCCAAGGTGTAGATAGCGAAAATGTTTCAAAGATTTACCTTGCAGTGTCAATTTTAAATTTTTTGCCAATAAACTTGCTTGTTGATAGGCAGCTTGTGCTGTAGCTGGTACGATTTGAGTCTTACTCTGACGAATTTCAGCTATGTCTCCTACCGCAAAAACTTCTCGATAGTCTATTAGTTGAAGAGTAGGATGAACCAAAATTCGTCCTTGATTGTTTTGTTGACAATTGAGATTTGCTACCCAGTCAATGTTTTCTGTACCTGCTGTCCACAAGACTAAATCTACTGGATAATCGATTAAATTGTCATTACAAAAGAAAGTAATTTGCTCTTGAGTAATTTCTTTGAGACCACTTTCTAAATAAACTTGAATATTACGATTTTTTATGGCTTGATAGGCTGCTTTCTTAACTCCTTTAGCAAAATTTCGGAGAATTTCTGCCCCTCGGTCAATAATAATTACTTCTGCTCTGGGAGACAAGCGATCGCTCACTTTACAAGCTAACTCTACCCCGTTAGGTCCAGCACCAACTACCGCCACTCGTAACTTTTGTCTTCCTGAAGCTTCTAATAAACGCAATCTTTCTTGTAGGTTTTCTGCATCAAATATACTCCTAAAAGTCAAAGCATGAGCAGCTAATCCAGGGATATCGATCCATCTGGTTTTTTGCCCTACTGCTAAAACTAAATAATCATAAACTAATGAACTACCCTGTTCTAATTGCACCTGACGATTATCTAGATCGACTCCTTTGGCTTTATCTTGACGAAGATCGATCTTTTTCCCTGCCAATAACTTTTGATAAGAAGGAGCAATTTCCCAACGCTGCAATTCTCCCGTCAAGATTTCGTATAATAAAGGAGTAAACAGAAAATTATTTTTTGGTTCTACTAGAGTAATCTGACACTTGCCTGATTTGAGCCAGCTAAAATCAGCCAGGTAAAGGGCTGTATAAAGACCGCCAAATCCCCCTCCTAAGATACAAATTTTAATCGGTTCATTATTCATAAGATTACTCGAGTTTGCTTATGTCGGTTAATAATTGATATGAATAAACTACACAGGCGCAGAATCAATAACTCGCTACTTGCACGGGCAATTCACGAATCGCCCCTACTTCCTACTGGTTACTGAACAAGTGGTTTCATTTGCTCAACCAACTCTCTTGCTCTAATTTCTCTTGCTTTGGGCAATAAATGATAGTGAGTATCAGCAAATAAATTGGGATCGGTCTTGATATTTAAAGATTCTGGTTCGTAAATCACAGGCGCAATTTTAGAGAGTATGTAAGCCGTTTTCTGGACATTAGCTTTAGTTCGCGTTCCTGTACTGCCATATACCCAAGGTAAAGATAGTACTAGCTTTCCTCCTTTTGCTTCTACTTCTTGGCGAAACTGCCAAATTCTTTCGGCTGCATGACGAGAAATAGGTTGATTAATGGGCAATTGCCACCAGTCTTGTTGTCTTTCCTTAACTGTAGTGGGATCGCCCCGCTTAGTTAGGGGATCGGAATAGTAACCAGTCATTTCTCCTTTAGTAGCTATGTCTACACTGGATTTAGTTGCTCCTCTTAGAGTAGGTATTCCCAGCAACAAAACATCCTGGACAAGTTGTTTGGCTGGTACGCCTCCTAATCCTGGTTTACCAATAGCTACCCCAAAAGGACCAGATCGATCGCCCAAACCATCAGGATCTAATAGTAATAAATATTCGGGAATCAGAAGCACTATATCCCCTGGGCGTACTTGGTCGATGACACTAGGTAAAATTACATCTAAACCAATGGGGCCATCTAAACCAAGATTTACAACAGGAATGCCCAAACCTTGCTCAATAACATCAGAATTAATTGTATAATGCGCTCCAGAGCCACCAGTAATCAGTAATCTTCCATTTTCTTTTATTTCTTCTGCCCTAGCTATTTTATGGAAGTACATTGCTCGTAGCCAACTTAGTTCGCCACCATAAATGACGTTATAGACAAAACCTAACGACCAAGCAATACCAGCAGCCATAAACCAAGGGGCAAGTTTAATCGGTTTCCACATCAGAACTCAAAATAAATAAACTCAGAAGGTGTATTGGCAGCCAAGAGAACAGTTAAACCCAGTAAAACTGGAGATAACCAAGGAGAAAGAAGCAATTCATATTCAAACTGTTGTCGCCAGATAGCCAGATGTTCTAGTAGCAATACCGCGATCGCCAGAACTAAAATAACTATTAAAGCAGTGCCTTGATTGATACTATAGGAACTAAAGACAGCACCTAAATTAGCAAAAGAATAAGCCCAAGGGGTAACTAAAGTTTTTAATTTCAGTAGTAAACGGCTAATATCTGTATCCATAAAGAAAAGACAGCCTAAATTTACTGCTGCAAAAGTCAATCCCCAAGAAACAAATTGAGGTTGAGACACATACTTACCTGTCAAACGATGAAATGGTCTACCCAAATATCGTAAAACTAACAATAAAGCACCGTGATAAGCTCCCCAAATAATAAAATTCCAGGCTGCCCCATGCCAAAAACCAGATAAGGTAAAAGTGATAAACAAGAAAAATGCTGCCCATTGTTTTTTCGACCCCATCAAAGGTAAAAAGACATAATCTCTAAACCAAGTACTCAAAGTAATGTGCCATCTACGCCAAAACTCATTGATACTTTGGGATGTATAGGGAGCGAGAAAATTAACTGTTAATCTAATCCCTAAAATTCTGGCCAAACCTAGAGCAATAAAACTGTATCCTGCAAAATCAAAATAGATTCTCAGGGTAAATAAAAAGGCATTGAACCAGATAAACCAGGGATTAAGACTTTGAGTTAAATCGATATAAGGAGAAATATTATCTGCTAGGACAAATTTCATGAACATTCCTAGCGACAGCCAGCGAAACCCCTCATAAAAATTATCAACTGTAAACTTAAACCGAAATGATTCTATTTGCGGAAAAAGACTAGCGCGACGTTCAATTGGACCCGCCACAATTTGCGGAAAAAATGCCACAAAATTGATATAGTCAACAAAGCCAATGGGTTTCTTTTTCCTCGCTTTTAAAGAGTCAACTACAAAAGCAACCATCTGGAAAGTATAGAAAGAAACCCCAGGAGGAATTCGATTGGGAACGAGAGAAACATTACGGTTTGCCAGGGAAACAATATAACCTTGTTGCCAATTATCTGGGATATTAACAATCAAACCAATAACATCATCAACAAAAAAAACTAGGTATTTAAAATAGGCTAAAACCGCAACATCGAAAATTATTAATAAAGTAGCAATTAGTTTAGCTTGTCCCCCTTGGCGACGCAGCATAAACTGCACCAGAACATAATTAAAAATAATTTCAAAGAAGAAAACAACAAAACTAGAAGCACTAGCATTAAAAAAAAGCAGCATCGATAAAGACATTAAACCGATGCTGTCATAAAATCCATGCCAAAGATTAACAGACTTACCAATAGATCGAACCGTAAAAAACGGAATACTAAATAGCAGTAGTATCCACCAAAAAGAAAAGTCTGAATAATTCAATTAGCTGCTTTCCTCCTTTTTCCAAGTAACGACAATTGTAGGGACGGTTCGCGAACCGTCCCTAC
>JASJDJ010000216.1 GCA_030065635.1 Xenococcaceae cyanobacterium MO_188.B32
GCTGTGTTTAATAATAATTAAGCAGAAACTTCTATCCGCTCAAATCCGATGCTTATCGCAACAGTGAACAATCGTAGCGATCACGCTTTGCGTGCCAGCGAAGCTGATCGCCTTCACAACTCAAATCGGATTGCTATAGCAAAATGCTCCCCATCATGTGCGTTCCACATACTTTGAAGAAGATTACTATTAACTGAATAAGAGAAAGAATAGATGTGGTTAAGTTTACTCAGATGTAATTGGGAATGATATTTAGGTAGAAAAGGAATATTACTATAATCGGGAATAGGTAGCTTGGGTTTAATTGGTTCAGATACTAATTTTCCGTTTTGTTCTTGCCAATGAAGACCATAAGTCCAAACCAAACTATCAATAACTTCTAAAGGTAAAACTGTTTGTATAGCTTGACTAGAAATATTTCCTTCTGTGATTACTTTACCGTCTCCTAAAAATTGAACTTTATTACCATGATAAGGACAAGCCAAACAACTCTTGCCTTTAAAATCTAAAATATAACCACCTTTAGCTAGATTTGCTCCCGCATGAGGACAGATATTATCTAAAGCGTTTAAATTTCCCGATTCATCCTTCCAAATTACATAATCATGACCGAGAAGAGTAATTAATTGAGGTTGATTAATTTTAAAATTATCATATTTCCCCAAGCACCAAGGCGCACCTTCATACATTTGGCTGGGCGTAGTTTCGAGGTCTCCTCGAAACCCTGATGCAAGAGTGATTTCACTTTTAGTTTCAACTTTCATTATCGCTGCTACTCTCTTTAGTACTGTATTTAATAACCAGTATGAAAAGTTTGTTGAGTAACTAGCTTGTAAATTCTGAATATTTTTGGATATTCTTGCTATTAGTTGAACTGTCGTAAATAGTTCTTGGGTGTAACACCTACCAGACGTTTGAAATGACGATGGAGATGACTTTGATCGACAAAACCTACTTGAGTTGCAATATCAGCGATCGATAATTTTCCCTGTTTCAGTAACTCTTTGGCTCGATCGATACGGCAGCGAATGACATATTGATGGGGTGTAATGCCTGTAGTTTCCTTAAACAGTCGCGAAAAATAATGAGGACTCATTTGCACGGAGGTTGCTAATTCATTTAAGCTTAAGTCGCTATCGAGATAAGCATCAATATAATCAATTATCTGTTGTAATTTATATTGAGGTAGTCTACCTTGTACAGAGTTAAAAGAATTGCAAGGAACGGAATAATTCTCTAGCAAATGAAGAATCAGTGTATTAATTAAAGTCTCGGCATAAAGACGACTGCTAGTACCATGTCTAGTCAAAGCGGATTTAAGTGCTACTCCAATTTGGTAAACAAGTGGATCCCGAGTCGCAAACTGCGGTAAAAGTTCAACTTTATCTGGATCTACTACTTCGTAAATAGTTTGAGCAAAAATTGTTGGCTCGATCGCGATCGCAACCGAACAACCTTCCTGATACCATGCTGCTTGATGAGTTATATTAGCAGGGATAATGACAAACTCTCCTTGAACATTGTGTTCTCGCACAAAACGTCCATCAATTATTCTTTCTGTTTCAACGGTTGATGGTATATCGGTCAAAATTCCAATACAATGCTGTTTAACTGAAGTTTTAGGCAATTCTATTGGAGACTGCCGATCGTAAACGATACTAAGATCGCCCCAACCAACAGACAAACTAGAAATAAGAGGCGATCGCTTGAAAATACGTTGATAGGCTTCTTCTTTCTCTTTAGTAAAATCGATCGACAGAGACGGTACGGAGTTGTTCTGTATATTTATACTTGTCATAATTGATTTGATAGACTACTAGTCAAATCATTAAACAATTATCAATGTTACAAATAAATTTTATGAGGTAACCAAGGTAAACTTAACCCCGTCAGGCGATGTTGTAAAGTTTTGAGTAAAGTCATAAAATCCCACACTGCAAAAATGTGCGATCGCATAAATATTTGAATTGCTGTCAAATTATTTAATTGTCTGTAGATAGGATGGGTAACTAAAGCAGTGCGAGCAGTTTGACTTTTTGCCCATAGTTGTTGGTAATAATCTAGATAATCAAAAGTCGGAGAGACAGTTTTGGTTATGGGTAAATTCATATCTATAATACTCTTGTATTTTATATTTGTTAAATCTTATCTTTATCAAAGTAATTCATCTTTTTATTGATTTGACTAACTAAAAGATCATGCCAGAAACTAAAGAGAAGCAAATAATTGACGATGCTTCAGAATGCGAACATTGGATTGTTGATAATGATAGTTCTCACCATCCCTATTTTCCTCGAGAAGAAAGAGAATTTCCCGAACCTTATCGACTTTATCGTTTTCTGAGCGATCTAGATGATGTTTTAACCTCAACTACCGATGATGATCGGAGAATTCAACGAATATTTCCTTTAGTAAGACAACTACTAACTAGTTCTTACTGGCTACAAATGGAATATGACGAACCTTCTCCTAAAGTAGGTTGGTCGGTTAAAATGCTCTATCAAGAGCCAGATTATCCTTTAACCGTACAAATGGTTGCTTGGTTGCCAGGCAAAGTTTCCCCTATTCACAATCACGCTACCTGGGGCATTGTTGCTTTAATTAGTGGAGAAGAAAAAAATCGCTTCTGGCGACGTTCTCCCAATGCTCGACATCCAGACCGTATCGAACAAGTAGGAGAGCATATACTAGTACCAGGGGATATTATCGGTTTTATGCCCGGAGCAATTCATAGTGTAGAACCTTCAGGAGATGAACCCACTATTACTTTTAATATTTATGGTGTAACGGATTTTGCTCAAAGATATGAGTTTGATGCGGTTAAACATACTGCTAAAAATTTTTAGTCTTTAGTTTTTAGTTGTTAGCTCTTAGTTTTTAGTTTTTAGCTAAATATTAAAATTAAAAGTAGAGTGGAACACTGTTTGACATACATAAATGAAAATCAATTTAAGAATTTGGCGACAATCCAATTCTCAGAGTCAAGGAAAATTTGTTGACTATACAGTCGATCGAGTTTCTCCTGAGATGTCTTTTCTAGAGATGTTGGATGTACTGAATGAGCAATTAATTTATCAAGATCGAGAACCAGTAGAATTTGATAGTGACTGTCGGGAAGGGATTTGTGGTTCTTGCGGTTTAATGATTAATGGTATTGCTCACGGACAACAAAAACTAACGGCTACTTGTCAGTTACATATGCGCTCGTTTCAAGATGGCGATACGATTACGATCGAACCTTGGCGGGCAAAAGCTTTTCCTGTAGTTAAAGATTTAGTAGTCGATCGCTCTGCTTTCGATCGCATTATAGCTGCGGGGGGTTATATCTCTGTCAATACAGGCGCAGCACCCGATGCCAATACTCTGCCTGTAGCTAAAGAAAATAGCGATCGCGCTTTCGATTATGCTAATTGTATCGGTTGTGGTGCTTGTGTTGCAGCTTGTCCTAATGCTTCTTCTTCTCTCTTTACTGCTGCTAAGATAGCTCATCTGGCTTTACTGCCTCAAGGACATCCCGAAAGAAAAATACGTGTCAATAATATGGCAGAACAAATGAGCGCAGAAGGTTTCGGCGATTGTTCCAATCACGGTGAATGTGAAGCAGTTTGTCCTAAAGGTATTTCTATAGACGCGATCGCAACTATGCGGAGAGAATATCTAAAAGCCCAGTTTTGACAGACATTAAAAGCTTTTGGCAAAAACAATTAACAATCTACACTAAGTTGTAAATTTTTACATAATCTAAAAGTAAGTATAATGTACGCTTTTGCCAAACCACTGTCACGGTAGTATTGACAGAACGCGCCAATCGAATAAGAAACAACCATGTTTATCACCCTAGTCAGAACCCTCAATGGTTGGGTAGTAAGTATATGTCAATTATTAGCACTGTTTGTTATTGTCACGGGAATAATCAAAGCTTTAATTATTTATAGCAAGCATATTTTTACTAATTCTCGTTCGGCGATCGCATTTCAGGCAAGTCGATTAGAGTTGGGTTATTCTTTTTCCTTGGGACTGAGTTTTTTGGTTGGAGGTAGCATTTTAAAGACTACAATCGCCCCATCTTGGAATGATATCGGTCAGTTGGCAGCAATTATTGCTTTACGTATTGTCAGAAGAACAGTCAAAAGTATCGCTATATTCGTGAGCGGTTGCTCTCTAAATCTGTTATTGGTTGAAGAAAATAAGCCCAATTTCTGATCTATCTGCTGCTCTCCTCTTGCTAACATTTTAAGCACCATGCTGTTTAAAATAGAGCCATTGAAGAAGTAAATAGAAACTGCATGAATACTCAGAAACAATCAAGTGAGCAGGTACAGACCAACCTGGACAAAGATGTTGTCCTGAAAAAATCCAAGTTTAACTTGTGGCAACTTTGGAATATGAATTTTGGCTTTCTGGGTATTCAGTTTGGATGGGGACTACAAATGGCAAATATGAGCGCTATATTTGAGCATTTGGGTGCAGATGCCCATCAAATACCAATTTTGTGGATTGCTGCTCCTCTGACTGGTTTGATCGTTCAACCAATTATCGGTAATCTTAGCGATTACACCTGGACTCCTTTGGGTAGGAGAAGACCTTACTTTTTAGCAGGAGCAATTTTTGCTTTTATTGCTCTTGTATTTATGCCTCGCTCTTCTACACTGTTGATGGCTGCAGGTTTACTGTGGATTTTGGATACTAGTGCTAACGTTAGTATGGTTCCCTTTCGTGCTTTTGTGGGAGATTTATTACCCCAAGGACAAAGAACTAAAGGATTTGCCATGCAAAGTGTTATGGTTGGACTTGGGGCTGTTTCTGCTTCTGCTTTGCCCTGGTTGCTCAACAATATTTTTGCTGTAGATAATACCAGTAACTCTCTGCGTAAAATTCCTCTAACCGTAGAACTCTCATTTTATATCGGGGCTGTTTTATTTTTGGGTACTGTTTTATGGACGGTTATAACTACGCCAGAATATCCACCACAAAATTTAGAAAAGTTCGAGCTTCTACAGGAAAAACGGGGTGGAATTGCTAGCAGTATTAGAGAAACTTGGTATGCGTTTCGAGATATGCCACCAGTTATGAAGCAATTAGCTAAGGTTCAGTTTTTTACCTGGTTGGGTATCTTTTGCTTTTTCCTTTATTTCCCCCCAGCGGTGGCTCGCAATATTTTTGGTGCAACTAGCCAAGATTCAGTAGTATATAGTGATGGCATTGAATGGGCTGGAGTCTGTTTTGCTGTTTTTAATGCTATCTGTATTGGTTTTTCCTTTCTTTTACCTTACCTTGGTAGAAAAATTGGTCGTCAAAAAACTCACAGCATTTGCTTGGCGTGTGGGGGAGTTAGTTTACTCTTATTATTAACTATTAAAAATCAATATTTATTGTTGGTAGCAATGATAGGCTTAGGTATAGCCTGGGCGAGTGCGCTAGTTATGCCCTATGCCATGCTGACTGGGGCAATTCCTCCTCAGCGTAGGGGAATTTATCAAGGTATTTTTAACTTCTTTATTGTTTTGCCAGAAATTGTGGTTTCTCTTTGTTTTGGTTGGATTATGATCTATTGTCTTAATGGCGATCGACTTTTAGCAGTTGTTCTGGGTGGAGTATTTTTGATTATTGGGGCTGGTTTAACTTTATTAATTAAATCTAGTCCGACTCCAGAGGTAGGAACAAGTACAGAAGTGGTAACTACAAAGGTTAGTTAGTGGTTAGTAGATTTCTGGCAAAAGTAAAAGAGAAAAAAATGGGCAAAAGGGTTTGGTGGGGAAATATTATCTTAGTTGCTTGTGGATTAATATTATCTTCTAGTTCTTATCAATCTCTAGATAAATCTATTGCTCAAACAGCATTAAAACAAAACAAAAGTATTCGTTACGAAACAACAGAACAAGAGCAAAGTATAATCCATACAGTTACCGTACCTCACGAGGGCAATTTTTTGGTTACTCCTGCTATAGAAGGAGAACTTCAGCCTATTACCGACTTTGCCACTAAATACCAAGCGATCGCCGTTATTAATGGTGGTTATTTCGATCCTAAAAACCAAAAAACTACTTCTTATCTAATTAAAGAAGGAAAATTACTTGCCGATCCTCGTACTAACGAAAGATTAATTGATAACCCCGATCTTACTCCCTATTTGGGTAAAATACTCAATCGAGTAGAATTTCGCCGTTATCTTTGTGGGGAAGATATTCGTTACGATATTACCTTGCACAATGTTCCTTCTCCTAATGGCTGTGAATTAAAAGATGCTTTGGGAGGGGGGCCTGGTTTATTACCAAAAGATACTTCGGTAAAAGAAGGATTTGTGGCATATCGTGATGGAAAAATTATTCGTAATGCGATCGGTACGACTTCCCCTAATGCTAGGAGTGCGGTAGGTATCAAAGATAATGGGGATATAGTTTTAGCGATGGTAGAACAAAAACCTTCTGCTTCTGGCAGTGCTGGGATGTCTTTACCTGAATTAGCGGATTTTTTATCTACTCTGGGGGTAACTAAAGCGATGAATCTTGATGGAGGAAGTTCGGCTTCTCTTTACTATCAAGGGACAACTTTTTATGGAAGATTAGATAGAGAAGGAAATAAAATAAAAAGACCAGTTAAATCAGTATTAGTAGTTCGGTAGTTTTAATAAGAATTCTCAACTCAGGTTGTTACGGGTACGGTAAAATGAAAGCTGCTTCCTTGTTCTTTACCAGCAGAATTAGCCCATATTTTTCCGCCTAAACTTTGGATAATTTGATAGCAAATAGTTAAGCCAATTCCTACTCCATTAACAGTCCTTTTAAGAGCACTTTCTTCTTGATAAAAACAATTAAAAATAGCATTAAGATTGTGAGGGTAAATTCCTCGACCGGTATCAGAAATAATTATTTCTAAAAACAAATTGTCTTGAGCTATAGATAAATTAGACAACTGTTCTTTATCTAGGTTAAGAAGCTGGACTTTAATTTTAATTTCCCCTTGAGGTTGGGTAAATTTACAAGCATTATCTAAAAGTTTAGTTATAGTTTCTACTAATTTATCTCCATCGGTTTTTATTTTTGGTAAATGAAAAGGTAATTCAATATTAATCTTTGGCAAAGCTTGACCGTATTTTTTGATTTTTAAACTAGTTAGGGCTAACTCTATAATTGCTTGAACTTCAACGGATTCTTGACGATAATAAAGTTGTCCTTGTTGTAATCGTGCTAAGATAAAAAAGTCTTTAATTAATTGCCTTAATCTTTCTAAGTCATTTAAAGCAATTTCTAACATTTCTCGTGTATATTCTTCATATTTATTTGATGTTTCTAATTCATTAGTTATGCTTTCCAAGCAAACTTGAATAGTACATAAAGGAGTTCGTAGCTCATGACCGACAATAGCTACAAAATTATTGCGAATATGTTCTAAAGTTTCTTCACGATATTCATTGGCAATTAAGTCTTTTTCCTTTTTCTCTACTAAATAGGCAAAATCTTTGACCTGATATAACTGTAAAATCCTTTCTAAACTTTTTGACAGAATATTTTGTATGTCCGAAGAGCGATCGCTCTTTTCTTCTGACTCAAACTGAGCAATGTTGATACAATCCTGAATTAACTGTCGCAGATACTTCACATCTTTGATGGCAGTATCTAACAGGATCTGCCTCGACTCCAGAGAAATAGCAGGCTCGTTGGCTAAAGTTTCTAAGCAAACTTGAATTGTTGATAAAGGATTCCACAATTCGTAACCAACAATAGCAATTAGATTACTCTCTCTGCGCTTGAAAACTGCTAATTCTTCTTGTAATTTCAGCATTTTTAGCTTTTTTTAGGCTTGAGCCAATTTGGATTTTGTACTTTTATGAATATTTGTAAATATTTGTTAAGAATAATAGCACAGATATCGAGAGAGTATAAAAATTACCTTAAATTTAGGCACATTGTTTTATTTTTAAGCTGTCGGCTTATAGTTTTCAGCTAAGCCAGAGGAAGACAAAAGCGAAAGGTACTACCTTGGTTTAACTCACTTTCTACTTCTATCCAGCCATTTTGTAACTCTACTAACTTACGAGCGATCGACAGTCCCAATCCTCTTCCACCAGAGTGAATACAACGAGAACGGTCTGCACGCCAAAAACGCTCAAACACATAGGGTAAATCTTCTTGAGCAATTCCTACTCCCGTATCGATGATTTCGATCCACAGATAAAGATTATCTTTCCAGACTTTGACAGTAATCGAACCTTTTTTGGTATAGCAAATAGCATTACCCAGTAGGTTGACTAAAATTTGTTCGGTGCGATCGATATCGGCCAAAACTGGGGGAATTTCACTAGGGCAATCTAATTTTAATACTGGCCCATCTTCTAATAGTTGATCGGTGAATTTAGTAATCAAAGACTCTAATAGAGGGCGTAAATTGACGTTTTTTAATTTGACAGATAAATAACCAGCCTCTGCTTGAGAAAGTTCTTGTAGATCGTAAATTAGTCTTTCTAATCGTCTCGTTTCTCTAACTAAGCGTAAATATAATTCTGGTGTACCTTCTATTCTTCCATCAGCTAATTCTTCTAAATAACCTCTTACTACGGTTAAGGGAGTACGGAGTTCGTGAGTTAAATCGCTAATTAAGTCTCTTCTGCGCTTTTCTACATCTTTTAGACTGCTTGCCATGCGATTGAAACTAACTCCTAATTGGTTTAATTCAGGAATTTCGCTTTCTGGCATTCTTTCAGTTAAATCTCCAGCAGCAAATTTTTGGGTAATCTGTTTAATTTGTTTTAAAGGACGCATAATCCGTTTTGAGGCTAGATAACTGATTCCCCCCGCAGCCGTAATACCGACAATTAATGACCACAGAGTACTGTGATTCCAAGCATTATGAAAACCTTCTACTAAATAAGTACGGGCAGATCGCACTGTAAATATTCCCGTCCTCTCTAATTGTTCGAGACGCAAGATAAACATACGAGGAGAAGAATATTTGGCAATAATGACAAAACTGCCCAAGCCTACTATCATCACCAGCAGATGAGAGAAAAACAAGCGCGTACCTAAACTAAGTTTTGCCATTTATTTAATTGGCTGTATGGTAATTTTTCTAGACCTATTACTAATTTAAGTCTTTTTGTCGAAAGAGTACAAATACTCAGTGTTTCAGCAAAATTCATTGCTCTATTGAAATTCGATCGGCTTTTTTGATAAGTGCTCGCTGTTTGCAAATTTTATATCCCACATTCGGCAGCCCCACAGATGAAGTACCTCTGAAATCGGGGTCAAACCATGATGGAATCGGGAAGGGAAAAGAAAATCTCCCTCAGGAGGATGAAAGGGAGGGGAAATTTCAGCCGAAGTGATGGGTTCAAGACC
>JASJDJ010000047.1 GCA_030065635.1 Xenococcaceae cyanobacterium MO_188.B32
TAATGGCTCGGCTGCTGTGGGCAGTGTCGATTATTGGCTGAATAAGTTTGAAGAAGATTATTTCGCCAAGCGAGCGCGTACTCCCAAATCAGAAACTACTTGGAAAGATTACAGTCGCATCTTTAAAAAGCTCGATCGCGCTGCGGATTTGAATGAAGATAGTTTGATGAAAGTGGTTCTTAGTACTCCTCCAGACAGCAGGACTAGGCAGAAAGCTTGTATCTATCTAAAATCCCTAGCTCAGTTCGCCAAGATCGACTTCGACCCTTCTGACTATAAAGGAAATTATTCTCCCGAATCTGTAGAATTAAGAGATATTCCTTCCGATGCCGAGATTCAACAATGGCGCGAGCGCATTCCTAATTCCCATGGCTGGCAATACGCCTTTGGTTTGATGGCTGCTTATGGCTTGCGTAATTACGAGATTTTTCATATTGACTTTGACTCAATTAAAACTGCTCCAGGGCATCTGAGAATTGTCGAGAGTAAGCGCAATAAAAAATCTGAAAGAATTATCTGGTGCTTGTACCCCGAATGGTGGGAGCAATGGGAATTAGGGAATATTTCCCAACCTTTTCCACAAGTTACAGGGAAAACCAATTCCGACCTGGGCGATCGCGTACTCAAAGCTTTCTTGCGCTATGGCTTTTCTCGCCCTTACAATCTACGCCATGCCTGGGCTATTCGTGCTATCAATTTTATCCCTCTAGAAATGGCAGCGCGAATGATGGATCATTCCGTTCGCGTTCATTCGCAGATTTACCAAAGATGGCTAAATCAAGAGCATTACCAAAAGATGTACGAGATTATGATGAGTCGGAGCGATCGACCTTTGCCCCCGCAGTAACCTATAACCAGGTTTTATTTTACTTGACAAGAATTTTCTGATCGTACTAAAAAGTTATAGGTTATAGGTTATAGGTTATAGGTTAACGCTAGGCTCTTTTTTCTGGCTTTTCATTCAGCCTCTTTAAACAAGCCTGCTTATTGAAATAATAGTCAGCTTTACTACTAGTAGGCGCTCGACGATCCTGCACTTCCTGCCCAATCCTCAAGACTCCAGATTGAATCAAGCGATATAGCTGATTATTGTCTGTATAACCCAAAAACTTCGTCATTGCTGAAGTTGGCAAGTATTCGATGTCGGGAGTCTTGGGGGCGTGACGACCCGACAGCATCTCTAGCAAAACTTCTACTACTATCTGTTTGATCTCTTCCCTATCTTGCGCTTTCATGTCAAAAGCTGTTTTGTGTTCTTTCGATTATACATTTTTTGATTGTACAGACTTTAAAAGTTCTAATATCGTTTCTTTTAAAAAACAATTACAGATTTTCTGTTGCGCGAACCTTCTCAAAACTGTAAAGCAGTTAACAAAAGATAGAATACTCTTTAGGTTAATTAGCAGTCCCACATGAGTGATATCAACAAGATTAAATTTATATTAAACATTATCAATATCCGCATAAAACCAAGAGCGAAGACAAGAAATAGAATAGACTGCTCGTTCGGTTCTGCGACAAGTCATGCCCCAGAAGCGCAACGAGCAAAATCTAATGAATCAAGCCCGCGTTCTCAATCTCTAGAAATGAAAAAATTTTTTACTGAGTGCAATTGGTTTTCAATGATAGATATAGTCGGCTTGCTAATCGATCGCTATGGATTGGTTAGCATTCTTCAAGCTTGCGAATATAACTTGGAACAGAAGATTAATGGCGAGAGAGAACACCTTCGCCCGTGCCTACTTCAATTGCAGCAAACGCGAGTTAATATAGCTCAGTCGATCGCCGAAGAAGAAAACAGCCTGTAACTACTTCTTACTTCTTACTTCTTGCTTCTCACTTTCTTCTAGCTCCTCCAGGCGATCGGCGATCGCCTGGCAGACTCTACTTAAATCGTGAAGGTTATCAATCTCGCCTATCCCAATCTCTACAAGGGAAGAGGAGAGCGGACGGTCTTCAAGCCCGTCTTTTTCATCGTATAGATAGGCAATAAACTCGCCCATGCTGACATTGAAAATATTTAGGGCTAAAACTCTGAGGGTCTTCAGTTCTGGCTCATCGTTGTAAAATCCCGACACTAACTTGTTGACCGTCGAACTCGAAGGAAGTTTGGCAAGGGCTGCGAATTCTCTCTGGCTTAGCCCTAAACTGGCAATCTTATCTTTGACCAAGGTAGCCAATTTTTTTTTATTAAATTCCTTCATTTTCGTCAAGCAACAAGACAACCCTTACTATACCTGCTCGTGCCTACCAATCTTTTAAAAAAGCTTCGATCGAATGTAGAATAGTTTGTTAATCGATCGTACAATAGTTTATCGATCGCTAAATGATTTTTTAAAGAAACATGAAATGCAAAGATAATTATGGCAAATGCTCCTATTGCGCTCGGAAGCTCCTCATCCCTGGACTCGAGAGATATCTTTGTTCCAATTGTGGTTCGGAACGAACTGGCGTTAAACGCCAGGGAACCTGCCACTTCAATTCCAACCATCCCCCTTGGAAAAGCTAAAAGGTTTCACCGCTCCACCAGCGAAACCCTCTAAGTGTTTTTGCGTAAGCTTTTTGCTCTACTTCGATAAAGCCCGAGCATCTATCGTCGAATACACAACAGATACAAGCAAGTCTTTACGCTAAAGACGTAAAGGCTTTTGACTTGCTCCTACTTATCCAGACAAGAACAACAAATGCTGAAAACTTGCCCTGATAGCAGAAAAAAAGATCCGTAAAATTACGTACCAATCAACACAATTTAATAGTACTATGAAAAATCCAAATCCACAACTCAATTATACCCTAGATATCGATACACCTGTATTGCAAATCCCCGAAATCGAGACTAAATTCGGGATTCAAGTCTACTCCAATTCTTTACTAATTCTCCTCGAAGATATCAACCAAGTCAGGATTGTCCAGCAACTCCACTTCTGGCTCACTCAAAAGCATGGTGTTGTTCTAGATGGCGTTCGTTGGATTTGGAAGCCAATTCGTGAATGGATTGAAGAATCTTTGCCCGATCTCTCTTCTTGGGTTCTGCGAGGCGCGATCGCTTCTTTGGTCGAAAAAGGGATTCTTATTCGCGAACAGATTTACCAGAAACACCACGGGCATAATTACAGTCCCAGCAATCGCACCTACTATTACTCGATCGACTACGAAAAATTACAACAACTGATTTGTCAAAAACTACAACAACTTGGTTTGTCAAAAACTGCAAAAACTGATTTGTCAAAAACTGCAAAAACTGATTTGTTAGAAACTGCAACAACCCGTTTTGTGGACTGTCACAAAACAAGACAAAATCAACTTCAATATAAACAAACAAATATATATAAAAATGCCAGTACGGATGTTCTTGAAGTCGAAGAAGAAGAGCGACCCTGGCGAGGTTTCCTCGCCAAAGGAACGCGCGAAGAAAGCCTTCAAAGTTTATCGCCTCAATCCTCAAATAAGAATAATTCTTCTCCTGCCAATAAAGCCGATCCTGAAGATAAATCTTCCGTGACTGAAATACAAGATAATACAGAGCGACGGACAACTGATGAAGTAGAAAGTAGGAAGTACGAAGTGCGGAATGCACCCCCGCATGCTGCCTTGAGTTCAACTCAAGGCAGGTCGGGGGTAGGAAGTGAAGACGAAGCTGCGCTTCCGTTAGCTACCGAAGGTAGCGATGGAAAACTTTCTACTTCCTACTCTCTACTTTCTACTTCAAGGAAATATGACCCCGCATTAGGTATAGTTGCGCCTTCCTCGCGGAGAGAGAAGATCCAAGATTGGACATGGCAGTGGTTGCCCGATGGTGCATGGGCGATCGATGGGAAATTAGATTCTGCATTTCATACTTGGCTGGCGCAAAAATGGCAGACCGAACATGGGGGAGATATTTATAAGCACAAAGCTAATGTACTGCGGCATTTTAAGAAAGACCCTGCTAATATTCCCATTTACTGGTTATCGTACCAGGAAGAAACCAAGCACAGATATGATAATGCAGCTACCAGAATGGCGAATGGTGTCGCAATAAAACCAGAAGAACAGAAATTATTAGTGGCGCGATCGAGAGCTATTACCGAACAGTTACCAGAGGAGATTAATCCAGTGAGTAAACCAGTTCGCTTAATTAGTCATGATGGTAATGGTGCATTAATTAAGGGTCATGATGGTAATGGTCATGATGGCAATAGTCATGATGGTAGTGGTGCATTAATCAACGGTCATGATGGTAATGGTGCATTAATCAATGGTCATGATGGTAATGGTCATGATGGTAATGGTGCATTAATCAATGGTCATGATGGTAATAGTCATGATGATAATGATGCATTAATTAATGGCGATACATGTAATGCCCCAGAAGGAGCAGAGGCAGCAGAAGCCTACAAGCTATATCAACCAGAGAAAATAGATCGCCCCGTCGATAAGAAGTTTTTGTTCGAGAAGTTAAGGAACTTATCCACTAAGTTTAGTTTTCCCGAAGCTGCTAAGCGCAAACCGCACAAGGAAAAAACGGACTTTGAAACCTTGTCGATCGCTCAAATAAATGAGTTGATTGCCAGCGATCCGATCTTGGCTAAAGGTTGGTTGCCTCAGCTTAAAAAGAGCGCTCGAGTTGAGGTCGTGCTGAATGATGCGGGGGAACTGCTCTATGTGGAAGAACCCTTTTAGTAATTACGAATTACTAATTACGAATTACTAATTAAAAAAATCCCACCAAACCGTTCGGGAGGGACTTGTAGCACTTTTGTCAAGAATTGAAAACTTAATCTAATTTTACCATCATGCCAAAGCAATCTACTCAAACACCCGAAAAACACGCCTTCACCGCAGGAGACTATGTTAGGAATGGCAGTTCTCGCCCAGGATTAATTCTCGAGCTAGTTGAATTGAAACCAGGCTATCCTAAAGCCTGGGTGCGATGGGAGGGGGGGCAGTTCCCTGTAGCTGAAGACCCTAAAGACTTGAAGATTATAGAACCTTGGGCTTTAGACTGGCGATGGAATAAAGAAAATCAATTAGTGCGACTGCACGACAATAAGAAGTGTCACGACCTAGAGTTTATCGTGCGCGAGCTGGAACTTGCTTTCAAACGGTTAGCACAAGCTCGCTCGAGGAAAGACCCAGAAGATATCAAGGATAAGCAGGAAAAAATTGCTCATCTTAAAGACAGGAAAGCCAAGGCGATCGTTATAGATGAACAATTCCAGTCTTTAATCCCTCCTCTATCTGCTGAGGAGAAAAGTCAGCTAGAGGAGAACTTGAAAGAAAATGGTTGCCGTGACCCCATCGTTGTCTGGGGCAATATTTTAATTGATGGGCATAACCGCTTTGACTTGTGCAAAAAAAATAAACTGGATTTTCAGATTGAGTTTGTTGAATGTGTCGATCGCTCCTACGCTCATGATTGGATAATTAAGAATCAGCTTGGCAGGAGGAATCTTTCACCCGAATGGATGGCAAACTTAAGAGGACAAATGTATATTTCAACCAAATCTACCCACGGTGGCGATAGGAAAAGTAAGCCAAAAACTGAAAATTCAAGTGGTAACTCTTACCACTTGAACGAGAACATGGGTGCTGAAAAATCAAGTGGTAAGACAGCCAAAGAAGTAGCTACCCAGTGTGGAGTCACGGAAAAAACTATTAGGAACGATGCTAAATTTGCCGAGGCGATCGACAAAATTTGTCATCATTTCGGGCAGGAGTGGCGCTCCGTAATAATAGACAGCAAGTTAACCAAGACTCAAACCAAAGAGATAGCCAAACACGTAGAGAAGGAGGAGTGCTACGAGATTATCGAGTCTCTTTTGGACCACGTATATCATAAAGACCGCTCCGAATATCAAAGGGATTACAAAACGCTGCTGTCAATGGTTAGTCCTAAACAGTTCGAGCAAGGACAGTTAGTAAAGCTTCAATTTACTCACAAATCTGGACTCACCGAGGTGCAGAAGCATTGCGAGCGCGAGTTCGGCATAATTGTTGAGGTACTGGAACACAGTTACAAAGTTAAGCTCCTGAAAGACAGAGAGCTACAGGTCAAAGCAGAGGATTTACAAGGCGTTCCCGTTGTGACTTACTGTGTCAACTTTAGTGCTGAAGAGTTTGAGAAGTTATGCGATCGCTTTGGCAGTGCGGGAGAGATTGAAGAGGAGATCAAAAATTTGTTGCTGGAATGCGATTAGCAAAAAATCATCCCACCCCTAAAGGTGGTGGGCTTTCAACTGCGTTATTTCTGTAATGCTGAAAATTTTTGAAAATTTGTATTGTGCTGGAAAGCTATCTAATCAAACACGTATGAAGCGATTTATCAAAGGATTTCAATTCGTAAACAAAAATCAGTGATCTATGCTTGAAAAACTGTGTTCTTGGAAGGCAATATGTTTGTAGTATTTAAAGGTGCAGACGGTTCGGGAAAATCAACTCATGCCAAGCTTTTAGCTGAGTGGTTGTTGGCACAAAAATATGAGGTCAAGCTTACCTCAGAACCCAATAATTCTCGTTTGGGTTGGGCAATTCGCGATTTGATTGAAGACGAGAACGAATGGAAAACGCCAGAATATCTTACCTGCCTTTTTACTGCTAATCGTCATCAACATTACCATGCCCCCAATGGCATCAAACAGGCTTTAAATGCAGGAAAAACAGTTGTCTGCGATCGCTTTGTTTTGTCAAGTTATGTTTATCAGTTTGACTGTTTGTATCTGGTCAAACAGATGAATTGCAATTTCCCCACCCCCGATCTTCTTATTTATTTAGAGAGGGGAAATAAGTCAGAGGAAATGCAAATCTTGGCGAATAGGTACAGACATTTTATTAATAGTCCAGAATCGACTTCTTTATTTAAAAATAAATTTTGTTTTGGCAATATAGAGTCCTGGAGTGTTGAAGAATTTGTAACTGCTCAATAACCGCTGGGGGCGATCGCGATCGAAAGAGCGCGGGTTGCTTCAACGACTCTCTATCTGCTTTAATATCAGAATGACACTTGACAAGCTCCCGATAGAGATTCCAGAGGTAGAACGTACACCCTTGGTGAATTGGTTGTTGAACAAGCGTCGCCGAGCAGCAACAGATAATTGAAAAGCAACAGGAAACAATTGCCAAGCTAGAAAAAAAAGTTAGTGGTCTCGACGAAGAACTCAAAGCAGCCAAGAAATTAAAGAGCAAACCGAAAATTAGACCCAGCTGTACAGTGACTAATTGTTTGTCATTGGAGACAGATTGCTGTCATTGAGACTAATTGTTTGTCGCCGAGACAAATTATTGTCTTTAAAGTAGCGATCGCTGTAGTACATATACACCACTTATTGCCAGGGTAAGCGCAAGAAAAAAAGAGCCATAATATGTTAAGAGACGACCACACTGGCAAGCACTTTCATCATGTAGTTTGAGTTCATCGCCGCAAAGAGAGGACTTTTGACCGATACTGCGTGGCGATGAGGTTTCCTGATTCAAGGCACTGATAGCTAGTCGCCGCAGGAGGGTGAAATTTTCAGGAGCGTGACCTCGGTGAATGCGCTTCGCACCAAAGGTCACATCCAGAACCCAATGAAGTTGATTCTCAATGCCCCAATGACATCGAATTGCTCGACCAAGGCGTTGTGCATTACAAGGCAGGGAAGTCAAAAAAAACTGGGTTTCTTCAGTTACCTGATTCCAGAGATAGCGTCGGCGATAGACCATAACCACCGATTGCAATCCCGCCCACTGTGACTCCTTATATAATCCGCCCAGCTGAGGGGCAGGCATGACCCAAACCTTACGCATCTCCCGTCGATGATGGCCTGCTTCAACCCGCTGGTCATAGTCAAATTCAAGCCCCTCGAAGTTGGTCTCGATAGCCTGCTCAAAGGTCTCTTTAACCTGCTGATAGAGAGTAGGATGGTTCGCTTTGAGGCACAGAACATAGTCAGCTCCTTGGGAGATAATCTGAGTGGCAATCTTAGTTTGCGTGCCCATGGCATCAATGGTGATAATACAGCCACTAAGATCGAGCAATTCGAGTAACGCTCTTGATCGCCTCGATCTCATTGCTCTTACTGTCTACCTTCATCTGCCCCAGCATCAAACGATGGGTGCTGGCCCAAGCACTCACCACATGTAAGGCGGATTGATTCGCGGCTCGGTCAGAAGAGCCGCGCATGGTATAACCCATCAATCGGAATCACTTGCCCCCCAGTGTCTTTGACTATCTCCTTGACCCACCGCTGGAAGCACCGCTCTCCAGGCATCGGGTTCAATTTGGGCAAAGACACGACGATAGCAATCCGCGTGGGGAATTCCCCATGGTAGCTCGAGAAATGTCTTCAGCCATTGAGCATGCCCTTCGGCATACAGTTCAATGTCGTCCCATCCTCTGGCCCCGCCAATGGTGGCGCTTGATGGCAATCATGACCACACTCAAGAAGGGGTGAAGCCGACATGAATGCCCCCCCAGGATCGTCTAAGTCTTCAAAGTAGGATAACCATTTTGATTGAATCTCTTGAGCCTCAACTGCTAGAGCAGTAGGGCGAGTAGGACGTTGATTCTTGGTTGAAACAGATGCAAACCCTTTAGACATGGCAGAAGAGGTAAAATAGCGTTTTCTTCCCTTACCATATCAGGGTCAAGTTTTTCTTGCGCTGCCCCTGACGATAACTCTCTTGATGTAATCAAAGCTCGTCGTAGTTCTACAGCAGTTGCTAAAGATAGAAAGAAGCGGAATCTAGAAAATTTCCCAGTTCATAGCTTTCGCACATTAATCGAAGATTTAGGAACGATTTGCTTGAATACAGTGGAGTGTAAATTGAAGGGTGGAAAATATGTTTTTCCCAAGATAACTCGACCAACTGCACTGCAACAAAAGGCATTAGATTTGTTAAATATTTCTCTATTTTGTACCCAGTAAAAGGCTTGAGTAAATTCAGCTTATCTCTGATACAGCATACGTTATAGCGTTTTGTCAAAGGGGAAGTTCAGTTATACTGACAGGGTCAGCTAGGCGTGTGGCAACGATATGGACTTTGTGTAGCAAATGGACAATTTTGACTTCTGCTTTTGGAGCGACAAAACATGCTATTGTCGAAAGTTGTGCCAATCTAATTGAGAAGCGTGTCTGACGAAAAAAATATAGGAATTTTGGTTGTTCATGGTATTGGAGATCAAAAACAGTTTGATTGCTTGAAAGGAGCCGCTCAAAGCATCGTCGATTACTTACAATCAGAAATAAATAGTGGTTATGTTGAGGTATCCCTTGATATTAACCGTGCTACAACAGGTACATTTCAATCACTTCATCCACCATGGCAAGATGGAAAAGAAGCTCCCATCAATCTTCGTATTAAACCGACTGGCCGCGACAGTGAAATCTATAACTTACATTTTAGAGAGGTTTGGTGGGCAGATCTTGACCGACCTCAAAACTTCTTCAAGTTCCTTGAATTTTGGTTTTGGGGATTGGGTCTTTGGGCAATTCCTGCCCAAGATCATAATCTCCCTATTCTGAATGACCCTGAAAATGATCTAAATGATTTATCTTGGGATGAAAATCAAGGAGATAGAAACTACAAAAAAATAATATCTCGATTGTTGGCTCGCCTTGAGTATGCTTTGATAGGTTTATTTCTCATAATATGTCAACCAATCCTTTTTGTTCTCAAAACAGTCCTTCGCTTATTGGATTGGGATGTTCCACTGACCATTATTGCTGATTATGTAGGCAAACTTCGGCTCTACCAACGCCCTGCCAATTCTGGACAAGACTTGATTGAAGATTTTGGTAATCCACCTCGCTTTTCCATCCAGCGTCGTATGATTAATGCACTAGTTAGAATGGCTATCTCTGACTATGACCGCTGGTACGTTTGGTCTCATAGTCTTGGTTCCATAGTTGCTTACAACGCTTTTTCTATGCCAGAAGCGACTCTTTCCCACTATGTCTCTCGTTCTATGTGGGAAGAGATTGAGGAATGGGACTTTAAACAACTATTGATTGTTAACCTATATGTTCTTCTTATAAGGAATGGGTTATACCAATTCGGCTCGCTACTTCTGCGGCAAGACCAAAGACTTTATCAGGACGACCCTTTTCACAAAAAGTTATTACGTGATCTCGACACAAACGAATCCAACACTGGAAGACCAAAACCCTATCGTCCCGTTTGGCAGACAAAAAAAATTTCCCGAAAATCTCTCTTTGCAAAATGTGAAGGACTTCTTACTTATGGTTCCCCCTTCTGGCGAATCGCCGATCTATGGCCGGATTTAGTAAAGCGAAACACAGAAGCTGACTTTCAACTTAACTTCAACTGGTATAACGTCATTGACCCTAGTGATCCAGTAGCTACTAGAATAAAAGAGCTATTTTCTGGACACTCGCACTCGCAGTTTAATACCACAACCCATAAATCTCTTTACCCTGAGGATGTATTCCATCGAACACCACTAAGTTTTCTTTTTGCACATCTCTCCTATCTATCAAGCTCAAAAAAGGACTCCCTAATTAGTCAACTTTGGCGTTGGGTTTCTGAAGACAAAAAAATTTCTCAAAATAATGACAACTTATATGGAGGCTCACCTTTAAGGTACTTTTGGCAGCACTTACAAGAAAATACAAATACATTTAAAAAATTCTATCTTCTTTATCACCAGGTTTGGCGCTATATCTGGTGGTTTGTTTTAATAATTGTGTCTTACCTTGTTCTCGATTTAATATGGGTAGTATTAACTCCCATATTTCAAGATATATCTACATTCCTCACTTCAATTCCAGACATTTTAAGGAACCATTTCTTTAATGACTATTCAGATTCTTTGATTTCAAAGTTAGCAAGCTGTCTAATGCATTTAGGAGATAACTATGATTCGGTAATGCAAGGTGATTTAGGAGATAACTATGATTTTGTAATTGAAAAAATCGGTAATTTAATATTTAATATAACAAATATTATCTCAAAAATATTACCCAATCCCTACCTATTTTTAATCTGTCTAGGGTTGTTGATAATTTCAGGTTTGATTCTTAGCATTCGTGGAAATCCTATCAAATCTTATCTGCTGGAATATTTACAAGACAATCCTAATGAGCCATTTAGTCCAGAACAATTAAGGGAAGATGTATTCCCAAATATCAGACTAGTAACTATTACTAAGCTATTGTAGAAATTAGTTAAGGATGACAAGATTTTTAAAAATGAATCGAGCGGTAGATACTACTTCCCATACTATACTTTTAAAATTAAGAAACTAGAAACTTGGAGAAAAGTTACTTCAATTCTTGAGCAGGAAAACCAGAATAAGATTCAAACTATCTATGATTTAATCCGTCATATTATCGACCAGCTAAAATTTAATCCCAAAGAAGAGATTGATAGAAAGATTAAACTTGAAAATATTATCAATAGCAACATTAATTTTGGAAATTATGACTTTTTTTTATTGGATGAGATTAATAAAATAGTCATATATGAAAATATTGATGGACAGATTATACTTAAAAAGATTATCAATATCGACATTAATTTTGAAAATTATTACTGTCTTTTAATTGATAAGATTAAGCAAATAGTCATATATAAAGTTGATGATGAAAATCATCTTATTGAAATTGATTTTAGTATCTTTTGAAGATTAAGTTAATAAAAGCTGAAAGTCAAGATTGACTGAGATGCCCTAGAGGTGATCCTAACCCTAACCTCCAGCATTTCTAATCCGTTTAATTATTAACCTACTAAGTTTATCCCTTTCTTCCTCACTTGGATAATCACTTGGGTAATCACTGGATTGAAAAACGATGTTGAGCTTTTTTTCTAATTTTTTGACAAATTCTTGCTGCTGTTCTAGTGTAGAAAATTCTCCTCTATTTTTAGCATGCTCAAATTCATAGGCAAACTCAGCAAACTTTCTCATAGAGATGGAACCAACCTTTGCAGACTCCAGTAATTTACTTGTCTTTTCAATGAATTCTGCCTCTTGTTTTTTGATGAATTCAGGATTTGAAATAGCATCAGCAGCTATACCAGCAAGTTCCTCAATATACTGTTGCTCCTCCTCAGGAAATTCATGATGTCGTCGGTAGTAAATAAACATAACACCGACAGTTTTTTCTTCAGTATCTTTGTTGATCTTGAGAAGGATGCCTGCGGCAGATTTGATACGCTCAGACTTTACAAAAGAGTAGTTCTGTACTTGTTCACCACTACCTACAAAAGATAAATTGCGAAATATTGAATTTGAATTTTGATCTGTTTTTGAATCGTAAACATTTTTATTCTCATTGATGAGGGACAAACAAATCTTACTAATTTCGTTTTCATTTACTTGGTATTTGTGTTTCAGTTTTCCAGCAATAGCTCGTTCATCAACAGATACTTTTTGAGAGTCGTCAGTATCATTACATCCGTAAATTGTCACAATATCTGCTGCTACAATATTTAATATATTCCCAGCGACTCGATCGTATAATACGTCGTATTTGTGCTCACGAAGGGTGACCTCAAGAAGAGTTTTAAACGTTTGCCGTGTCTTCTCTTGTAACTCCTTATTTGGATAAATAACTTTTTGCTTTTTTAGCAATTGATTAATGTCTTTTGCCTTATTGCCCACATATGTGATGAGATTTATTGCTTGTTCATCCTTAATCGGCTCTGTACGATTCTTATAGCCAACTTCTACCGTACCAACAGCTCTCAAATTCAGCTTGTCAACTTGAATAATTGTATGCTGACCATTATCTCTGGGTTTGCGGTTGTTAAGGTCTTCAAACCATTTTTCATGAACATCCCTCTTAAGAACTTGTGGTTGTAAATTATTAAACCAATCACTATTCGGTTGTCCATCTTTAGTTAGCAAGATAGGGGTAAAGATACGAACTATAGAACTATGTCCAAACTCTTCCTCTTTGTAAATCCCGCTATCAAATCGCTAGATATAGGAGTTGATAATTTAGCAGCTTTAACCTCAAACCTCAAAGGATTCAAACCGATATTGGTTAACGGAAGACCGCTAAAAAGTCTCAATCAGTTCTACAATAAAACCAAAGCCAAACTTCAGTCTCAGCTTAGAGGGGAAAAACAAACTTCTAAGCAAATTCAAAAGTTAACTGCTAAACGTAATAATCGAGTAGATAGTTATCTTCATCAAGCATCTAGGTGGATAATTAATCATCTAGACCAACATGGTATTGGTAAGTTAATTATTGGTAAAAATCCCCTCTGGAAACAAGATGTAAATAACGGCAGAGTTCATAATCAAGCTATGGTCAGTATCCCTCATGCTCGATTTATAGAAATGCTAATTTATAAAGGAGCTCTGTATGGAATTGAAGTCATCACTAGAGAAGAAAGTTATACATCTCGTGCTAGTTTTTTGAACCTCGATTTTATCCCTAATTATGGTGATGATGAAGCTAAAAAAATTAAGTTTAGTGGTTATCGTGAAACTAGGGGAATGTACAAAATTAAGAACCAGAAAACTAGAATAAACGCAGACATAAACGCCAGTTATAACATCATGCGAAAAGTAATCCCAACAGTCTTTGACGGAGGGATAGAGGGCGTTGTAGTTCGTCCCACCAGAGTTACTCCTGGTAGAGTTAAAAATACTTAGTGTAAGATTTGACTATATTTTTAATAACTATATGGATATATTAAACAATGGACAACTTTAAAGCAGAACTAAAGAAACTAATTCGATCGCAGCAACCTAAATTTTTCGCTGAATTAAGTGATGCTAGTCGAGGTTATGGTTATGTTCGCATTGAGAAAAAAGGGCAGTCGATCGACGTGCCGATCTTGAATCAAATTACTACTAATTCTTCGATTTCGCTTTGAGTTTTTGATAGTAAACAAAAAATTTATTTTAAAAAATAATATGAAAAAACTAAACACTGAAAACGGATTTGAAGAATATCTAGTATCCGAAAACGAACTATATGCTGAAATCGAAGAATATATTAGTCTGTTGCCAGCCTGGTTCACTCGAAGAATGCTCACGGACAGTTGGAACTTCGGCTTGTTACTGATTACGGGAGACATTCTTGCTATCGAAAACATAGATAGCATCGAGCAAGATGCTAGTGGTAATCTTTGGCTAGACGCTACTTTACAAGAAGAGTTAGGCTACAAAGACAATATCTTTGGGCATACAATCTTGCTTGCTCCGACCTCAAGAGTTTCAGTTTCCATTAATTCGTCTCATGTCGTAGCTGCATTTGAGTTGGCAGATACTTAATTGATTGGCTCGATCGATGTTAACCTTGAAGCAACTAACGCCGATCGATCGAAAAATTTTTTTTCTTATTACCATTTTTAAGGAGCAGTCACGCTCTTTTTTTTTGCTCAAAATCATGGTTTATATTGGTGATTAGTAATTACTTGCTACTTACAACTTAACTATGCCCCTTCGCGCACAACACGGATCTTCTCGCCCTACAGTAGATGTTGCTGACTGGGATATAACAACTGCCACGGGAGGAAACCTAACTGCTCCTGTCACCATTTATATTTGGGTACAACTCGTAAATCGAGTTGGGAGAAATCTTTTGAGCGTACCCAAATCTATAAGTGCAGCAGCAGGAGAAAAGATAATTGTCACTCTCAACGAATCAATAGTTAGATCTGGAGAAGATGTTTTCGCCATTATAGTTTCAGGAAGTGCGACAGACGACGAGACTACTGCGGTTCAACTCGCCAGCTTTGAGTACAGAGAAGCGGATCAAATATCTACCAAAACTTTGCCTGCAACGATCGAGCTAACTGAAGATGCTCACATCAACGTTAGTAACCTAGAAGTTGCTACTGCCAGTGAGCTACCTAGTGGTTCAGATCTGATTAATGGCATGGTGAGAAGAGTCACAGATGAAGACAAGATATATGCCTATAGTGAAGAGGAAGCAGCTTTTTTAACCCATAAATTCTCATCTATAAATAACTTTTTAACACAAACAGATTTAGAAGAAGGAGCAGACCAATTAATTGGTGCTGCTCCTATTTTCTCCGTTCCTAGAAAAGAAGCTGGGGTCGATTCGGTTAGGGTAAGATACTGGCTTCTCAATGGCTTTAGCGAGCAGGATGACCCTGTAATTAGTGCGGGACAAAGTTTTAATTTTATTATCTATGTTAATGGCGAATCTTATACCGATTCTGAAGGTAAAACTATCTGGTTCAATCAAGTTTTTGATGGCTTAATCAAGTTTGAGCTAGTTGGTTACTATCGCTATTTAAACGCTGCCTTTGACAACTCGATCGACTCGGCTGGAATAGAGCAAATTTGGTCACCTTCTTCTGTTCCTAAAAGTATTCTCACTTTGCCTCAAGATCTACCAGCAGGATGGGCAGCCGTTGTTGATATTTGGCTTTCTTTTGATGAGATTACCCTTGCCAATAGAGGAATTCAAGAGACAGATTTTATCGGCATCGAGTTCGATCGACCTCGTAAATTTTCTGCCCTTTCTCCCCTAACTAACGCGCTCGGCAACAATACTATTTTTGGCACGGACGATCGCGCCCTGGTACTGCCCAATAAAATATTTGCAGGCAAGGGAGTAATTAATGGGCGAGATGTTAGCGTTGAAGAGCAAGTCTTAGAGGGAATTAGCCAAGATACCGATAATCAACTGGTTGTTATCAATTCGATCGACGGCAGCGTTCGCGTAGTTCAACCAGCAGAGGAGATCTTTAATGAGGAAATTGTTAGGGCTAGTATTTCTACCTCCCCTGGCAGAACCAACCCTTCAGAGGTTTCTAATTCCGTTACTCTAACCGCAGGACAATCTTTATCTGTAACTATTGCTCATCCCGTAATTGGCAATCGGGCGACCGTTCGGGGCGATTACCCAGATCCTTTAATTGCTGGTTCTACCTTAGCTTTCTGGGACAATCCTGAAATGAGGCTAGCAATAGCACATGATGGAACTTTGTACGAAGCTAACTACTTGGTTTCTGCCGATACTATTAGCTCTCAAACTATTGAGATTTCCTCTCTAGATGATTTTGTTGAGGTTGGCTTTTTACCAGAAGTAGCTAGCGATTTTGGTTTATTCAAACCTCAAGCTCCAACTATATCTACTCTGGGGACGGCAGGGAGTTTACCAGCAGGAGAATACAAAATTTTCTTTGTCTATGAATATCCCGCTCCCAACAACTCGATCGCGAAAATTTCTCACGACCCAGAATTTCTAGCAGGACTTACTTCTACCCCAGCCTTGAAAACTCTACCAGGAGACTTTGAGGAATTAACCAAACCCAGCCTGTGGAGTAATGACATTCTTAGCACTGTATCGGCAGCGAGGGAACTGACCCACCAAGATCTATTGCCTTGGCGAGTCTGGAAGTTAGGAGCAAAAAGGATTCCATATCATTACAATCCTAATAATAATAGCCCAGATGATGGGGTCAGCACCATTCGCCCCAACTCGATCGCCACGGGGGCATTAGAACCAGTGCCTACTTTGGGTCTGAGAGTAGCTAATGCTTTTACTACTTTCAAACCCCATACCATTATCAAAGTTGGTGCGGGACTGCTAGTAACTGAAGATCTTGCCGATGATGCGATGGTAATTAACTTAGATAGTACTGCTATAAATCCCGCCGAGTCGATCGAGCCTCTCTATACTTCTGGCGGTGGGGTGCTTCAGGGTAGTGATGGGGAAGTTCTGAAGTGAAACTTTTTACTTTGACTGGTGACCAGTCAAGGAAGGAGCGACAAATTAAAATACCAGCCTTGATGGGTTAGTTCTTGGGGCTAATAGTTAAATGGGTGGTTTTAAGGCTGGTATTTTAATAAAGCGCAAGTCCCCAAAGTAAAATAAGATTTGATTTTTTTGGCTAAAATCGTTTGTAACACTTCTTATTTCTGCGGAGTCGGAGTTTCTCCGCCTCCGAACTTCCAACTTCTTACTTCAAAAAAATGCCCCTACTTCCCGATTACTTAAAAGTAACCGATCTGACTGCTCTCAAAGCCTTAACCGAGATAACCGAGCGACGGAACGGAGAAATAAAAATCGTCGATGTTGTTGCTTCGGCTACTCCCGAATACAACTTGAGCGACGTAGCTTATCGTTACAATTCCGCTAGTTCCGCCGATAACCTAGAACCAGCTATAGTCGTTCCCGACGATAGTAACGGACGTTGGGTCATGGTTAACAATCCTATTGCCATTGCTACTGCTGCTCCTACAACTGCACCAGCTAAAGAAAATGTCAGGTATATTGCTATCTTAGAGACTCCTACTCGCGTAGTCGAATGGCATTCCCCACCCTATCTTCCCGCTACTCCTGCGGTAGAAGATTGGCATCCAGTCATTAAGGCGATCGATATTGGCGAAGTTCCTACTTTCAATGCCGACTTTGTGGGGCAATTAGTAAAAGACACCAATACTGGCTGGGTTTACAAGGCGATCGACCTTACGGGCAGTTGGGTACTAAGCCTACCTCATTTTGTCTATGGCACGGACGTAACAGCAGCCGAGACTTTGACTTTGGAATATCACGGGCAGTACAAAAAAGTCACAGCCGATTTAACTTTAACCCTGCCCTCTGGATTGGTAACAAATATAGAGGCTAAGGTAATAGTGCCAGCCACTATTACCTTAACTTTAAGTCCAGATACGGGAACAACTCTTAATGGAGGAACTGGCACGATTACGGCGACAAATACAACTGCTACAGTTCACAATAATGGTGACGATTGGTTTGTTTTTAGTTAGTAAGTAGTAATTAGTAATTGTGTTCACTGTCTCTGTTTCCACTCGCTCGAGCTTTGCCAGTCAGTCAAACTGGGCGAGCCAAAATAGTTTTTCTCCTCTAGCCATAATTTCTCAGGCATCTACAACGGAGGAGAAACATGGCTTGTTTGGTCTGGTAGACTACCAAGAAACTTCCGATCTGAGCGGAAAGATGAGGACTACCTGCATAGACCTAACCCAACTCAGCTTTTTAAGAAGCCTGAACGTAGATGGGAGTATTAGTGTAACTAGATCCTTTGAAGGACATCCCAGTGTATCCCTAGCTTTTGTGGTATGCAGTACCGATGTCGAGCGAGCTAGATTATCTTTACTTAATGGAACGAAGGTAAATGCTTTGGGACTGCCCTTACGGATTACAAGATTTAGCGTTAATTCCTTAAATGCCGAAAATACTCAGGCGATAATCAGGTTAGAACTCCAAGGCATCCACGCACCCTATGGAAGTCCTTCGCGCAATCCCCTCGATCGACCAGTCAAGTTAAGAGATTGTAGCAAGAAAATTAAAAATATCTCTCTTTCTGCTTTAGCTGCTAAAGCCCGAACGCGGTATATAGGAGAAAATCTCAATATTCGCATCTATCGCAGCACTAGCCCCTTAGCTACAACTACGGTTAGGCAGGAGTTACAGAGCAGAGTTAGAATCAATAATGATTTCGTTTATTACTCCAATCCTTTAGGAGTACAAGCCAAGGGCTGGAAAAGTACACCGCTTCATCGCCTCGACCCGAAGCAGGTCATCAAGATAGAAAGTCATAACTTTGCAGGAGCGGGGGCGTTAGTAGACGATATACAGCTATCCAATGAGTACCGCAATACCGAACTGAAACTAGATACTCGCGCCGTTACTGAAGATGACGATCTGCAAGGAACGACCATTCGTTGGGAGTTTGAAAACGCGGTTAGCTTCTGGGATTGTCAGACTCCAGCCGAACCGTATTCAATTGGCGAGAATGTTTACATAACTAAAACGCCAGTTGAAGATGTCTTAAAAAATCCTGGTATAGCCTGGGATGTGGGGGGATTCACTAAAACTGCCCACAAGATTGTCGAGCGCAATGGATTAGAGACTTTTAGAGTAACTCGTAAGTTTGGGTGGGTAGTTTCTAGTTTAGATGTCTATCGAGTTCGCAGGATTTATCGAAATGAGGATGGAGAGCTTTTAACTAAAGGCAACTGGCTCGAAGTAGGAGACAATTATGCCATTCAGTTTTATAACGGTCACTTCGTTACTTACTACTGGCGCGAAGTAGAGACTACTACGACCAATCGCTTTTACGATCGCGATGGCTATCTGTATCTGATTCGAGTAAGAGGTAAAAAGCTCGGTCGCCTCAAGCAAGATAATTCCAATCTAGAAGGGATTAGACTTTTATGGAATGCTAAAGAGGAACTATTTAGGGCGGAAAAGGAGCTAGAAGAGTCTGAGTTGACCTCTTCTGAACCAGAGGACTCTCCTGGCAGAAAAAGATACGAGGAACTGCAAGCTATTATCAAAAAAACCCAGGCGATGATTCGCCTAGCCGAGTATTACAAATTCGATCGCACTTTTCCTGTTTACGAAACAACTACTTATTCTTTACAACCTCTGCGTAAGTATTTCCCTGACGTAGTTAAACCAGATGATGTTAAGTGTGTAGGTGAAGGAGGTTTTATCGAGCCAAAGTTCCTCCGACGCTCCCTAAGAATACAAAGGTTGAGGCAAATCAAGGAAAATCCTGGCAGTACTGAAGAGTACCCCTTACCCCCAATTGTCTTCGGCAAAATAGTTAAAGAAGAAAGAATAGTTACGATTACCTCGACTAAAAAGCCAGAGCGGTTTACCACTATTCACTTTACTTCTACCCGTGAAGGCACGGGGTTAAATTACCGAGTTCAAGTACACGGCAAAACTGAAAACTTGGGCAGACCTGGTATTCATCAAAGGATAAACAGGTTAGAACCAGATCGAGGTGCAAATATCTCCCGTGGACGAGGCTTTTTGCGCGGACGAGGCTTTCTCGGTCGTCGCGCCCTCCTCCGCAATTCTCAAAACAATATCAACAAGAGAAATAAGCTTTTAACTACCAAGTTTCTCCTTAATACCCCAGGCTCTAATCCTAACGACAATATTCCTGAAGGTTCTATTTCCTTTCCTGACGTAGACAGCGAAAGCGTAGGCAGATCCGCTGCCCAAACGGCGATCGAGATCGACAATGCTAGAAATGCAGAAGTATTAACTCTTTCTACCCTGTATCAGCCCAACTACAACGAAGGCGATCGAGTGCTTTGGTCGGGGAAAGAATATGTAATCTTAAATATCTCCCACAACATTCGTATCGATTCAGGTTCGCTGCATACCCAATCTTACCAGCTTACTTTAGGGCGCATCCTCAATATTTCCCCTTCTCTCTCCAAGGTAAAATCTTCGGTCTTAGGCAGAAAGAATGCATCTGTTAAAACCTATGGTTTATATGCCGTTGATGGGAATGCCAGCTATCTCAAAAATGCCTACAACTTTGTTTCTCCCGTGACGATTCAAAGTGCTGCCAGACTAGGAAGATTAAAAGAGCTTTCTCTCTCTCTTGGGTTTGGGTTAGAAAGTGTAGACTCGTTTGAAAATAGTGACAATATTGATGGCTTTTCCTCTGGTGGCGGTGGTCTTAGTTTGGAACAGCTTCTAGCTGGTGGGATTTTCGGTACTGGCATTGGTGGGCTTGAGTTTTTAACCCCGATCGAAGAAGGAGAAGCTTTTGTCGAAACGATCAACCGTCTAGGACTGCTAGATGTTTTCCGAGCCGATTTTTCTACCTATCTAGATCAATTCGCGATCGAATACGTCAATACTGGCGATAGTAGCGGTGGTGACAATCAGGGTTCGGGTATTTTTGGTGGTAGTTCTAGCGATAGTTTATTGGGTGGTTTTTTTGGAGGTGCAAGTGGCAAGCAAAAAATCTATCTAGTAGAAGGGGGTAAGGATCGAGGGCTAGCCGAATTGATGCAAAATTTAATCGGCTTGCTAGATGGCTTGTTCGATCTATTTGAACTCCCTACTATCAATATATCAACTGGTGCTGGCGGTGGCGGTGGCGGTGGCGGTGCTGGCGGTGCTGGCGGTGCTGGCGGTGGCGGTGGCGGTGGCAGGAGAGAAATAAGCGACGCAGATTTTTTAGCGGGGCTGATCGCTTCTTTCGGAGATCCTAACGCTATGTTTGCCGAAATTCTCAACCTAATCGCTAAACTAAAAGGATTAGTAAAAAACTTCGATCCGCAACTGATAATCAATCTGGTTACTGATTTCGTCAATAATTACCAGGGCGGTGCTGGGGGTGGTGCTGGGGGTGGTCTTGGCGGTGGCTCTGGCGGTGGCTCTGGCGGTAGTGGGGGTGCTGGCGGTGGCGGAGGTGCTGCGGATTTTAATCTAGAAATAGTCGAGGTAAATCTTCGACTTCCCGATTATTTAGGCTTTGCCGATCTTGATTTTGCCACATTGTTCGGGGAGTTAGATAGCCTGCTAGTTCTCATGGACGAACTGACTAAAAATCTTGATTTTGACTTAGATTTAAATCTGCAAATCCTTACTGATTATAGTAACGGCACTCCCGAAGGTGGCTCGAAAAATATCGGTTCACCTGCATCCTCTGGATCTAACAATACTTCTGGTGGGGGACTTTCTTCTGGTGGGGGACTTTCTTTTGGCGGGGGACTTTCTTTTGGTGGGGGACTTTCCTCTGGCGGTGGCTCGTTTGGCGGTGGCTCGTTTGGCGGTGGACTTTCCTCTGGCGGTGGACTTTCCTCTGGCGGTGGACTTTCCTCTGGCGGTGGGGGAATAAATTTACAAGATGGCTCTAGCCCTACCAGTGGAGGTTCGTCAGGGGGGACGGGCGGAGACGTTACTATTATCGCCGATCCTATTTCTACTACTAGTCCAGACCAGGGGGAATTTGGCTTTGATGATAAAGTTTACCAAGAAACTGGCGGTGGATTTGGCGAAGATGCCGTAGTTTTCCCTGGCACGGACTTTACTATCGAGCCGATCGAGCCTGGGTCAACGGGATTTTACGAACCTACTTATACTTACGATGAGTCGATCGCCGATACAACCAATGCTTTTGTCGTAACTGGAGAAAGTCTAACTCACGTCCCTCTATACGATGGCGACTTGCTGCTAGTAACGGGAGCAACAGCTTCTCACTTGGTTCAATGGGAGTTAGAACTAGACATACCAGGGATTGAGATCCTTACCCCTTACGACCTCGAACCGACAATTAGATTTACCAATGACTACGCGGGAGATTTCTTGAGACTGAAAGTCTGTCTCCGTGGCGCACCAGAGATCTGCGATACTCTAGTTGTAGACACAGTGCCTACTTCTCGGATCGCGATCGATGCAGGCAAATTCTATATAACCAGTTCTGCTACTACCCCCAGCGTCTACAAGGTAGATCCAGCCACATTTACTCCCATTCCCAACTTTGTAGGAGACGGGGTAAATATTCCAACAGAGATCCTCTTTACTTGGAATCCTCCCAGCTTCATAACTCCAGATTCTTACACCGTCCAAGAGAGACAGCCAGATCATAGCTGGGTTTCTACAGCTACCACTACTCAACCTCAAGCAGTGTTCGAGATTAACAAGGTCTACCGTATTTTAGCTAACTACAGCAGCCAACTAGGTAGCGTTCCCTCTAGTAACTTTAGTATTGAAAACGCTCCAGTTCTAGGACAATCGACAATTGCCAACTATGACACTCATACCCCTAATCTCCCCGTAACTCCCGCTTCAACTCTACCAAGCTTGTTTTACACCTTCACCAGCGAGGAAAACCATGAAGATTCTCAGGCGATCGAAGGGCAACAATACACGACCAATTCTGAATCGGCAACTCCTACCTCAACTCCGCCTATCCTGTTCTACACCTTTAGTTCTGCTGAAACGGAAGAATCTAGCCATAACCTTAGTGGCGATCGATATACGACTAGCTCTAAATCAGTTACTCCTGTTTCCACTCCGCCAAGTCTTTTCTATACCAATTAATTACTAATTACTAATTACTAATTACTAATTACTATGCACCAAGCTTATTCTGCCCTCGCTCCCAATTTCAAAGGAACTGCAACTCTTAAAAAATATCAAGTCCAGGGCGAGCAACTAATTCAAATCGCCGAATTGACCTCTCCCAACATCATCAACAAAAGGTCGATCGAGCTATTACTCCTGAGTAACCAAGCAGTTTTTACTACTGGTCGTAAAATTGCTATTAGCACCGATACCTATACTCCCAATTTCGAGCGCACTACAGTTGGAAATGTAATCGCTATTGGCAACGATAGCTTGTCGGGAGTAACGGGATATAACTTTGCGGAAAAAACCGAGACTACCCCCAGAGCAGTAACCTATCACAACCGTTTCCCCACTCCCAGCGCAGTTAGATCTTTTCAGACGATCGCGATCGTCGATGGCAGCACTAACAACAATACAGCCAATATCTCCGCCAATGCTTATGCTTACCTTTCTTTTGCTAGCCCTGTAGAGCAAGCGACTAATGAAATTATCGACATCTTCTATAAGGTCTACTTGGAGTGGACGAGCAGCCCGATCAACCTCGGCTCGACTTTTCAAGCTCATTTGGAGTACCTGTTTCTGGGTCAAGGAGCTAGTTTGCAGTACGGCATTAACAATCTCTGCGAAGAAATTATCAGTATCGACAACCCAGATCGAGATCTGCGTTGGAAGGCAGTAGATAATAACGAGAAAGTTAGTCAGTTTTCTGCTAATCAAACTCAACGCTCGGCACTGCTAAAGCGCGAATTTACCGCGACGGTTAGCTTTTTGCAGAACCGCCATTACTTTGGGGTGACTTACGGCAGATTAGAACCTAACAGTACTAACCCCATCAGGTACGGCTTTAAAGGTACGGCAGGATTTATTCCTTTTGCCATGCCCAGTTCGCTCGGCAATGTGTTTTCTCATGCCGATACGGGGACGCTTTTCTACGACGGCAATGCCCTGGCTAATTCTAGTTGGAAACCAGCGATCGACGATTTGGAAAATCGCACGGACGACTTGCCCTGCATCTATACCCTTAAAGTAGAAAGTAGCGGAGGGGTAGGAATAGGGACTTATAGTCTGTATAAAACTATCTTTAGCGGACATCGGTACAACAATGAAAATTGGGGACAAGATCCCAGTCCTCTGGTCATTACCAGCAAATATCCTTATTTTGTGCCTGAAGATGATGATATTCCTTTTTCGGCTAAATGGGTTTATCCTTGGCTAAACGATACTCAGTGGGTATCGGCTAACGAAACTACTGTAGCTATTTGGCAGATCTACCCCAGTTTTGAAGTATTGCAAAGTTGGAATTTAGGGACAATTAGCATCAACGATCTGGCAAGCAATCCCAATACAAATCATATTTATGTAGCTACCGAACAGGGACTTTACGATCTAGACGTAGCTGGCAATACCGCTACCCTACTCGATCCAGATCCCTGTAAGGCAGTAGATGTAGCCTACAATGATGAGGTTTTTGCCGTATTTAGCAATCGATTGGCTAGTAGCTTAAATGCTAGCTGGAGTGATGCCCATGGTTTTTCTGGCGCGATTAACTGGAACAATGTTATTTTTATTCGAGTCGATCGCGCTTCGGCTGATTATAATTTAGCTATCTTAGAATTTCGCTACAATCCTCGCGGTGGCATTGTTAACGCCTCGCTCTATAATAGTTGGTTTGCCAAAATCCACTGGTGGAATAATACTAATAATTACGTCAGCACAATCGAGTGCCAACAGTTAGGTAGTTCTTCGGCTGGCTACTGGCACAAAAGTATCATTTTCCCCCACAATTCTAGTTTTGTAGTTAGAGATGGGTTGTGGGTGTATCCCAAATACATACGCAATGCTGGTGGTGCATACGCTCGAAATCCCAGAACCTGGAATCGCGATCGAGTTAAAGCCCTGGCGCAAAGCGGAACAAATATTGTCAACGGAGATGGGAGTGTTGATGATACTTACCGTCAGTTTATGAAAGCATTCGATGTGGGAATAGCCAAGTTTAACCAGCAATTGCGTAACTCTAATTTTGATGGTACGAGTTCGGACTCTGAAACCCTCAAATCTCCTACTTTTATCATCCTCGACACCGATGTTGCTAGCGGTTGGATCTCTGTCTGTATGGGAGATTATTATGGCGGTACTGGTAATTCTGGTAGTACTGACAGAGTTCCTGTTCAAAATACCGCAGGCTGCTACGACTTAGCCGTCAGCGAAACCGACTCCACCGTTAGCGATATAAGAGGATATAAAAACACGGGACTTAACAGTTTTCGCTTCACCGACGCTGGCTATGGACAAGGAAGTCGCCCTCTTTACTACCTAGCAGGAAATGCACAGGTTAGTCAAACTGGAGGGATAATCAGCTTTACCGACCCCAGTATAACCAGCCAGGGAGTTACTAATTGGGGGAGTAGCTACGCTGGACATCCTAAAGGGATCTTGGGTTTAAATACCTATTACCACCCGATTATGATTTCTGTTTGGGGAGGCTACAACCGAAGCTGGCAAGAGCGACCGAGTTGGTCTACTCGCTATGGTTGGAATGACACTACTAGCGAATGGGAGAAAGACCCAGATAATTTGTTACCAGGAAAACCACTCGATCCCGCTCAAGAAGATTTAGTTGATGGATTGGCTATTAGTTGGAGCGACTTGAATCCAGCCGAGACTAGAGATTTAGTGGCAGGGCAGAGCTACACTTTTACCCGCGTACCAGGAGATACGGGTTTTGTCTCTGACGGTACTTATGCCTCTGTGCCAATTAAATACTCCTACTATCTTCGTCCCGTAGTTTTGTACGACCTAAATACGACTATTTCCGCTGCGACTTTAACCCTAGATCCTGTCACCAGCGATCCTCTCTGGCTCAGTTTAGATCCTTACGCTCCAGAAGTAATCGAATTGAATATTGATGGTTATGCCGTCCCCGCTACCACTATTCTCTCTGGCACGCCAGGAGTAAATGAGGTCAAAGTAAGCGACTCGGTGGGGGGTATATTAGAATTTAATGCAGCAGATGTAGGTAAAACTGTTACGGGAGAGGTGCTGTATATGCGGAAAATTCATACTACAGAAGTGCTTTAGTAATTAAAAATATGTTTTTTACTGGTGAATCTCTCTACCAAGGAATTCCATTTACAACCGCGATCGAGTGCTTGACCGCTCTCGGCAATAACCTTGCTGTGGCTGGCTGGGCAGTAGTAGAAGATGGCATCGCTGCGGAGACTCCTTACCTCGTCATGCAGGGAACGACTACTAACGGGCATAGTTGCTATATCGTCTTTTCTGTTGATGATGAATCTCTCAATATCCAAGGCGATCTAGATGGTGCTGATACACATTTATCTCCCCTGCTTTCCTTACAGATAGACGAAGGAGAAACCAACCGACTTTGGCTTACAGCCGATGGCGATAGTGGAGCGGTTTGTATTAGAAACAGATATACCTATTCGGGCGGTGCTGCCTTTGGCTTTTTAGCAAGATTTGATGAAACCGATGCCGATGCCTGGATGGTGAGCAAGCTTAATAATAGGTTGAACGATGCCTATGTTGCCAAGTCTAAACACGATGGGGCGATTTGGAAACAAATTGGAGCAGATTTTGCGGAAGCAGATAATTTTACCAGTGCAACTCTCAACGGTGGCTATCAAGGGATTCTCGACTTTGTAACTATTCCCAATCCTTATATTAGCTTTTTTAACACTAACCGCAAAAACGCTGGCTATACCGCACATTTGGGACAAGTTAACAAGCAGGACGATCGACCAGTAATCACGCGCCGATTTTACTTGGAAGGAAGAGGCGCGAGCGATAATTATAATCCCGAAAACAGCTTACCTGCCAGGCTTTACAACCGAGGCTATATCAAGCATGTAGCCAATGGACTGGGCAAATTACCAGGAGGAGCTAGCTATCAAGACGAGAATGGCGATCGCTATTTGAGCGTAGGCGGTGAAGGCTGGCAGGGTTTGTTAATCGATTCGATAGTAGTCGAATCAGAATCTAGTCCTACTATTTTCAGAGCGGGAGTTTCTCTGGCAGGAGAAATAATTCAGACGGGAGCAGGATTAAAAGCAGAAATCAGGAATACTCTGCTCAATGCAGGGTGGTCAGTGGTGGCAGAAGACGAGATTAGAACCTTATTCAAGGGTAAGCATGAATCCTCGGACACTTATTGTTATTTGAGGCTGGAAGTAGGAGACGGAGAAATTAAAATAGCGGGAGATGCCAATGGAGATGAAACTTATCTATCTCCCTATTTCTCTCTCAATTACATTGAAGGTGCTATTAACCGCATCTGGGAGACAGCTAACGGACAATCGATCGCGATCTGCTTAAAAGATGGCAATAGTCAGTATAAGGGGGTTTGGATTGGCTTTTTCGACTCGGATACACCCCGTTGGGGTATCGGCTACATCTCTACCAATCCCCAGGATAACTATGTAGTTAAGGGTAGCCAATGGAGGTCGATCGCCGAAGGGTTTAACTATTCAACTACCGAATTTAGCAGCTTCCCTGTTACCACCTTCGATCGGCTGTCTACAGCTAGTACTCCTGTTAGTTATTTTGATAACGAAGATCCGAGCAATAGTGCTATTTATGCTTACAATGGGCAGGTTAATGGGGCAACAGGAGAACCTCAACTCGCTTTTTACGCTATCGTCGAAGGAGCAGAAGATGAGTTATCCTATGGCTTGATTGCCGAGGGTGACGGTAACGCGCCCAAGCTGAACTATCTAGGAACGGTAGAGTTTCTAGCCACTGGCTTGAGTTCCCTATCAGGGGGAGCGATCGTTACTAGTCCAGGCGGAGCAAAGTATTTGTCCTGTGGTGGGATTGGGTGGCAGGGAATGAGGATTAATTAAGTCAAAAGTCAAAAGTCAAAAGTCAAAAGTGAAAATTGGTGAAGCTTTAGATCTAGGTAATACAGGCGAACTGATAACGGTCAAGCTACCCAACGGTAGGCACATCATCGCGATCGCAGGGAATGTGATTAATAGTACGAAAGTTCTGGTTGCTGGGGGTTATGCGCTCTGCGAAACTTCACCCGAAAAAGTATTAGAGTTTCTCGCTGCTCAAAGGTTTGAAGATTTCCCCCAAGAAGAAGAGGAAGAAGAAGTTGTCATCTTGCCTTTTCAAGTACTGTTTATCTCTGAAGAGGCGGTCTGGTTGGGAGGCGATCGATCTCAGTTACAACTTACAGACTACCTGTTGCAACTTACTACTGGTGGAATTAACAACTTAGGTCAGCTAAGCTTTTTGGCGGTTTGGGAGCAGTCAGATTGTAATATTATTCAGAATAAAGATTTTGCTCCCACTATTAATGTTGTTAATGAAGATTATTGTCCTTTGCCTGCTGCTTTTTGGATTGGTTCGGGCATTTTGACTACTCCCATTCAAAGAGAAGAAATTCCTGAAATAGAACCAGTGGTAGTAGAGACAGGATCTACCTTGCCTCCTTGGGTAAAAATCCCTCCCTATCCCGTTTTCTTCCTTCCAGACAACACCAGAGTTGGCACGAAGACAGAAACTAAGGTTCAGGCGCGTTCCCAAGCTGGGGAAACCCCAGCGGGGTCGCCTGATGAAACTGGCAAGTACAATTACTCCCAAAGAGAAGAGTGGGATTATCGTCAAGCGTCTGTTGGGGGAAGTCCCAATCAAGATCCTTATACTGCTATTTTGCCAGCTTGCGACTTTTTTACGTCAGGAACTACTTACGCTGCTAACTTCGATCGCAACACTCGTTTTGATTACAGTAAAACCATTACTGAAGCTTTTTTAGGAGACATAAGAGTTTGGTGGAATAACCAGCCTTACGTAACTACCAGAAACGAAAATTATGACGAGACTTATACTTTAGAACAAACTCCCGCTCTGTTCCAAGCAACAACCTATTATGCCTGTCAAACTATTAGTCCTGGTATTCCTGGCTTTGAAGCTTTTACTGGGGTTTACCAGTGGGTGGGAGGTTCTACTTTTGCCAACTTTACTGGGGAAACGACAACGGTTACTCGCAGCTATACCAAAATCATTTCTGAAGAACTGAATCGCCCTGTTAACCGAGTAGAATTAAGAATTACGAATTACGAATTACGAGAAGAATATAATGAGACATCAGTACTAGTTTACCCTTCCGAGAATTGGACTTTGCCTCAAGGAGTTTACGGTTATGACTTTGAGGTTCAAGGAGAAGAAACCAAAACTATTACTCACGATCTAGATACTTTAAATGAAGAGGTTTCTCCTTTGCTTTTATCTGGGGCGGGAGTTGAAGCGGTCTTGTTAAGTCAAAAGTTAGAAGTCAGAAGTCAGAAGTTGGAGAATAAGACTAGTAGCATTAGTAAGATACTTAGAGATAATACTACTTCTGCTCTTATACCTAGCAACTGGATGATCGTAACTAATGTCGAGCGAGTCTACGAGCAGCATATGCTTTATCTTGACGGGGAAAGCAGTTTTGCTTTGCCAATCGATCGCTCCTTCCACATAGTTGTAGACGACTCTAGGTTTACTCCAGACCTTGGCTACTTTACACTCCAGAAGGAAGAGGGGGCTTCCTTACTTCTTAGCAGCTTAGAATATATTACTGCCTACCGAGAAGAGAAAAATCGCATCACTAATACAACCGATTACTACGAGGTAGAAAAAACAGCCATTCCTTTTTGGGAGAACTTAGAAGGGAATCCCGTTTACCTATTGGCTAACAATTTAAGATACACGGGAGTAATAACCTCGCTCGACTACGAGGACAATCCCCATCCAGATTTAGAGATTGATGTAATTCGGACTGTTCACTCAATTACTATGCAGTTGATTTCAGTAGAAGATTATCCGATGACCGAACCAGATCGTTACGAATTGTATCCCCAAGATGATGCGACCAGGCGAGTTTTTAATATCTTAAATAGTGACGGGCGCAATTACTGTAATTTAGTTGGCAATTTTATTTATTATGCCAAGAATGTAGTAACTCGATTGGAACAAAGCCAACAGACTGCCGAAGTTTTTCAGATTTTAGACGATAAGATTATTCAACTAGAACCCGAAACGGGAACTTTTATTCCTGTTTCGGGTAGCGAAGAAGTTTTGGGGATTAGCTACTATCCCCTTTAAACGGCAATTCAACAGAATTACCTGGTTTGTTGAATTGGACAGCCAACATAACTGCGATCGCTGTTGGGACTTGTACCAGGTATCGGATAGTCTTGAGGTGCAAGAAGTGGCGAAAAAGTTTGTGAAAACCAATAGCTACCACGACTTGGAAGGTTAATAATGAAGAAAGCTCTATATCTGGCTTGTAGCGATCGCAGCATCATGAACAGAATAGCCTCAAATTCTTGATTTTTCGTCGCTGCGATCGCGTAACCTTCCAAGTCGTGTTGTATATCCGCGATGAAAGAATTAGCGGGAGAAAAATACGTATTACCTTCAGTCCGAGAATCGGAGCAGTTCAAAAAGGCAATCAATCAGCAAAAAACTTTAGATGAGTTGGGCTATGCAGACCTGGCTTATCCCTTTGATGTTTTAGTAGAAAAGTTAGCAAAAACTATCGAGTAAAATATGGCAGACAGTTTAATTGATAAAATCAAACAAAAAAAACTCAAGACGGTACAAACTTCTCAATCTGAGGACACGGTTTCCCAACCAAACTCCACAGCCACAGGCGTGTCCTCAACTATTCGCTCGAATTCTTCAAAAGAAAACGTGACTACTGCCAAACCAAAACTCCTAACCCTAGAAGAGAGTATCCACGCTAGAGTAGAGCAGATCTGTTTTGAGAACCCATCTGTAAGTAGGGATACTTTGATCGAAGCTCTATTAATCGTTGCGGAGCGATCGGGGCAATTACCTCAAGCGATCGAGCTAGCTAGTGAGAGGTTAGTTCAAAGAAAGCGATCGGCTGTAAGAAGAAGAGCTAAAACGATGGCAGAAAACCTGGAGAAATAATACTTTGAGACAACGCATTTCTCGATTGGTACACAAAAGCCTTTCTTTTTCTAAAGAAATCGATAATTATATTAGAGCAATTTGGTATTTTATTCATCATCATAAGGATGTCATTTCTGATAGGAATGAATCAGTTTCACTACATAGAAATCATCACCACCATACCTTAATTTAACTGAGTTTTAGCAGTCCTGAATTTGACTTAACTATTGATTGAAATAATCAAACATACTGGGAAAAGAAAGACAAAAAATCAAATTTTGTCCAAAGTCCAATCAGTAACAAAGTTCGAGGTTAAAATTTATGGTTGCAGTTGAAGGTTTTGCTAGGAAGAGAGTTGAAAGAACTTATAATGTTCACGGAACTCCATTGTTACAATCATTTTATCTCCGATTTACAGAAATTTTTGCAGTTGAAAGCCATCAAGGCTTTAGCCGATGGATGAAAACAAGTTGAAGATTTTAATCTTCTGTATCCCACTTTTATGGATAATTTATCTAATGCGGGTAGGAACACTGTAAGCTCAAGTTAAAATTTGACAATGACCACTAAAGATGAACCATTGACCTTCAATTCCTTTGATTTCTATCCAAAAATGACCCTCTTCCTCGGCTTCAGCATTGAGCAATTGATATTCTCCAGGGTCGATCGCTCTCATCTCTTTTTTAGAAATATAGCCCGATTGCTCGGTTGATGGCTTGAGAAGGGTTTTATGAGTAACGATCAGCTTGCCTGGAGTCTTTTCTGACAAGAGAGGAACTTCACCAATTAAACCCTGACAAATAGCTCGCGCCATCTTATCGACATCTAAAAGAGCCATATCTTTGGCAGAATCAACAAAGGCACATTCGACCAAGATTGCGGGCATCTTGGTATGCTTGAGGACATAAAAATTAGCTGATTTCACCCCGCGATCGTAATAACCGAGCTGGCAAATTTCATCTAAAACATCGCGAGCAATTCTCTTGCCGAGCCGAGAAAGAGCGTAGATTTCCGACCCATAAGCCTTGCCACTCGAAGAAGCGTTAAAGTGGATGGAGACGAAGACGTTAGCATGAGCAATATTGGCTTTCCTGACTCTTTTCGCCAAAGAATCTTTCAAGCCTTGTGCGGAGTCTGGCAAGCAATCAATTGTAGTGTGTCCAGCTTTTTCTAGCAGTTCGCTCAACTTAGTGCCGACTGCCATAGTTAACTCATCTTCTGGTTTGATTCCTATCGCACCAGTGTCGTATCTTAAGTTATGCCCTATATCGATCGCGAATCGCATGATTAATAAGTAATAAGTAATAAGTAATAGGTAATAGGTAATAGGTAGAAAGCTGACTGCCTGACACAAGTACCTTAAAGCCTTTTCCTGTATAGGTTTTGTAATTTTCTAATCAAAGGTCATTTTAGAGTAAGGCGATCGCGCGATCGCATCGATATACCGATCTCGTGAAATACGATTTCCACGAAAAATATAGGGATTGACATAGATGTGTCAGGCAGTCAGGGTAGAAAGTTTTCTTTATCTACTACCTTTTACCTTAGTGGTTTTCGTTTAACACTAGCTCAATATTTTTGTTAGCTATATCGGCTATTTGCTCCGCTTCTTTCTTGAGAGCTTCTAACTTATTTTGTCGCTCAATTTCTCCAACTCTTTGGATTGCAGGTTCGAGCATTTTTAAGGGTTGATTGTGTTCAATCAAATGGGAATATTCGGCAGTTAAAGCATTATAAGCTAATTCTTTTTGTTCGAGTTCGCTGGCTATTTCTTCTAGTTCTTTAGAGAGTTTTAGTAACTTGCTGGATTCAGCGATAGTTTGAGTTTTTAGGTAGGCTATACCGATAGCTAAGCTTGACTTTTGAAACTCAGAAATAGCTATACCCGTACTGTAAATCAAGGTGCTTAAGCTAATAACAAACCAAGCAAAACTAGGGACTTTAAACATCTTCTTGTTTGGGAATGATTTCTATCTCTTTCGATTTAATCTCTTCTTCTTTTACTTTTATTTCTTGCTCGGTTTCTTGTTCTAATTTCTCAAAGGAGGTTTCAGCATCCTCAAGAGAAGCTTGCACTTTTTCTAAAGTTTTTTCCGTTCCTTCACTAATTACAGGTTTGCTTTCGATCGCTTCAATTTTTTCGGTTAAAGGTTGTAATTGATTGGTACAATAAGAACCTTTAATGGACTGAACTTCTGTTAGTAATTCTGCCTTAAACTTCTTATACTCCTCCACATCTTTGTCGATAGTTTCGAGCAATTCTTTGGAGATATCAGTGGCTTCTTTAGCTTTTTTAGTAACTAGTTTCGCCTCGTTTAATTTGGCGGAGACTTTTAAGTTTTCATTGACAATTTGCAGATCGACGTTATCAGAAGAAAGACTTTTCCAGCCAAACCCAATCATGATAGCTGTTAACCCAAACCCGAAGGTAGAAAGGGAAATAGCTAGACCGATTTGGAGGGGACGAGGAAGGCTGTTAAACATAAAGTAAGAGGTAAGAGGTTAGAAGTTAGAACTAAGAGGTAAGAACTAAGAGGTAAGAACTAAGAGGTAAGAACTAAGAGGTGTTTTCACTTCTTATTTCTTATTTCTTATTTCTTATTTCTTCTCTAGCCTTCTGCCATCTGCCCTCTGCCGTCTGCCTTTCCCAGTGCTGCTCCCAGGCGAAAATCGCGAATAACTAATTTAGTTAAGTTTTGAATTTCTGCATAACTCAACTCTCGATCGCTTGCTGCTTTGATAGATTCTTGAATCAATTCGACAAAGCGATACTTACCTCCCAGCTTGTCTAAAAATTCTGGATCGATCGACTGGTAAACTTTGTAAGCTAATTGGTACTCTTTGGATCTAGCCAGTTTTTCTATTTGTTTTTCTAGAAAAGGTAGAACTGCACCAATCAGCAGCCAGATAAAAGGCTGGAAATCAACTAATATTTCGATAAATTTGTTCATGATAATAATAAGAAGATTTGTAAAGAAAGAGCTAGAATAACGAGTCTCCAAAAGAAAATCTCATGGCGCAAATATCTAATTTTGCGCTGATTAATCCTTTCTAAATATTCAAAAGCGTTGTCAATGGACATGATAGAAGGAAGTTTCTTGGTAGCACGGGACAGCTACCAAGGAAAGGTAGAATTGCGAGCAATTATTTTCTCTCTATTAATACCCATTTTGAAGAGCAGAATTAAAATGTTTATTCGAGCAAATCTAAAGACGATTAAGAACCTTGCAGTTGTGCAGCTATGCGAGCCTGAGCGATCGATTCTATGCTCTCATAGAGACTTTTGAGTTCGGGGTCGGCTTCCTCGTAGCCAACCTCAAAGACTTGGTTGTGTACGGGTGTCTGTGCGTCGGCAGCAGCAAAAAAATTGACATGTACAAATGCCACTTTGCTATCAAAATTGATATTAAGTTCACCAATTTTCCAATGATTAATTGTTAATGTCCCGAATTGAGTCTGGATCTGCATAATTTTTAAATCTTAGCTTTTAGCTTTTAGCTTTTAGCTTTTAGCTTTATAATAACTCTAAGTTTTTTTTAAAATAACAATGCAAGATTTTACTAAATTAAAAGTTTGGCTTTTTTAGCTTTTAGCTCTTAGCTTTTAGCTCTTAGCTTTATAACATTAATTAGCTTAGTTCTTAGACTAATAAGAATTTAAACTAATAGCTAATAGCTAATGGCTAATAGCTATTCAAGCACACTTTTACAGTCAATCTTTACAAAATAACTAATAGCTTTCCTGCGGAGGAAAAGTATGGATTGACTAATCAATTAAGGAGGGCATCTATATCGGTCAGTTCCAATATTGCCGAAGGCTGCGGTCGAAATGGCGATGCTCAATTTAAGCATTTTCTCGACATAGCTCAAGGAAGTGCTTATGAAGTTAGAAGTCAAATTTTTGTAGCCCGTGATTTGCATTATATAGACTTAGAAACCTTTAAGTTGTTAGATGAAAAAATCATTGAAATATCCAAAATGATTAATTCTTTAGTACAAAAACTAACAGCTAATAGCTAATAGCTAATAGCTATATTAACTGTGTGTACTTCCAAGCTCCGTTTACCCGAACATACAGGCGCAAATTGATTCTATCTACCCAGAGCGTTCCTTCTCTCGGACTTCCAGTCGGTGCGCCGTCTCCAACCTTGGCGCAGATACCATTGTCCGCAGAGGCAATAGTTGAATTTTGGAATTTTAAGGTCGAAGTTTCCGAGTTAGTTCCCGTGCCAATCTGAGCAGAATTACTTTGATTACAGATAGCAGCATTACCGATCGCGATCGAGTTAGAGCAGTTCTCAGCCTTGCTCGAAACTCCCGCAACCAGGTTGTTATTCGCATCTGCCAATCCTCCCCAGACAGAGCAGCTTGCCCCCACGATTGTATTATGATTGCATACATAAGGTGACTGCCCATTAGAACTGCCCTGACTGCCAATCACAGTGCTTTGATGTCCCGATACATAGGATTGATAGCCGATCGCTATAGCTTGATAGCCTAGAATCTTTGAACTGTAGCCGATCCCTACAGCCCCTTCAGAAAAAGAATTGCTCTGCACGAATGCGCCCAAACCTATAGCTCGCTGCTTGGTAATCGCCCCCGCATAGCCCAACATTATGCCGTCGGTTGCCCCACCATAGACATTTCCCAGAAAAGAAAGCGATCGCCCCGCTTGAACGTTTGAACCTCTACCTAAAGCCACCGAATAAAAGCTAGTGGCATTCGTGCTAGTTCCTATTGCCAAACTGTGTGTACCAGAAGCATTAGAATTTGTGCCGAAATTAATAGCTCCTAAACTACTATTCAGTTTCATGCTATCAATCGGATATTTATCGACATCCAGTTCATCTAAAGCAGCTTCAACTTGATCGGCGGACAAGTTGCTGCCACTGTTATCATATTGAATTTCGCGGGCATTATAGCTACGATACTTAAAAGTCATATTCTCAAGGATTGATTAAAGTGAACAAATAATCGATCGCCTCCTGTAAGGTATTAGCAGGGATACCAGTAGTGCTGTTGTCATAGTTGATGCCACCAAGGATAGAAAAAGGATCTCTCTCGATCGTTGCTCCAGAAATGTTGATATTCTTAAGAAAGGCAGTATTGACCAATCGAATCGCGCTCGCTCCACCGCTAAAAGTATGAGCCGAAAAATTGTAATTGACATTGTTAAATTCCTCTGGGGTCTGGCAGTTGACGTATTTGAGAATCGAGGTATCCCAAAAGGTTCTATTTCCCTGCACGTCAATATTTGAGGGAAAATCTTTGAGGTTGCAATTTTGGAAACTAAGCAGAGTTTTAGTTTGCGGATCGCCTCCCAGGTTCTCAAAGGTGAGCCACGTACTCTTAAACTCGATCGTCGTGTTAACAATTTTAGAGGTAACAGTCCACCAACGGTTGTTTAATCTGGGATTCCGCAGGATAATATTACAAGCCTCAACGATAAAAATACCCTTATAAGTACAGTTGATTGTAGAAACTTGGCAATAATAATATTCAGCAGCAATTTGAGAAAAGTCAACGTTTAGATTACTCCGATAAAATCTGAGTCGCCCGTTATTGCCGTTAGTAATCTGGTTAAGAGAAGTGCTTCGGCAGTTATCAAAGTCTACATCCAATTCACCAAAATCCACATTATCGAAAGACATTTTACCGCCTTCGACGATCAGCTTTGTACAATCGCCCTTAACGAAATTAATGCCCTCTAAATTAAGCGTCAGCGCAGACCAGTTAGTAAAATACGCTTCGGTACTTCCCTGATATGCCACAAAAGTGATTGTGGTATTATTCCCTTTAAAGGTAATCTGTCCCGAACCAGTAAAAGCTGGAAGATACCAACAGTTAAGAGTGTGCGTATCTCCTAAGTCAAAAATCAGATGCCCCGAAATCTCATATTTGTTAGACAGGACAATCAGAGCTTCCTCGATGGCAGCAAAAGCATCTGCTTCTGTCTCGCCTGAATTCCCAAAGTTAGAAGACTGGCGCACATAATAAGTTCGTTCATCTTGTAGTAGAACTTTTAAAACCAGACCTTCTGTATTGACAGCATTGCCTCCCAAGCCAATTAAATCGGTGAGGGTGGCGACAGATTTTTCCGTACCATTGTCATCGTATTTAATTCTGCCATCACTTTCATCAATCCTGAGATTTCGGTAAAGCATGATAATTACTAATTACTAATTACTAATTACTAATTACTTGTTAGCAATCCACCCAATTGTGGCATCGAGATATTTAAATTCCGTCATCGCACCATCCTCGTTAAAAGTAAAGGTGTCGGCAGTGCCATAGAGGTTTTGACCTGCCGTAGCAAAATCAATAATTATATTGTTAGTGGCGGAATTGGCTCTTGAATCAACTACGGCAAACTTATCGCCAGGAGCAGGAGCAGGAGGGGGAGTAACGGTAACTGGTAATGCCGTACAATCTACTGGCTCTAGGTTGCCAATAGTAGCGGTAAAATCTGCTGTTTGCTCTGTACCGACAATTAGAGCAGTTTCGGCAGTGCTGTTAAGTTGGGCAATACTGGCAAATGCTTCATCGATCGCGCCCTGTACCTCAGTGCTGGTAGCTCCAGAGGTTGTATTATCAAAACCAATCTGACTGGCTGTTTCATCGATATTGCGGTTAACGATCGTCCATTCGGCTTCGGTGCTAGCATTGTCTGCTTCGGCAATCAGCACGTCGCCTACCGTTACATCAATAGTAAAAAATTGCCCGTCAACAGTAACGGTATACATGTCCCCGATTTCAACCCCAGAAGGTGCAGTATCTAGATCTGGGGCATTCGTACCCGCATCGTATCCGCCCTTGTAGGTAACGCCTCCTGCAATTTGACCGTCCAGTGTCCCAAACTTAGTGTCGATCGCCTCAAAATGAGAGGTCACATTATCCTCGTCGGCAGGGACATAATTTGTAGCTACGTGAGAGGTGTACAACCCTTCGGCATTGGCTAGGGTGTTGGTTAAAAACTGGAAGGAACTAGAAGCATTATTAGTCCCAGAGCCAAGTTGAACCGCGTTATTGACATTCTCGCCAACGGTCGCACTATCACCAATAGCAATGCTATTAGTAGCTAGCCCGATTGTAGACCCCGAACCAATTACGATCGAGTTTTCGCCTTCGGCATCGCCAGAGCCAAGGACAATGGCATTATTGCCCGAAGCATCCCCAGGCGTTACCAGTCCAAAGGGATTGATATCAAAATAGGAGAGGTTAGCGGTACTCGTTTCTAAATCCGCTATGCGAACTACAACTTCGTCGATCGCAGCCTCGGCTTTATCAGCAGCTAAGCCACTAATAGTATTGTTGTAGTCTAAAGTAGTTAAGTCAATAGGATTATATAGGATCGGCATTTTTTTAAAGAGAATGACTACGGTATTAGTTTTCCCCAAAGGAAGTGAGAAGTTAGAACTTGCTAACTACTTCTCACTTCTAATTTCTTACTTCTCAGAGATCCAGCCCACTTCGCCCCCAATATATCTAAATTCCGCATACCCCCCATCTTGATTGAGGACAAAAATATCCAAACTACCATGTAGAAGCTGTCCTGCACCAGCAAAGTCAATGGTAATATTGTTGATACTGCTATTCGCCCTTGCATCAGCTACAGCAAAGAGATCGTCAATAGTAGGATTGCTTGGAGGAGTAGTTGTAATTGGAACTGCCGTACAGTCAACAGGATAGAGAGCGAGATTAGAAATAATAAAATCAGCATTTTGTTCTATCTCTATAGGAATGGAACTTATTTGAATATTTTGAACATCTTGGCTGAGTTGGGCGATCGCCTCATCTACCGTAGTTACCCCTGTAGCAGTCGCAGTAGTGCTAGAAAGATTGACTTCTTCTGCTTGGTTTGTGCCAGTACCACTTCTTAGAATTAATCCCATAGTTTTAAAGTTAGAAGTTAGAGGTTAGAAGTTAGAAGTGTCGATTTAACTTCTAACTTCTAACCTCTAACTTTCCAATTACCTCCCTGTCACTATTACAAACTCGCCACCCGCATCGATCGCATAAGGAATCTCTGCATACCCTGCTGCCACATAAGGAAACTCTACCACCGCGATCGACGTATCTACAGGTGTTCCTAGTATTGTTCCTGTACCTGCCCTGATGCCGATCGACACGAATTTAGCTCCTGCTGGGATAGTTCCGCTGGTAGTTGCTATTTCTAAGCTTGGGGTCAGAGGTGCGGTTTCGGTCGAGCGATCGAGTAGTTGAGTGAGCAAAGCAATTATTTCATCTTGCTTTGCCGTGGTCGCTCCACCTATTACACTGCCATCTCCCGCAGTTACAGTCCCTCCTGCGAGCAGTTCTTTAATCTGTCTTCTTAATTGTTGAGAAGTCGTCATAGTAAGTAAGAAGTGCGAAGTTAGAAGTTAGAAGTGAGTACATATGTGCCAACTTCTAACTTCTAACTTCTTATTTCTAAGTTTTTAAAAGTGGACATTGAGATTTAGTTTTTCCTTGAGAACAGAAAACTTGCCCGTTCATGTTTGTTCTTAATTGATCTCCACAAGCACTACAAAAAATCACTTTTGCGCCCTTATAAGTTTCAACAGGATAAACGGGTTTGATCGTTTGAGTTACTTTGGGAGTTTCGGATTCTTTTTTTTCAGCCACGGGATTAATTAGGTAATGGGTAATAGGTAATGAGTAATGGGTAATAAGTAATGGGTAATAAGTAATGGGTAATAAATGCGCGGAGCGCATACTACCTATTACCTATTAACTATTACCTATTACCTTTAAACCTCTACATCGGTAGTTCTAACTTGAAAAACTCTTAACTGTTGAGGAACAGTAGAAGTATCGTTGTAACCAACAGGATCGACATCCATAGCGACAAATCCTTCCTCAGATCGCCAAATATAACGCCCTAGTCTTTGGAAATCATCATTAGTATCTTTGCGGATCTGCATGGGAGTGCCGATCCCTCTACCAATAGTATCGATTCCAGCAGCATAGCTGGTTCTAGTAGTAGTCGCTCCCACACCTAAAGTTTCGGTTTGAACCCCTTCCGTTCCAGGTGCGCCCAAGCTAAAAGAGTTGGTGGCAAAAATATGGAAATTGCAATGTTGTCCGTGATATCCCGATACCCTAGCAGAGTCACCCTCGTACATAGAGTAGTTAAACATATTCACGAACTGCTGTAAATCGTTGGGAGTAGGAGGATTCCAGTATTTATCAAAGTCGTTTTGTAGTTGGGCTAAAGCCTTGGTATGCAGAGCCAGGAAATAGCAACCATCAGGGAGAGTAGGAGTAAGATTGCCCTGCATCTCAGCATAAAGGTTAGTCAAGAATCCTCTTGTCAGTGTACCGACGCTACCAGCAGCAACATCTCCAGGGGCAGTAGTAATGAAATCGTTATTATTGTAAACAATCCTACTAGTAGGACTCCAAAGAGAGCGAATCTTAAGATCTTCCCAACTATAGTAGTCATACATGAGATTGCGCTCTAGTATCTGCATCAAATCGATTATTGAATATGCCGATACAAACGATGGAACTTCTACGGGTGCGCTGTTAGCATCTTTGCCCAATCCCCATTCTTGTATTTGAGCGGGTACGATACCAGTAGAAAGGTTCTGTCCGTCGTTGACAGTTCGAGCAAAAGTACCGCCACCAGATAGCAAGCGATCGTCTGGACTGCCTGGTGGGGGTTGATAAGCTGCGCGAGGAATCTGAATCGTATCGCCCATCCCTTTGTCGAATTCGACTCTAGTATTGACAAGCTGCCAGAAGACATAGCCTGGGCGGTGACTAGTCCGCATCAAAGAGGACAAGACCTCTAAGAATCCGCCTGGGATATCGGGAATTGTCGTAGCAGCTTCAGTAACTACAGTTCGCCTTCCGCCTTGAAAAAGACCGTGTTTTCGCCCCCACGCATCCATTTCTCGGATGACTTGGGAGCGATTTTGCCTAACATAACGATCTAACTCGGTAGTGTCGGTATGGTAGTAAGAATTTCCTCTACCCGTTAACTTTAAAACTTTAGGACTACGGCTCACGATCTGCAAACATTCAGCGATCGCGCCCGTCAACTTTTCCCCAGTAGGAGAAGTGTACCTGTTGACATTTGCTCCTACTACAGAATGCGTTCCATTTTGGTAAGGGGCTGTCCCTCGAATCGAATTCGAGGGCTTGTAAGCCCCGTCTTGCACTGGAGTTTTAGCTCCTGTCAGTTTGTATAGATCGTTAAATTTAGAAATTGTTTCTGTAGCTTTGTCAATTTGCTTTTGGTATTCGCTTGCTTGGCTTTTTGCCGAAGTATTTGCTGCTTCTATTTGACTGGCAAGTTCTTCTGTTTCTTTTTGATGAGCGAGTTCTTTTTCAGACAGTTGATTTTGCAACCTGTCAACTTCTTTTTGATGCTGCGCTTGCACCGACTCGATCGCTTTACCTATCGCGCCATCAATCATCTGCTGCACTTGTTCGAGGTCGAAGGTAGGAGTTGCTGGAGAGGAGGTTGTAGCACTTTCCTTCTTTTTCTTGTCTTCGGCTGTCGAACCCTCTTCCAAGAGGTTGTCTCCTGAAGACGATTCAGAGGCTTGTCCGTGCTGTGAGGACGTATTCTCTCGCGACACCCTAGAAAGCTTTTCTTGTGCTAAGTTCTTCATCGTTTCCGCTTCCGTGGGAATAGGAACAACCGATCGCTGCTCTTGGATCAAGGTAGGATTATTTGGTCGTCTCAATCTATCCATAAAACTAACAATAAAAATTCTTGCTATCCTCCTAGACTAAAAACAACTGGCTTAAAATAGTGACATCTTGTTTGATTTTCGGGCATAATGACTTCATTTCAACCACAATATGGATTCAACATCGTAGGCAAAAATATTGCTGCGGTTAGGAGATTTTACGGAATGTCTCAAGCAGCATTAGGAAAATCTATTGGACGCGATCGACAGTTTATTCAAAGAATAGAATCTGGGGGGAAACTTCCTGCCGAATATTTAGAAGCTATTGCGGAAACTCTACAACTTGAAAATCCTTTTATATTGACGAGAAGCCCGATCTCCCCCGATATGTTGCCCAACGTAATTAAAAGTCACGGGTCTGTGACGTTCTCCCACATTAAGTCTGGCGACTCTAATGTGGGCTTCTAAAATAAAGATAGTTGTTTGTATTTTATCCCAGAAGTTTCCTGCTTCACAGGCTGGCTATTGCCTAAGCCTCTACAGGCAGAAACCGTGAGACCCACGGTCTGTAATGCTCGACCCAGCAAGACTCTTCCTGAATTCTCGTCTCGGTCTATTTTTAATCCACAGCTACAAGAATGCACCCGAACAGATAAATCTTTCGGTACATCTGCACCACACTGACTGCATTCGACGCTACTTTTATAGGCACTCACCTTAACAAAATGTTTACCGCATTTTACTGCTACTGCATCCAAAATGTTGAGGAATGTACCCCAAGCTGCGTCAAGTATGCTCTTTGCTAATCTGGTACGAGCTAAACCTTTGATGTTTAACTTCTCCACAGCAATTAAATCGTAGGTACGAGCTAACCACCAAGCTGTTTTGTAGAAAAAATCTTCCCTAGCTCTTTTAATCGACAGATGAATTCGAGCTATTCTATTTTTTTGATGACGCCAATTTTGACTACCTTTCTGCTGTCTAGCTAGTTTTCTTTGCTGTCTAGCTAAGTGTTTTTCTAGCTTTCTGAAGTATTGCTGGATAGGTATTTTTTGCCCTTGTGCCGTAGTCAAGAAAGAAGCTAACCCCATATCGATTCCTGTAGCTGAACGAACCGTATCGACAGGCATAATATCTGGCACTGTTTTATCTTCTGCGGAGATACAAGCGTACCAACCATCAGCCTTGCGAACAATGATACAAGTTTTTAACTTAAAACCATCAGGTATAGGACGATGAACGACTATTCTCATCTCTCCTATTTTTGAGAGTTTGAGAGTATTTCCTTCTAGCTTTACTCCTGCTTTTGAGCAGTTAACACGCGGGTATGTAAACGAGCGGTAATCTCCTTGTTTTTTAAAACGAGGGCGACCACCTCTTTTCCCTGTGCTGTCTGGGACTAGCCATCTCTTCCAAGCTTTATCTAATCGTCGCAGTACATCTTGTAAGCATTCAGCGTAAAGCTGCTTGTACTCCGCTTGCTCTTTCTTCAATAAAGGTAAGCTAGCTTGCTGAGTGTAGTAATTTACCCGCTCTGGTATTTCTCCTATCGGTTCAGAATGTAGACTGCATCTATCTATCTGGCATCTAGTTCTCCTTAACCAGTCTAATCTTTCTCCTAAGCACCTATTCCATTGCCAACGACACATTTCTAGCCAGGTCTCCATCATAGCTATTTGCTCGTCGCTAGGTTTGATTCGGTACTGATAAGTGCTTAGCATAGAGTTATTGTATCACTTATCGCGTTATGCCAAATGATAAATATCACAAAGCTAACAGGTCTGTTTACTCTCTTAATGCACACATTGTCTTGGTGACTAAATATCGAAAAAAAATTCTCACTCTAGATATGATTAATCGACTTGAAGAGATATTTGCCGAAACTTGTATTAAATGGAAAGCCAGGGTCAGGGAGTTCAACGCGGAATCAGACCACTGCCACATACTTATCGACTATCCTCCAGATATAGCTTTAACTAAACTAATTGCTAATCTAAAAACTGTATCTAGTCGCTATCTTCGTCAAGAGTTTCCACAAATCAAGAATGCTTATCATAAGCCTGTGCTCTGGACTGCATCCTATTTCGTAGCTTCTTGCGGTGGTGTAACTATTGAACAGCTCAAAAAGTACATACAAAACCAATCCCGTCCGTCAAGCGGGTAGTGCGCTAATTCCCCTCACCGCTAAAAGCATTGCTCCTGAACGTCGCTTGCTCTCTAGCGGGAGACCCCTTAGCGCAAAGGCAGGTTGGA
>JASJDJ010000217.1 GCA_030065635.1 Xenococcaceae cyanobacterium MO_188.B32
GTGAGCATTTTAGAAAATCGTGACACGAATTTGTGTCACGATTTTTATTTACGCCCATTCCCTTTCTGTTCTGAACCCAAAATATCTATAAGTTATACACAGTATTACATATCATGACCAGAAAAACAGAGTAAATAGCTTATTTGACAGAATTGCCATTTAGTGATATATGCGATCGGGTTATTTGGCGATCGCGCTTTACAGAAAAGATAATTAATAAAAGAGTTGATGAAGATAGGTTTTACTCGTGTCTTTCTAGGGGAATAATAGGAAAAATGGGTACGTTTTAGGTACATTCAGGGGCGATAGCTAGCGTCATGCGAGTTCAAGTTGAGCTATCACTAAGGCTAAAAAATAATGCGGATGGCGAGACTCGAACTCGCATGGCGTGAGCCACACGCCCCTCAAGCGTGCGTGTCTACCGATTCCACCACATCCGCGATTAGGCATTTATCAATTTATCATATTTATTGAGCTTTTTACTATAGTTTTAGTTTTATTTAGTTTGAATTATCCAAAAAGGAAAATTTTGACTCGGATTAATAATCACTCCCTCGATGTTATTTTGAGAAAAAGCATAGTCTTTAGTTTGCCAAAGAGGAATATATGGGACATCTTCAGCTAAAATTGCTTGAATTTCAGTAAAGATAGCCTTGCGAGTTTCAGGATCGGTTTCTTGTCTTTGTTGGTTGATTAATTTATTAATGCGATCGCTGTAGTAAAATGAACCTCTACTTTGGGCTGCCCCTTCCTCGCATCCTTGAGCTTCTGAGCCTTTACTACAGCCTAAAAAGGGTTGAATATAGTTATCGGCATCGAGAAAATCGGGATACCAGTCGGTTAACACGGCGGGATAAATTCCTTTACTCACATTGCCAAACAAGGAAGCTGACTCGACACTGCTGGGTACAAATTGAATTGCCCCTCCTAACTCCCGTTCGACAAAAGCTTTGAGAGTTTCGGCTACAATACCGCGAGTAATTGAACCAGAAGGATACCAAATTTCGACTAGGACGGGATTTTCGGCTGAATAACCAGCTTGAGCTAATAATTCTTTAGCTTTGGCTACATTCACATCACCATAAGCTTTTTGAAATTCGGGTTCATAGACATCAAAAGCAGTAGGGATAAGACTGTATATTGGTTCTGCTTGCCCTTTTAATACTCGTTGATTAATTAAAGCACGATCGATGACAGAGGCGATCGCCTGACGGACTTCTAGTTTATTTAAAGGTTCTTGATTGAGATTTAAGACGAGAAAATCAACTACCGTGCCCGAACCATCAATTACTTGCCATTTATCTTGAGATGCCCCCTTAATTAGATTGTTAATCTGATTCGGAGCGAAAGATTGATAGGCTACATCGATCGCACCCGTACGGAAACTATTGAACAAATTAGCGGAATTACCCGCATAGATTTGTAAGTTTATCCCTTCATTAGCTGGCTGTTCTCCCCAATAATTTTCATTGACATCCAAACTAATAGAATCACTGTTAAATTGGGCTAATTTATATTTCCCCGTACTAATTAATTGATTGGGAGAAAATTCTCCTGCACCTATTTTATAGGCTTGAGGTGATACCGCAGCAGTGCCGGGAAAAGCTAACAAGGCAGGAAAAGCGGAAAAGGGTTGTTTGAGGGTAATAGTTAGTTCGTATTCTCCTGTTGCTTCAACTTTGTCTACCACATCTCCTAACAAGAAAGAAGGCTTACCTCCATTTTCGATAAACCTTTGCAGAGAAAACGCCATTGCTTCTGCATTAAAAGGAGTACCATCATGGAAGGTAACTCCCTGACGCAGAGGAATGGTATAAGTCAGACCATCTTCGCTTACTTGAGGCATTTCTGTTGCTAATAGAGGTTCAATTTCTGTCGTGCCTAGTTTGTAAGTATAGAGACTTTCTCCTACGTTATAGATAATATTCAATCCTGCTAATTCGTAGCTATCTGCTGGATCGAGAGTACGAGGTTTTAAAGTTGTACCCACAGAAATTCGATTGTTGTCAGTATTATTTGACCCCTCGGATGTCTGGGGTTGGTTACTATTACAAGCTACTACTAAAGCAAAGCACAGAACGAATAAACTTAAAAATTTACTAATTTTACTTAGTTTCTGCCAAGGTAATAAAAGTCTGTTGGTTATTATCATCCTTATAAATATCTGTTTTAGCTTTAAATAACATCAGATTAATCTGTAACCCTGAAACTCTACTAAAATGCTTAAGATTTCCAGTTACTAATTCTAAACTACGTTGCTAAGCCTTAGCAGCATTTTGTAAATCGAGAGGAGCAATTAGATTTTTTAGTATTCCTAAGCAACTGTCAATATAGTATGCAAAAATGGTAAAGCTGCTTTAACCTGAATGGCTTTAATTAAAAACATTAAGTAAAGATCGGATTAGAAAAAGAAATATGAAGATTGGCGATCGCGTGCGCGTAAACAAATCTGTTGTTGTTTATCATTACCCCAAAAGTAAACAAAAACCTTTCGAGCTCAAAGGCATGGAAGGAGAAATAGTCGACCATGTAACTGATTGGCAGGGAAGACCTATCAGTCCCAATTTGCCTATTGTGGTTCAGTTTGAGAAAAAGTTTAAAGCTCACTTACGGGAAGATGAACTAGAAATTATTTAGGGTGTAAAACTGGTAACTGATAGCTAATAACTGATAAGATGGGCAATGCCATTGATGGTCTGGGAGTAGGAAATTATGGCATTAGTTGTCCAAAAATATGGTGGTACTTCTGTTGGTTCGACAGAGAGGATCAAAGCAGTCGCTCAAAGAATAATTAAGACAGTTCGACAAGGTAACAGCCTTGTTGTAGTTGTCTCAGCTATGGGCAAAACCACCGATACTCTAGTTAACCTAGCCAAAGAAGTATCGACTAATCCCTGTCGCCGAGAAATGGATATGCTCCTCTCTACAGGAGAGCAAGTTTCTATTGCTCTGTTGAGCATGACTCTCAAAGAAATGGAACAACCTGCTATTTCCCTCACAGGGGCGCAAGTTGGCATTGTTACAGAAGCAGAACATAGCCGAGCTAGAATTCTGCAAATTAAAACCAATCGCTTAGAGAAACATCTCGATCGAGGAGAAGTAGTAGTAGTTGCGGGTTTCCAAGGGATCAGTACTAGTGAAGATTTAGAAATTACCACTTTGGGTAGAGGTGGATCGGATACTTCTGCTGTGGCATTAGCTGTTTCTCTCAAAGCAGATCGCTGTGAAATTTATACCGATGTACCAGGTATTCTGACCACAGACCCCCGCATTGTACCTGAAGCTCAGTTAATGGAGGAAATCACAGCAGATGAAATGTTAGAGTTGGCTAGTTTAGGCGCAAAAGTACTCCATCCCCGCGCTGTAGAAATTGCTCGCAATTATGGTATGCCTTTAGTTGTCTTATCTAGCTGGAGTGATAATCCTGGGACAAAGGTAGTTAGTCCTCTACCTAAACCTCGTTCTTTAAATGGCTTAGAGATTACTAAAGCAGTAGATGGAGTGGAGTTAGATAGGAATCAAGCTAAAGTAGCCCTCTTACGTGTGCCAGACTGTCCTGGTATAGCTGCTCGCCTATTTAGTGAAATTGCCCGACAAAATCTCGATGTGGATTTAATCATTCAGTCAGTCCACGAAGGAAATATCAATGATATTGCCTTTACAGTAGTCAAAAAAGTAATTAAACAAGCCGAAGCTGTAGCGGAAGCCATTGCCCCATCTCTGCGAAGTCAACCCACGAACTATGATGAAGCAGAAGTGATGGTAGATAAATCGATTGCCAAAGTAGAAATTTCTGGGGCGGGAATGATTGGTCGTCCTGGCATAGCTGCTAAGATGTTCGAGACTCTAGCTGAGGCGGGAGTTAATATTGAAATGATTTCTACTTCGGAAGTTAAAGTCAGTTGTGTAATTGACGAAGAAGATTGCGATCGCGCTTTATCTTCTTTGTGTCAAGCTTTTGAAGTGGATAGTTCTGCTTTACCCAGTTCCACACAAGATAATTATAGTAACTCCAATGTACCACCAGTAAGGGGAGTAGCTCTAGACCGTAATCAAGCGCGTTTAGCCATACGTCACATACCAGACCGCCCAGGCATGGCAGCCCAAATTTTTGGACTCTTAGCCGAGAAAAATATTAGCGTGGACATGATTATTCAGTCTCAACGCTGTCATGTGATTAACGATCTCCCTACCCGCGATATTGCTTTTACCGTTGCGCGAGCAGAGGGAGAAAACGCCAAAAAAGCTTTGAATGAATTGGCTAAAGATCTTGGTTTTGGAGAAGTGTCTGTCGATTTAGCGATCGCTAAAGTTAGTATTGTAGGTGCGGGAATGATCGCTCAACCAGGAGTAGCAGCCAAATTCTTCACGGCTTTAGCCCAAGAGCAAATTAACATTCAAATGATCGCCACCTCAGAAATTAAAATTAGTTGTGTAGTGGCTGAAGATGAAGGAGTAAAAGCCCTTAAAGCCGTTCATGATGCGTTCAACTTAGCTGGTGAAGCACAAGTTGAAGTTCCTGCTTAAAAGATTTTTTGTCAGCCTTACTCTTTTTGCTCCATCTCTAGTTCAGCTTGAATCCCGTCCCTGAAAAGCGTGAAAATTTCGACACTCTAGACTTGGTTTTAGTGAAGAAGGTGACTATTAAAAGATTTGATTTTTAGATTATACTTTCGCAGAAGGTCTAGTCTTTTTTTTCACATAAAAAGCATCTCCCCATGATGGATGAAATGGTGTAATTGTTGCCACCCGCTCAAAGCCTTTATTTGCTAAAAATTCGTCAATTTGGTCAATTATGGCACATCCCTCATACAGTTCTTGATAATTGATTTCCGTATTGATTGCTTCAATATGCTTTAAAGTATTTATAGCTCCCTGAAAGGCCATAAGTTCAGCACCTTGAATGTCAATATTTATAATATTAAAATCCGATGGATCTAGTTGCTGTTCTTGGAGTAGTTTATCCAGTGTCCTCGACTGAACTTTTACTTGATGGGACTCTACAATAAATGGGTAAATTCGTTTGACTTCTTTCAACGGCAATACAGAACTACTCTGATCGTATGAAGTCACATATAAAGTTGTTTCTCCATCTAAGTTGTTGATGGCACAATTTACTGCTTTAACATTAGAAATACCGCTGATAGTTTCTTTCAATCTCTCAAATACAACTGGATTAGCTTCAACAAACAAAATGTTTTGAAACCCCATATTTCGATATAAGCTAATTTCTCGACCTTCATGAGCGCCAATATGAATGACACCAAGTGGTTTCAAAGAGTGTTTTTTACAAAGAGCTTCAAGATTGAGCATCAGATTGTCTTTTGTTTGTAGTCCTATCCAGGATAGAACCTGCCTATTAGCAATTTTCAAAAGAGTCAAGCAAAATAGGAGTGGGAATAATAATAACCTAGCCATCTTTTCTGAGCGATATTTACTAATTCTTTTCTCTATCATGATTATTTTGACCACCATCTAGGGAGAAACATTTGACAAAAGTGCTTTCATGAATCGGCTAAGTAATCCATCGTAGTAGGAAGCACATATTTTACTAATTTCAGCGAACGTAAAAACGGTGGAAGCCAACGAATCCAACGAATGAAAGGCGGTAAGTCTTCGAGATTCCCCAGAATCATCTGCTTTGTTTAAGCTAAAACTGGTTTACCTGTAGTAACAACCTGTTCGATAATATCGGCAGCCCGACTTACTCCACCTGCTCGCTCGATCGCTTCTTGTAGTCTCAAGGCATTTTTTTTATAAGAATCTTCAGTTAAGACTTGTTTAATAGCTTTCTGTAGCCTTTCTACGCTCACTTTGCCGAGAGGTATTACCTCTCCTGTCCCAGTCCAAGCAATCCTAGCTGCTACTCCTGGTTGATCGTTGGTAATGGGAATAGCTACCATTGGTACTCCATTACTCAAAGATTCTAAAGTAGTATTCATCCCTGCATGAGTGATGGTTAGGGTTGCTTTTTGTAATAGTTCTAATTGAGGTGCATAGCCAACAACAATGGTATTTCCTGGTAATTCGGGTAAAGATTCTGGACTAGCTCCTCCTCCTAAAGCAATAACTACTTGAATATCCAATTCCACACAAGCTGCTGCAATCATTTGAAAAATATACAGCAGCCGATTTTGTAAGGTGCCCATCGAAGCATAAATAAGTGGTTGTCCAGTCAATTTTTCAAAAGGAAAAGGCGCAGGTTCTCGACTAGAAGGGTTACTGTAAGGGCCTGTAAAATGGAAAATCGATGGTAGTTCTTTTCTCGGAAATTCAAATTCAGCAGGTTGTTGGCTAAGTTGAGCTAATTGAGAATAGTTTTGATTGGGATTATGATACAGAGATAAGGGCAAATGATGCCAAAATGAGTCATGATACTTCTCAGGTAAAAAACTTTTGTAATTTAGTTCATTGTAGCCATAGCACAATTAAATCTGTTGAACTATTTTTAGTTATGGCTACTATTTAATCCCCTGTTTGAGACTTTGACAAAATTGCGCGATCGCGTCTAATCCTTCTTCTGGTGTACCTTGAGCTAAACGTTTTACAAAGGCACTACCGACAATTACTGCATCTGCACCCCAATCTTTAACTTGTTTGGCTTGTTCTGGATTAGAAATACCAAAACCCACACCAATAGGTTTATCCGTACTATTGTGTAACTCAGATAATAATTCTTCTACCCTACTAGCTACTTGAGAGCGCATTCCCGTAACTCCAGTGACAGAAACTAAGTAAATAAAGCCTTGAGATCGAGCAGCGATCGCTCTTATTCTCTCTATAGGGCTAGTGGGTGCAACCAATAAAGTTACTTCTATACCCATCTCTTTAGCGGGATCGAGTAAACTGGAAGCTTCTTCTAAAGGTAGATCGGGAACAACTAAACCCTGTACTCCTGCTTGCTGAATTTCTGTGAGAAATGGTTTGACTCCCCGATAAAAAATAGGATTGTAATAAGTAAATAAAACAATAGGAGTATCTAATTCTTGCCTAACTTCTTTGACTACTTGTAAAACGTCTTCTAATTTAACTTTTCGCTGTAATGCTCTAGTTGCTGCTGCTTGAATTGTCGGACCATCTGCCAAAGGATCGGAATAAGGAACACCCAGTTCAATAATATCTGCTCCATTGTTGGCTAATACTTTTAATGCTTTAGCAGTTGTTTCTAAATCGGGATCGCCAGCTGTTATAAAAGGAATTAGGGCACATCGATTATTAGCTTGCAGAGATTTAAAGCGATCGGCAATAGAATTCACGTATTTTACTCCTATCAGCAACTTCAACTGAGAAAATTACCTAAAAAAAAAGCAACTAAATTGTTGCTTTTAGAAAAACAGTCAATATATTATTCTTTCATAGTTGGGTTGCGATCGTAAAATTAGTCTATAAGTTTTGCTCTTTTTGAGCTTGTTTTTCTGCTTCTACTTCTGCTTGTAACTGAGCTAGTTCCTCTGGTGTCATTTCTTCTAAGCGTTTTTCTAATACAGCTTGCTCGTAATCTTCTAGCTGCTGATTGTAAGTCATATTTTTATTGGATACACGAAATAAATAGGTTGACAACCAACCAATTAATCCTACTACTAGTAAAGCTTGAGTCCAAATTCCAGCAGAAAGACTATCAAGTCCAACAACTTGGAAAATCAGATAGATTACCCCACCAGCAACGAAAATACCGAGAGTAATACTAAGAGCATCAATTCTACGCATTGTACTAAATTAAGCCTCTAGTTTGCGTCGTTTAGGACGAAAATTAAGAATAGGACTTAACAATAACATTCCAGGGAAGCACAAAAATACCATAAAGTAAATTAAGAGTCTTTCTACAGAACCAGCAACATACCAACGAGTTTTAAGATAAAAATAAATTAGGGAAGGCAATACTAATAGATAAGTTGCACTCAAGACCAAATATAGTAGAGCAGTTATCAGAGTGTCTATTTCTAAAGTACTGATGAAAGTATTTATATCTAACATAATTTTGATTTTATCTATCGATACAATTTATTGAGATTAGCTAGCGATCGCTTTGAGCAAGCTCTAGCATTGGTTGGATAACCCTCATAGGCATTTATTCATCTTAGTCATTGTAGCGTCAAGGGCATAAAAACGGGAAAATTAGTGATTTTTTCTTTTTATGCTTTTAAAGGTGTTGTAATGTACAAAATATACTGTATGATAGATTAGTCTAAAAAAATAAAGCTCTTGCAACCAAGCAAGGGGGTGTGGCGGAATGGTAGACGCTACGGACTTAAAATCCGTTTCTCGACTAAGAGAGTGAGAGTTCGAGTCTCTCCACCCCCATAATCTGTAAATCTTGCGGTCTCGGGAATTTGTAACTTAAACCATAAGTTTGCCGTTTTGGCAGGCTTATGCTTGAAAATCACTTTGGCAAGCTTATGGTTTAAAAATAATTCAAATACAAATCACAATTCTAAATGATACCATTGCTAAAAATTATTTAGAGATTTGATAAAAGTGAGGAATTTAGGAATCAAGCAAGTCGATAGTTTAGTGACTTATAGGAATCAAATAGATAATCATCAATCAAATATCTAAATAGTATCTAGAAATTCTTTGAGAGTGTTCCTAACTTTTTTATATCTAAAGTAACCTGGTTTATCCAAAAATTTTGAAACAGTTATTTCACTAGGATATATTCCTTGAGAATGAAGTTTGTTAGCAATCACTTCAACTTCGCAACAATATCGATCAATTTTATTTAAACTAATATTTTTTTTATATTCCAAGTATTTTTTAGAAACAGCTTTACAAAGTTCGGGAAATTTTCTTATTAAAACTCGTCTGTCATATCCAAGTTGCTTTGATATTTCTGTTATTGAACAGGGAGGTGTAGCGTTATTTACTATACTTTGTCTTAAATATTGTTTTATGCAGTCTTTATCTATTGTCGATCTACTATTACTGTTTTCATTTATATTATCTACTAAAATATTGTTACGCTTTAAAGTTTTAGGATAATTTGCTTCTAATTTATCTGTTTTAAGAAATTCCAAAATAGATAAATCAAGAAGATAGCAAATTTGCAAAAGAATATTTATTTTTGGAATTTATTTCCCTTTAGACCACATCCAAACAGTATTTTTGGGAAATCCGATCATTCGAGCAAAAGCTGCAATATTTCCTTCTGTAATATGATCGATATAAAGATTTAATGATTTTGATATCCCTCTTTTGTCACTCTCCGAGAATTAAAATGAAGAGAACCCAGACTATAATTGGCTAGAAGCCAGACAGAATAATGGATGTAGAATTACAAATTCTCAAACATTTAAAGCGATCG
>JASJDJ010000048.1 GCA_030065635.1 Xenococcaceae cyanobacterium MO_188.B32
AAGAATGCCAATTGTCAAAAGCCGAATTGGTGCAAATTATTTTGACTCAACAAAAGCTTATCGAACAGCTAAAACAAGAAATCGAAAAGTTAAAGCTGAGTAGAGATTTAGATAGTAAAACCTCATCAAAACCGTAACAATTCAGGCTATTTAATTATCTAATTGTTTTTCTTATAATTAGTAAATAATTGTTCTGCTTGTTGGCGACGAGTACGATTAATATTATTATTCCTAATATCAGCTTCAGCACTCGCTATTGCTTCATCTAAAGTCATATTCAAAGCATCTAACATTAAACAAGCTTCTCTAAGGCGTGATACTGATTTTTCTCTAGTTTTTAGCTCGGGTACTTTTTGATTATTCATGTCAAATTCCAGTTATTTTGAATTTCTTTAATACTTACTTCTAAAGCATTAACTGTTAAATTTGCTTGTTCTATTGCTCGGTACAACAATTCTAACGTACTCTGATTAACTGAAGGTTGTGCTTCTCCAATATTTAATAGTAAACGAAAGAGACGAATATAACTATCTCTAGCACGTTCCCTAATATTCTGTAATTCTTCTAATTCAGGAAGGGTTGCAGATGTTTCACCATATTGTTCTAAAAGATTATATTCAGTGGCAGTTGTTTCATTAATTATTTTGAAAAGTTTCTTTTGTAAGTCGAAAATTGTCGTTAAAGTTTCTTCTGGTAGATTTGCCATTCAATCACATTACTAATATTTTTAGTCGGGATAACTTAGAAATTATCCCAACAATTAATTAGAATTAAAACTCTCGTTTCAAAGCACTATTACATCGATCGCATATAGTGGGATCTTCTACAAAACTACCAACACTTAAAGAATAATTCCAACATCTTTCACATTTCTCGCCATCAGCTTTGACAATAGCAATAGAAACATTATCGGATTTACTCTTATATTCTGCCTTATCGATCGCATCGACACTATCTACTAACTCTACTTGAGAAGCTAAGAAGAAATAACGTAATTCATCAACAGATTTGGGATTAACTGAATCAGTAGAATTGAAAGAAGCTAGTTTGTTTCTTAATTCGGTATCTGTCAGATAAAGTAACACTTTAGCATCCAAAGAAGAACCGATCGCTTTATCTTTTCTGGCTTCTTCCATTACTTTGTTTACTTCATCCCGCAAATTACGAATAGTATCCCACAATTGTACGGGCAAACCGCCGTTCGCCCCTACGCCCCATTCTTCTTTGATATCTACCCAACCAGACTCGAATACAGACTTATAACCAGTGTCATAAGGAATAGATTGCCAAATATCCTCTGCCATGTGGCATAATACGGGCGCGATCGATTTAGCTAAATTCTCTACTGCTACAGCTAAGACTGTCTGGCAACTACGGCGACGGAAAGAACCCAAACTACTGATATAAAGTCTGTCTTTAGCAATATCTAAATAAAAATTAGATAAGTCAACCACACAGAAGTTTTGTACGGCTTGGAAGAAGCGATAAAATTGGTAACTCTCAAATGCTTCGGTGATATCGGCAAACACTTCGGTGATGCGATGCAACATATACTTATCTAGTTCGGGTAAGTCTACATAAGCAACAGCATCAGTTTTAGGATCGAAATCGTGTAAGTTCCCCAGCAAGAAACGGGCAGTATTGCGAATCTTACGATAGATATCTGCTAGTTGTTTAACAATATTACTACCAACACGAACATCAGAAGAATAGTCAACGGAAGATACCCATAAACGGAGTACATCTGCACCGTAAGGAGCGAATTTTACCGATTTTTCTTTTCCTGTTTTTGAGTCTCTAAGCTTGACTGTTCCTCCTTCGATAATAACAATCGGATCGATACCATTACCGAGAGACTTACTCATTTTATAGCCATTTTCATCGACAACATAACCGTGAGTAAGTACGGTTTTATAGGGTGCAACTCCATTAACTGCAACACTAGTAAGTAGACTAGATTGAAACCAACCCCGATGTTGATCGCTTCCTTCCAGATACATATCTACGGGATATTTTAAACCTCTAGCTTTGGCTACAGAAGCCCAAGAAGAACCAGAGTCGAACCAGACATCCATAGTATCCGTACCTTTACGATAGGTACGCCCATTATTACGATAGGATTCGGGTAATAATTCCTCTACAGATAATTCCCACCAAGCATCCGAACCTTTTTCTGCGATGATAGTCTGAACGTGGTTGATAGTTTCTTCTGTAAGTAAAGCTTCGTTGGTTTCTTCGTCATAGAATACGGGAATAGGTACGCCCCAACTACGCTGACGAGAAATACACCAATCCGAGCGATCGCTTACCATAGGAGTAATACGATTTTCTCCTTGTGCTGGTATCCAAGTAACAGATTTAATTGCTTCTAAAGCCTTATCTCTGAAACCTTCTACTGAGGCAAACCATTGTTCTGTGGCACGGAAGATAGTAGGCTTTTTAGTACGCCAATCGTAGGGATATTTATGGGCGTATTCTTCGTGTTTTAATAACGAACCTGCTGATTGTAAAGCGTCGATGATTGCCTGATTGGCTGCACTAACTTTTTCGTTACCTTTGGCTACTACCTGTAAACCTGCAAACTTGCCTGCCTCTTCGGTAAACTTCCCACTATCATCTACAGGAGAAAGAATCGGCAAACCATACTTTTGCCCCGTAATATAGTCTTCTTGTCCGTGTCCCGGGGCAGTATGAACCAAACCCGTACCAGATTCAGTGGTAATATAATCACCACCAAGAACTACTTTACTTTCGCGATCGAATAAGGGATGACGATAGGTAATACCTTCTAATGCTTTTCCCTTGACAGTAGTTTTTAATGTCAATTCAGTACCAAAGGTTTCCGACAGTCTCTCAACCAAATCCTTCGCCACAATCACGTATTGTAGGGGCGTGTCTTGGTCAGCATTCCCTTGCGTCTTACGCCGACGCGGGGTCTGACCGCTTTCGCGAAACGCCCCTACCGCGACAACCGCGTATTCCAAATCCCCATTAACCGCAACCGCCAAATTACCAGGTATAGTCCAAGGTGTAGTAGTCCAAATCGCTAAATTTAAATTGGGTAAATATTCTTCTAATTCTTTGGCACTTTCCCCCAAACTTACCACAGGAAAAGCTGCATAAATACTAGGGGAAGTATGTCCCTCTGGATATTCTAATTCTGCCTCAGCTAAAGCAGTACGAGAACTGGGACTCCAATGGACTGGTTTCAACCCACGATAAATATAACCTTTGAGTGCCATTTGTCCAAATACAGCGATTTGGGCAGCTTCATATTCGGGAGTTAAAGTTAGATAAGGATGTTCCCAGTCTCCCCAAACACCATAACGCTTAAAGCCTTCACACTGTTCTTCTTTAGCTTTCAGGGCAAACTGTTTGGCTTTTTGGCGCAGTTTGAGAGGAGTCAATCCTTGCCTCTCTTTGGACTTCATTTTTTGTAGTACTTTCAATTCAATGGGAAGTCCATGACAATCCCAACCAGGGATATAGTCAGTTTTATGTCCCCGTAGTAATTTATATTTATTGATAATATCTTTAAGAATTTTATTCAACGCATGACCCATGTGTAGGGCACCATTAGCATAGGGTGGGCCATCGTGGAGTATGAAGGGTTCTTTAGGGTTATTTTGTGACAGTTGTTCGTAAATATGGTTTTCCGCCCAAAATTGTTGTAATTCTGGTTCGCGCTTAACGGCATTCGCCCGCATGTTGAAGTCCGTCTGGGGCAGATTTACGGTATCTTTATAGCTTTTTGCTTCTGTCACGGTTTTAAACGATCTAGTTAAGGGTTTTATCATTCATTTGTATATTATTACTCGATCGCGCTATTGGATAACAGGTTTTCCCACATAAGCAAAATTATATTTGGTCAATAGCACATTTTGATTACTGTAGAATAAAAAAGCAATTTATTATTTGATTCAAAAAACTATTGATAGCTGACAGCTAATTGAAGCTATTTCCCCTTCATCCCCAAAAACAATAATGTTTGCCCTTACTAAACATACTTCCCGTCAAAGAGAAATCGCTGAAGTTGTGCTCCGCAATGGTTGGGACTATATGCGAGGGCTAATGACTGGTAGTAAAGCTGATGAACCCCGTTTGCCAAGTCCCCAGGTTTTTCGCAACATTCTGATAGAATTAGGTCCGGTTTACGTCAAACTCGGTCAGCTTTTGTCTACTCGCCCCGATCTTTTACCCAAAAAATATATAGATGCATTAACAGATTTACAAGGAAGAGTTCCCCCTGTTGCTTGGCATGAGATAGAAATCCTTATTCGGCAAGAATTATCTCAACCTTTAGAAGAAACTTTTACTAATATAGAGCAAGAGGCGATCGCAGCAGGTTCGATCGGGCAAGTTCATCGTGCTACCCTCAAAAATGGCGAACGAGTTGCCCTCAAAGTGCAACGTCCTGGTATCGATAAAATAGTAGAGCAAGATATTGCTTTAATTAAAAACATAGCAGAGTTAGCTTCTCTGACTGATTTTGGTAAAGATTATGATATTGTTGCCCTAGCAGAAGAGTTTACTAGTGCGCTGGAGGCAGAACTTGATTTTACCAGTGAAGCCCGCTATACAGAAACTTTAGGTCGTAATCTTTCTAGCAGTCGTTGGTTTGACCCCAAACAATTGGTCGTACCTAAAGTGTATTGGGAAGTAACTAGTCCTAAATTATTAACTATTGAGTGGTTGGAGGGTAGTCCTTTACTAGAAGCCGATTTACCTCAAACAAGAAAAGAGCGAGATATTGCTACCCAACGCCAAGCAATTACTACCTTACTTTTTCAAGCTTTCTTTCAACAAATTTATCTCGATGGCTTTTTCCATGCCGATCCTCATCCTGGGAATATCTTTTATCTCAATGATGGTCGAGTGGCACTTCTCGACTGCGGTATGGTGGGGAGGCTAGACCCTCGTACCCAACAAATTCTGACAGAAATGTTGTTAGCAATAGTAGACCTCGATGCTAAAAGATGCAGTCAATTAACTTTAGAATTAGCAGAGGCAGGTCAGCCAGTTAGTATCGAAAAACTTACCAATGACTACGATCGAATGCTCCGCAAATATTATAATCTCAGTCTTGAGGAGATTAATTTTAGCGAAGTATTCTATGAAGTTCTCCAATTAGCTCGTAATAATAAAATTCGCTTACCTGGAAATTTGGGTTTATATGCCAAAACCTTAGCTAACTTAGAAGGTGTCTCCCGTGGTTTTAATCCAGAAGTAAATCTGCTCGAACAAATCAAACCCCTAATGGCAGATTTATTTAGTCGTCAACTCTTTGGTAAGAGTCCTTTAGAAACTATATTGCGAACTACCCTGGATCTTAAAAGTCTATCACTACGATCGCCTCGTTTGGTGGAACTGTTTTTAGACCGAGTAACATCAGAAACTCTCAAATGGAATATTTATGTACCCGAACTAAAACCTTTACGTCGTAGTATTGATGATTCTGCCAATCGTCTTTCTTTTAGTATTGTAGTTGGCTCTTTGATTATGGGTGCAGCGATTATTTCTACTGGTTCGCCAACTCCTGAAATATCTCTGATTAGTAATATTTTATTTGCTGCTGCTAGTTTTCTAGGCTTGTGGTTAATTGTAAGTATTCTCAGGTCTGGCCAATTTAAGTAAATTTACTGGATATACATTTTTTAACCTTAGAGTTTATGAATTTAAAACGTCGTCATTTCCTCAAGTTTCTCGGGGCTACTGCCGGTTCAGTTGTCCTAGAACCTGTATTAGCAAGTAATAATAAATATCCCTCATCTCTAGCTGAAGAAACCGTTGCTCAAACTTCAGCTAAATTTTTGGCTAAATTACCTAGTAGTCTTAATTTTACCCCCATAAAAATTCCCATACCGCTAGACACTAACATACCGCTAGGCATTAAGATTGGTTCTTCTCAAGAACAAATACAAGCTTACAGTACCTACGAAGTAAAAGACGATCTGGTACTACCAAAAGAATTTACTTACGATGTAATTGCTGCCTGGGGCGATCGCGTAGGGGATTCTCGCTTTGGTTACAATAATGACTATCTTTCTTTGGTCGAAACTGCACCCAATGAAGGTTTTTTGACAGTTAATTTTGAAGATCTTAGTGGTACAACCTGGATACAGACCTATCCTCTGGTTATAGGCAAAGAGTTACCTTTTGCAGAAGTCAAAGCCAAAGTCGAGGCAGAAGGTAAAGAGGGAGAACTAGATGCTTTTACTCTAATTGAAAGCAATCCCCTCAAACAGCAAATTGAAGCAATATCTAGAGAAGGATTGATCGATCGGGGTATAGGAGTTATTTCTGTTCGTCGTAATGCAGATGGTAAATGGGAACGTACTTATTCTGATGCCGATCGCCGAATTACAGGTATTTCTGGTTTAGACGATCCCAGTCAATCTCTTAAATGTACTGGCCCAGCCGTGACTGTATTTACGAAACAAGATAAACTCGGTTATGACGATGAGTTAGGCGATCGTATTATTGGGACTTTTCAAAACTGTGCTGGGGGGACTACTCCTTGGGGTACAGTTATGAGTGCGGAAGAAAACTTTCAACACCAAGTCCCAGAAGAAGTGATGGCGGATGGTTCATCTTTTACTCCTTCTGCTAAACCCTTTCTCATGGATGATGAAGACCTCAATGGCGAAGCAAATGTGTTTGGTTTGGCAGGAAATAAATATGGCTGGATGGTAGAAATCGATCCTGCTAACCCCAAAGATTACGGCACAAAACATACTTGGTTGGGACGCTACCGTCATGAAGCTTTTGGTATTCGTGCCGAAGCAGGCAAAAACCTAGCCGTTTATTCTGGTTGCGATCGCCGTGGCGGACATCTTTATAAATTTATCAGTGCTGAGAGGGTAAAAGACCCCCAAGACAAAGCTAATTCTCGTCTATTAGAAACAGGAATGCTTTATGGGGCAAAATTCAACCCCGATGGTACGGGAGAATGGGTTGCTTTAAATCCTCAAACGACCGTCGATCCCGTTATACCTATTCATGTAGCAGGAGGAATAGTAACTTTACCCAACCGCGATCGAGAAGTAGGCGGAATAATGGAAGTTACCCAAGAGTTCGATATCGTACGTTACAAGCAGCAATTTAAAACTTTAGGAGATTTATATCAGGGAGATAACGAGCGAGAAAAACAAGGAGCAATTTTAGTCGATGCTCATTTTGCTGCCAATGCTGCCGGCATAACTTGCACGGCCCGTCCTGAAGATACCATGGTAGCAGAAGACGGTACGCTTTACATTGCTTTTACTTCTGGTTCTCCTGGAAGTGATGGGGGCCCCGATGTAAGAATATTTCAAGGGCCAAAGGGTGAAACTCCTTATGAATACGGTTGGGTAGTAAAATTAGCAGAAGACAATAACGACCCCTCTGCACTAACTTTTCGTTGGAGTTCTCTGGCTATGGGAGGCGAACCCGCTAAAGGCGGTGCGGGCTTTGCTAACCCCGATAATCTGGAGATCGATCGCTCTGGTAATCTCTGGGTTGTTACCGACATTTCTACCAGTGTTCACAACAAAGCTGTACCAAACAGAACAGAAGATGGTCAACCTTTATCTGGTAAAGATTTAAGCGGAGTATTCGGCAACAACTCAATCTGGTTTGTACCTACTACTGGCGACTTAGCAGGAGAAGCTTATCCTTTTGCTATTGGACCCATGGAATGTGAATGTACGGGCCCATTTTTTAGTCAAGATTGGTCAACTCTATTTGTATCCGTACAACATCCAGGAGAAAAATATGGAATTCGTCAAGATATGGCAGTAGAAGAGCGAGAATTTAACTTATTGACTACTGATAGTCAATCTTTTAGCCAAAAGCGACAAGTTCCTCTAGGTTCTAATTGGCCTAGTTTGGCAACTAATCAGCCTCCTCGCCCTGCCCTAGTAGCAATTCGACGGCTAGATGGCAATGCTATAAGCTAATACAATACTATTTATCATTTTTTTGAGAATTGATATAAGTTACTCAACTTGATTCACTCCCGTTTCTTCTGGAAGCGGGTTTTTTTTATAATAAAAATCAATTTATATTGGTCAAAATCTAGATTTAGATGAGACAATATTTGGTCGAGTAAAAAGATAATTATTTACAAAAATGCGCAAAAAAATCTTGATGTTTATTTACATAATTTTAACTTTTTGGGCGAGCGATCGCATTTTTGCTAAGAGATACAATACTCATGCCAAAACAGAAATCAACTTTGAAAGCCATACTATTATCAATAAATTTTCTATTTTAATTCCTACCGACTGGAATGCTAAAACTCAATCTCATACTGATGATTTTTTTATTTTAACTAACTTTGAAATAGAAGATGAAGATCCTATATCTACAAATTCAATTAAAACAGAAGTTATTTTTATTGCCGAACCCCTAGATATAATTTTAGAAAATCATTTAAGAGCGATTAAACATTCAAATGAAAATATTATTAGGCAAGGAGATATTATTATTGATGGTAAAGCTGCTAAAAGAATTTGGTATCAAGGAAATGGTAATACTTTTCCCAATACCATTTCTAGTTATATTCCTTATAATAATAACGAAACTGTAGTGATCCATAGCTATTATCATCCAGACAACCCTCTAGCAGTTGATACTATAGAACGAGTTCATTGGTCTTTTAAAAATTTTGACTAATTCATAAGAATAGTTATGTTCAATCGGTTATATGTAACAAAGAAAATATTAATTGCCCAACTTATTTTTGGATTATTAATTACTGCTTGCTCTCCCCAGATTAGTTCCGATAATATTAATCTCAAATTTGGTAATCCCAGTCAAGCTAATAGTAAGAACTACAATAATTATCTTATAGAAAAACCGAGCTATGCTCTTTCTTATAATTGCGAAACAGGAACTCCCAACTGGGTTAGTTGGCAATTAAATAATTCTTGGTTGGGTAGTGTAGAAAGGTCTGATGATTTTAGACCAGATTCAGATATACCCCAAGATTGTTATGCCGTAAGACCTAATGATTATCGTCGTACCGGTTACGATCGAGGACATATGACTCCTAGTGGCGATCGCACTCGCAGAGTTAAAGATAATAGTGCCACTTTTGTCATGATCAATATAATACCGCAGTCTCCTGCTAATAATCGAGAAGTCTGGCGAGAATTAGAAGAATATAGCCGTAAATTAGTAAAAGAAGGCAAAGAACTTTATATTGTGGCTGGAGGAGAAGGAATAGAAAAGCAAATTGCCGATGGTAAAGTAACAGTACCCAAATATACTTGGAAAGTTATTTTAGTCTTAGATAAACCAGGAGAAGAAGTAACAGAAAATACGACTACTATTGCCGTCAGAATCCCTAATTCAGAAGAAGTAGCAAGAACAGATTGGCAAGATTACATCGTATCTGTAGACGAAATTGAAAAGCGAACGGGTTATAACTTCTTTTCTCAGATTCCCAGACAAATACAAAAGCAAATTGAAAAATAATATAGCGCAAGTCCCTGAGGACAAAATAGTTAGTAGTTAGTAGCAAGTAAATTTATTTTTATGTCTTAACACTAATAGGTAACGCTATAAATCACTATTACGTCTCAACTACTTTGGTCGATAAACCACAAATAGCACCAGATTCCGTCTTCCCTAAAATGTATACATCTATTTCAATTTCGCCGACGCGATACACTTTTACATCGGTTAGTTTTTCTTGTAGTAGTTTAACTAAAGTTTGATAGCGACGAACTTCTTCTTTTTCTGTTCGATCGTGCCAATCTTGTTCGCGAGTAGCAGATTTAAAAAAACTTTCTAGTGTTATTGTTTCAATAGTTTTATCTGAATTTTTATCGCTATTTTGTAGTAGTTTTTCTTCTATTATTGGGTTTTTCTCTTGCCAATATATAATCTCAAATGGGTAATCTGATTCACTTAGCCACAATAATCCCTGAGATGCTTGCTGAAGTTGCTGGATAATTTCGCGATCTTCCATAGTTTTGATTCAGGCAATTAAATTTAGAATTTTAAACTGTTGATATGATACAAATTTCCAAGCTGCCATAAATTTGATATTTTTGGGAAAGCGATACATGGGAGAAATAGTCATGAAAGCAATGGTAATGACGGCAGCAGGAAATCCAGATGTGCTACAACTGCAAGATGTTGTCGAACCGAAAATCGAACAGCCCGATCGAATTTTGGTGCAACTAAAAGCAGCAGGAGTTAATCCCATCGATACTAAAATTCGTAGTCGCGGTACATTCTATCCCGAACAGATGCCTGCTATTTTAGGTTGTGATGGTGCGGGAATTGTTAAAGCTGTGGGCAGTAAAGTACAGAAATTCAAGCCAGGAGATGAGGTCTATTTTTGTGCTGGAGGGTTAGGCAAACAGGGAACGGGTAACTATACAGAATTGGCAGTAGTAGCAGAACATTTGGTCGCACCGAAACCCCAATCTCTTTCCTTTGTAGAGGCATCCGCAGCACCTTTAGTTTTAATTACTGCTTGGGAAGCTTTATTCGATCGAGCTAGACTCGAAGCAGGACAAAAAGTATTAATTCATGCCGGTGCGGGGGGAGTAGGACACGTTGCTATCCAACTGGCAAAGATTAAAGGTGCAGAAGTTTGCACTACGGTAGGTTCTCCAGATAAAGCTAGACTCGTTCGTCAGCTTGGCGCAGATGAACCAATTTTATACAAGCAAAAAGATTTTGTGGATGCCGTTCTTAACTGGACAAACGGAGAAGGAGTAGATTTGGCTTTTGATACCGTTGGGGGTCAAACTTTTTTCGATACTTGCAATGCAGTTAAAGTTTATGGTGATTTAGTAACTCTTCTCGAACCCAATTACGATCTGGGTAAGTTAAAAGTTGCCCGTAATCGTAATTTACGCCTTAGTTTTGAGTTAATGTTAACGCCTATGCTACAAGGATTAATCGAGGCAGAAAAACATCAGGGTGAGATTCTTCAACAGTGTGGTGAATTAATTGATACAGGTAAACTCAAAATCTATCTCAACCAAACCTTTCCCCTCAAAGATGCAGCAGCAGCCCATCAAGCTATAGAAAAGGGTTCGATGACTGGGAAATTGGCTTTGTCGATCGATTAACATTTTTGCCAAGTTCTGATAAATTACTCATGATTTGTTATTGATAAAAATATTTCAACCTATATGCGGTCATGTTTCTAAAGAAAATAGACTAAATAAAGGACTAACATTTACTTGTGTTGCTTGTAACCATACTTTGCACGCGGATTTAGTCGGAGCGAGAAACATAGCATTAAGAACGTTGCTCTTGAGGCAAGACTTTGAGAGTACGGGGCGAATTTCAGCCGTCCCTGATGTGTCGCACGAGGAAACCAAAGCTAATTACCTTCCGAGGTTTTTAGAATTGCGGTGGAGTGTAGACACAATCCCTAACTGAGCGCGACCGACAGGGAGCAAGTTAGGATAGTTGAATACCAACTATAAGAACATACTATCCCACCCAGACCTCGTAAAACTGTAAGATTTATTTAATACTTGCACCTTATACGATCGAGGTATCCATTTTATGACTGTTGCTACTAGTACTAATATTCCAGCTTTCTGTCAGGGTATTCAGCATTTTAAAGATAATTTGCCTGGTTTTGAGGAATACGGCAAAGAACCAGCAATTAAAACAGGAGAAAAAGCGATCGCGTCTCCTACAGATAAAGCAGCAGTATATCAAACTATGTTGGCTGCGGATGCACTACGTTACCTAACTCTGCAAATCACTGCTAGTAAACAGTCGGGGCATCCAGGGGGTTTTGCTAGTATTGCGGATACGATCGCTGCTTTGGTGATGTTGGGTTACAAAAATATTATTACCGAAGTAGGACATCATGCTCCTGGATTTTATAGCAAAGTTTTTTTAGATACTTCCCTAGAAAAAATGGGGATTAAAACCGTGCAAGATCTGCGCGATCGCTTTCGGGAAATGCATGGGCTTCTGGGACACTTATCGGGACAAATTCCCGGACTACTCAACCCCGCAGGACCTTTAGGACAAGGACAACATTTTGCCATGGCAGGGGCTAAACTCCATCCTGGGGTGCTATTTCCCGTAACTATTGGCGATGGTGGTTTAGGCGAACCCTACATCATGAGTAGCTTTGGTCATTTTAATACAGCCTATCCTGAGGTTACTAATTTCTTACCGATCTTAGTTTGGAATGGCTATTCTCAAGAACACCACAGTATGGTATCTACCAAACCCAATGAAGAGATGATCGAATATTGGGAGGGCAATGGTTTTAAAGAAATTATTCTGGTTAATGCCAAAGACTACGACGATAGCGGGCAAACTGGTGAGTATGTCGATAGTACCTTGTTTTCCTTCGACAAACGGATGGAATTTACTCAAGCGGTACTAGAAGCAACAGATAAAGCAGCTAAATCCGCATTGGGTGGTAAGTTAACAGTCCTAATTATCAAGCAACTTAAAGGTGCGGGAGTTCACAAAAAAGGAGCAAAAGCTCACAATCTATATCCAGGAGATACGGTAGATAAAGATTATATCGTTAGTGCCTTAAAAGAAAGAGCGTTAACACCCCAAGCTTGGGAACTGGTACGGACTAACTGCACGAGAGCAAATGGCGGTGCTTCAGTAGATACTGTAGTAACAGAACAAGAACTACCTCTACCAGACTTAGGAGAATTACCTTTAGAAGAATTTCCCCTCGACGAAGAGAAAAAAGTAGCCACTACAGCCATGGGCGCGATCGCAGCTTATGTAGGAAAACAAGACCCTAATTTTGTAGTTACTAATGCGGATGGGAATGCAGCATCGGGGATTAATAATATTAACGTCGCCCTAAAAATTATTCACCCTACCGTTGATGAAACCTACTTCCAGCAACCCCAAGGACAAGTATACGAACCTCTCAGCGAAGATGCTTGTGCGGGTTTAGCTGCGGGACTGGCTTTGTTTGGTGCCCGCACTCTTTGGTGTTCTTATGAATCTTTTGCGATTAATGGTCTACCCATTTGGCAAACAGTTACCCAAGCTATGGCAGAATTACGCCGTTCAACTCCTTCTACTGTAACTCTTTTTACCGCAGGGGCATTAGAACAAGGGCGCAATGGCTGGACTCACCAACGTCCCGAAATTGAAAATTACTTTGCAGCCATGATGCGAAATGGCAATGTTTTCCCCTTATTCCCTTGCGATGCTAATAGTATTCAAGTTTGTTATGAATGGGCATTGAGTACCAAAAATAAAGGGATTACTATTACTGCTAGTAAGTCTCCTTTACCAATTAGAACTACTTTGGCCCAAACTCGCCAAGGATTAGCTAAAGGCGCGGTAGTTTTACAAGAAATCTCAGGAGACAAGCAAGTTATTTTTGCTGTTATTGGTGACATGACTTTAATTCCGGTCTATGAAGCAGCAGAAGAACTAAAATCTCATGGAATTGGCTCTAAAATTGTTTCTGTAATTAACCCTCGTCGTTTATATCGTCCTTCTGACGTTGCCTGGGAAACTTGTAGCGAAAAAGATGGTGGTTTCCTTAGCGATGCAGAATTTACCAATATTTTTGGTGGTGATGCTTTACTCGGTGTCACTGGCGGTGCGAGTGCTATGTTAGAACCTGTTATGCTACGCAGTAATAGCAAGCGCGATGTCTTTGCTTGGAAACGGGGTGAAACTGCCAGTAGTGCCGGTCAAATTATGGCGTTTAACGGTTTAAATGCAGGAAACTTTGTTAAACGAGCGATCGAGTTATTAGAGTAGGATAGTTATTCTCCCTCTTCTCTAATGAAATCCGAACTCCGAGAGTGATAAATAATAAGTAATAAGTAATAGGTAATGGGTAATAAGGAATAAACTCCTTACTTTTTACTCACTACTTAATTACGAGTTACTCGTGAATGTTTACTAGTCACTGTTAAAGCGGTTTCTGATTGGGTACGCCGACTGGACGAGGAAATTTGGGTGGGGTGGATGAATATTTACGAAGATAGATGCAATGACGAATGCTATCACTAATGGGCGTGTGTAGTGTTTCGATCGATTCGATTTTACTACCTAATTGCTCGGCAACAAATTCTAAATGAGAAGTATCTTCTTGACTCCAATGTCCCCGATAGAGAATAACCAACCCACCCTTTTTAACCAAAGGTACGGCATATTCAGCACATACCGAAGCTTTGCCTACAGCCCGAATTAAGGCTAAATCGTAACTTTTTCGGTGACTATCTGTTTGTCCGATCGCTTCTGCTCTACCCACTAAAGTTTTAACATTATGAATAGACAACTGAGTTAATAAATTATCTAAAAAAGCAATTTTCTTGTGAGTAGAGTCTAGCAGAGTAATTTTCCAATGGGGAAAAGCGATCGCTATAGGTAAACCAGGAAAGCCTCCCCCCGTGCCGATATCAATTACTCGAATAGATTTTTTAGTCTCGATTTCTGTCAACCCAATTATTCCTGTTAAAGAATCCCATAAGTGTTTTTCCCAAAAGTCTATAGGAGAAGTAATGCGGGTCAAATTTAGTTGAAGATTTCCTAGTAAAATTTGCTGATAAAGCTCCTGAAACTGCTGCTGTTGCCAATCTTTGGGTTGCCATGATAAAGTTTTTTCCCATATTTCTGTCATTAATGGCAGCTTATCGTCAATATCATTCATTTTCCACTATTAACCCCAAGTAAATTGCCATTTACTCCTCGCTACTTATTATTTGCTACTCCCTACCAACTACTAACCACTAACTACTCCCTCTTAGTTGTCATTTCTATTGACTTCAATTCACCACGATTTATTGTCCAACAGCGATCGGCAATTCGTCTTAATTCTTGAGGTTCGTGGGTAACGATAAGTAAAGTCCAATGTTCTTTTAACTTACTTAACAATTTAGTTAACTGACGACGCATTGACCAATCTAATCCTGCTGTGGGTTCATCTAACATCAAGAGATTCGGTTGACGAATTAATTGTACCGCTAAAGCCAAACGGCGTTGTTGACCCCCACTAAGAGCATGAGGAGGTGTATTTAAGGAAATATGGTCTAAACTTACTTCACTTAAGGCTTCTTGTATTCTTTGTGAACCTATTTCCGGATGACCTAGACGTAATTCTTCAAGGACTGTACCGCCACAGAAATGACGCTCGGGAAACTGAAAAACAAGTCCTCCTAGCTGCTGAAGATATAACGAAGAAAGTTCTCGATCGCGCCAGAAAATTTTTCCTGCTGTTTGTTCGGCCAGTCCTGCTAAAATCTCCAAGAGGGTTGTTTTGCCCGATCCACTAGGACCAATAATTAAGCCTAATTCGTGGGGAGCTAATTCTAAATTAATTCTTTTAAGAATAGGAGTAGGTGTAGCGGGAGGATGATAACTAAGATTTTTAAGAGAAAGCATAAATTAATTAGAGCGATCGATTAAACTAATAAGGTATTTGTCAGACATTAGACTTCTTGCATGAATCATAAACTCGATTGTTTTAGCTATCAGCTTTTAGCTTAGACTAATCGAGCGGTGATTTACTCGTCCAACCCATAAAAATTTACTTAGGCAAAAGATCTATTAAAATTAGATAAATAATAGCAAATATCTTAAATATGATTGCTCGGGAACTAGCTAATTAAATATTACGTCAAACTCTTGAAAATACTTTATCAAGCGAGTATGTCTAAAATATCTAAATTAACTTTTTTAAAACCGATTTTACTTATTATATCTCTTACTTTTATTCCCGTTTTTGGTATTAGTAATAGTCCTGTTTTAGCTAAAGATCCTTTTAGAACTAAACAATCTCGTGATATAGGAAAATATACAGAAACTGCTTTTGAAACTCTTTTTTTTGAAGGGGATTATAAGACAGTTAATAAGTATCTTAGTTTAGCAGAATCTGAAGAAGCCGACGAACCTCTTGCCCACGCAATTAAAGCTTCTCTAGCCTATACAGAAGAAGACTGGGATACTTTAAAAACTTATGCCCTCAAAACTCTAACAACTGCCCAAAAATTACAGCCTCAAGACCCGGTAAGGGGCAATCTTTATTTAGCTGTCGGTCATTTTTTAGATGGGACATATATCTATCAAAAAGAAGGGCCAATTGGAGCAATTCAAAAATTACAATTAGTATTTAAATATCTTGATGCAGCAGAAGATAGCGATCCTAACGATCCCGAATTAAATTTAATTAAAGGATATATGGATTTATTACTGGCTGTAAATCTACCTTTCTCTAGTCCAGAACAAGCGATCGAGCGTTTTCAAACCTATGCTGCACCTAACTATTTAGTCGAAAGAGGTTTAGCTGTTGCTTATCGAGATTTAAAACAATACGATAAAGCTCTACAATTTGCTAATAAAGCTTTAGAAATTGCTCCCGATAATCCAGAACATATTTATCTTAAAGGTCAAATTGTTAGGCAAATGGGTAAAAAGAAAAATAGTATTCCCCTCTTAGAAGAAGCTTTAGATCATTTCAGTCAAGCTGCTAGTAAATCTGCACAGTTACCTAGATTCGTTACTAAGCCTCTAGAAAGAGAAATACGTCAAACTAAAGAAAAAATAGACGAGATTAAAGCTGAATCTGCTTCTAGTCTTTAAATTACTCTTAATTATGAATTAAATATTAAGTGCCTAACTTGAGTTACAATACGAACGCTTGAGAGTTAGGCATTTTCATTATGGGCAATACATTTGGACATCTATTTCGGATTACGACTTTTGGTGAGTCTCATGGTGGAGGCGTAGGAGTTGTTATCGATGGTTGTCCCCCTCAACTAGAAATATCAGCAGCCGAAATACAAGTAGACTTAGACCGCAGACGACCCGGACAGAGTAAAATTACTACACCAAGGAAAGAAAGTGATACCTGTGAAATCATTTCAGGAGTCTTTGAAGGTAGAACTACAGGAACTCCTATTGCTATTTTGGTTCGTAATAAAGATGCCCGTTCTCAGGACTATAATGAAATGGCGGTAAAATATCGCCCTTCCCATGCTGATGCTACCTATGATGCCAAGTATGGCTTTCGTAATTGGCAAGGCGGAGGACGTTCTTCTGCTAGAGAAACTATTGGTAGGGTAGCTGCGGGCGCGATCGCCAAAAAAATTCTTCAGCAAGTAGCAGGGGTAGAAATCGTTGCTTACGTTAAACGCATCAAAGATTTAGAAGCAGTAATAGATAGTAATACGGTAACTCTAGAACAAGTAGAAAGTAATATTGTTCGCTGTCCCGATGGTGAATGCGCCCGAGAAATGATCGAGTTAATCGATCGCGCCAGAAGGGATAAAGACTCTCTTGGTGGTGTTGTCGAATGTGTAGCCCGTAATGTGCCCAAAGGCTTGGGTGAACCAGTATTTGATAAACTCGAAGCAGATTTAGCTAAAGGGATAATGTCTCTTCCCGCAACTAAAGGCTTTGAAATTGGTTCTGGTTTTGCAGGTACGACTATGACAGGTAGCCAACACAACGACGAATTTTATCTAGATGAAGCAGGCAAAACTCGCACCGTAACTAATCGTTCTGGAGGAATACAAGGTGGTATTTCCAATGGTGAAAATATTATCATCCGTGCTGCTTTTAAACCAACCGCCACTATTGGGAAGGAACAACGTACGGTAACTAAAACAGGAGAAGAAACAGTTTTAGCTGCTAAAGGTAGACACGATCCTTGTGTTTTACCCAGAGCAGTACCAATGGTGGAAGCAATGGTGGCTTTAACTCTATGTGACCATCTGATGCGGAATCATGGTCAATGTAAGCTTTTGTAGATTGAGCCACAGATAGATCAGAAATTGGGGTCTGATAGACAGAATAGGGAGAAAAAGCATACACTGCACAGCAATCAGGAAATGAGGAGTGTAGGGGATGCCCGAGGAACGTCAGAACCAAAACCGAACTGCTTCTTAGCGGAATCCTTTGGAGCCAAGTTGCACGGTCTTCCTTGGATGGAAGCTCTCAATCTTTGTACCGTCGGGACTTTAGCTCAACTTGTCCCCTCCTTCAATTCCTAGACCCCAATTTCTGATCTATCTGGTGATAAAGGCTAGTTGGTTATTTTTATTTGGGGACAATTTGGGGACTAGCTTTACGGGAAATACATCAAGATGAAAATTTATTGTAAAGTCCTTGCATACAGGTGTAATTTTGGGGACAATTTGGGGACAACTAGTAAATCCCAATTTGTTTTTACCTAGTTAGCGCAGTTAATTAGCACCGCTTTTGGGTGGTGGAAAAGGGTTTTAATAGAATCGGAGCGGCGGGATTTGAACCCACGACCCCCACTACCCCAAAGTGAGCAAATAATTCTTGAATAGCTCTCTACAATTAGTTTTTAGTTGTTATCAATAACTTTATCTACCAATTTTCTACCAATTTTTGTTTAATTAAAATATGTAAAATTAAGATTTTAGCAAAACACGAGTCTCTTGAATTTTAATATTGAGGGCTTCTGCTACTGCTGCTATGCGCTGAAATCCAGCCGAACTATATCGATTAGCCTCATCTCGTTGAACTTGCTGCTCCTTGACCCCCATTTAATTTTTATAATAAATAAGATGAATATGAATTAAGTAAGCTTTGATAAGCGATAAATAAAGATGAACACAAAATTGATTGATTCTCTAGTACAGATAATCAATTCCCTGACAACAGAAGAGAGAATAAATCTCGAACAAAAGCTGCACGTTCAAAATTTATCTACGGAAATAGATCAATCTAACCTCCAAGAAGAACCCTTTGTGGGTATGTGGAAAGAACGAGAGGATATGGAGGATAGTAGTCAGTGGGTACGTCAGATAAGATTAAGCATCGTAGCCATTTTCAATAATATTTCCTACCAGATTCCTACCACTTATCAGTCCAATTTTTGTTTAATTAAAAATATTTGAAAGTTAGATTTTAGCAAAATATGAGTCTCTTGAATTTGAGGGAAAATTTTCTTTGTAGTATTTATTCTTGACACAAAATATTTGACATATTCCCATATGGGTATTATCTTAAAACTCTCGTTTCCTATTTTTTAACAGTTGAGTACTGTATCAAGCAAATTATTGTTACAAGAGCCGTCAAGTTCGCTATTCATGGCATTATTTTTGACCTGTTTCTGTATGATTTCTTCCTCTGCTGTTGCTCAAATCATTCCAAATAAGACAACAGCCCAGAGATTCAATCCAGATAAGAGAGAAACTATACCTCCTCAAGACATTACCCCGCCTAATCCTATTCCTCCCTTCCCACCAACTCTTCCTTCCTCCCCAGCACAACCAGAAGAACTACTTCCCCCACCTATAACTCCAGAACAACTTCCTGACAAAACCATTGAAGAAACCATTACTGTCACCGAATTTATCTTTACTGGCAATACTGCCTTCAGCCAAGCAGAATTAGCACCCGCGACCGCCAACCTTAGGGATCGACCGTTACCCCTTTCCAGATTATTGCAGATCGCTGTCGATGTAGCTCAAATCTACGCCGATCGAGGTTACGTTACCTCTGGTGCTGTGGTTTCTATTCCGCAAGCAACGCGACAAAAGCAACAAGGAATTGTCGAGATTCAAATTATTGAAGGAGAATTAGAAGAGGTTCAAATTTTTTCCGCACCAGGAAGTTCCTCGCGCCTCAATCGGAATTATATTCGCGATCGCTTAAAATTAGCCAGTAGCAAGCCTTTAAATTTAAACCGTCTCCAAAAAGCCTTACAATTACTACAAATAAATCCTTTAATTGACAATGTTTCAGCCACTCTGGCTGCTAGTTCGACTCCTGGTGGCAGTATTTTGGAAGTCACAGTAACAGAAGCCGACACCTTTACTTCAGAAATTGTGTTAGCTAACGATCGCACTCCCAGTGTCGGGAGTTTTCGCCGAGGAGTGGGTATTACTGAAGCTAATCTTTTTGGATTGGGAGATGAAATTAGGTTAGCTTACAACAATACGGATGGCAAAGATGAGATCGATGTTGCCTACCAAATACCTTGGAATCCTCGCAATGGTACTATTGGCTTTACCTACAACCACAGTGCCAATGAAATAATTGAGCCTCCCTTTGATGATTTTGATATTAAATCTAACTCAAACACCTTTGAATTAACCCTGCGTCAGCCAGTAATCCAAACTATCGAACAACAGAACTACCATGACTTTGTCCTGGGCTTAACTAGCTCCCTCAGAGATAGTGAATCCTCAGTTTCTAATATGCCCTTTCCCCTTTCTCCTGGTGCTAATGAAAAAGGAGAAACTCACGTCTTTGCCCTACGCTTTTTTCAAGAATACACCCAACGAAACCCTCGCTCAGTATTTGCTCTGCGTTCCCAATTTAACTTTGGACTAGATGCTTTGGACTCCACAGTTAATGAACAGATAGAGGGAGTAGATAGAATTCCTGACAGTCGCTTTTTCGCTTGGCGGTTTCAGGGTCAATATGTGCGGTTATTGGGCAGAAATAGTTTATTTTTAGTGCGTACTAACGGGCAAATAGCAGACCAGAGATTGCTTTCTTCCGAACAGTTTTCTTTAGGAGGTTTAGGGAGCGTCAGGGGATATCGTCAGGATCGACTGTTAACAGACAATGGTATTTTTCTCTCCGCAGAGGTACAATTACCCATTTTTCGAGTTTTTAAGGATACAGGGGTAGTCCAGCTTATTCCCTTTATTGACTATGGCACAACCTGGAATAGTTCGGGAATCGACAACCCCGACGAGCGGACTCTTTCTTCGCTGGGATTGGGTCTGCAATGGCGACAGGGCAGTAATTTCAATGCCCGTTTGGATTGGGGTATTCCTTTAGTAGATGTAGATTCGAGGGAGAGGACATGGCAAGAAAATGGCATTCATTTTACAATGCGGTGGGTTCTGTTTTAAAAGGATTTGGTTGTTGGCTAAGAAAAAACTGCCAGAGATATTTGGTTTTATTTGTGTTGGGTATCTTTCTAACCACAGGATTAACACCAGTCCTATCTCAAGTACCAACAGATAATGCCCGACAGCTAGTACAACAGGGAGAAAATAATTATCGTGCGGGGGATTTTGTTTCCGCCGTCAATTACCTGGAAGAAGCTATAAAACTGTTTGAAAACCAAAAAGATTGGCAAAATCTGGCCATAACTCTGACTAATTTAGGTCGCTTGCAGTTGAGCTTGGGTAAGCCAGAATTAGCTTTAGAAAACTGGCAAAAAGCTACCAGTATTTCTGAACGACAATTAAATAATCGGCCAGGAAAAATTCGCAATCAAATTTATCAGGCAGAAGCCCTACAAAAATTAGGACTCTATAACCGCGCCTGTAATCAGTTGCAGTCGGCTCTAGAACTAGATAGCAATACTTGTGAAGATTTAACAGTTGAGACTTTAAAAACAGCAATTGAGATGGTTTCGCCAATACAAATAAACGGTTGGCGTAGTCTTGGTAATGTTTTGCGCTTGCTGGGTAAGTTAGAAGAATCGGAGTTAGTCTTACACACAGTAGCTCAAAGCTCTTCCGATACAGACCCCGCAGCTACCAGAGTCAGTCTGGGTAATACCTTAAGAGCTAGGGGAAATATCATCCGCGATCGCCAATCTTCCCCTAAATACGACTATCTCCCTTGGCGTTGTGAAGTTATCGAACCTGAATCTAGCAAATTTCCTCAAGAAGCTAGGGATTTCCATCAGCAAGCCCAACAACAATACTCAGAGGCGATCGCTGAATCTAACCTAGGAAACACAAGAATCTCAGCTCAACTCAATCTTCTAGACCTAATTCTAGAAACAACTCCTACCAATTCTAAACAAACAACATTAGTCAATAACTTACTATCTGAGATCGATTTTTCTAACTTATCCATCAACAAAGCAACAATTTATGCTCAAATTAACTTGGCTAAAAGTCAAGCTTGTCTAGCTGGACGACTCCATAGCTCTCCTGACTGGCAAAAGATTAGACAAATCCTGATTCAAGCTCAACAAAATGCCCAATCTATCTCGAATGTACATTTAGAATCTTATGCTCTCGGTAATTTAGGTAGATTGTACGAATATCGTGCTTGGTGGCTGGATAATTTGAGTTCGGAGTATTTTGCGGAAAAACATCAAGAGTTAGAACAGCAGCAACCATCTCAAATATGTCAAACAGCCCAGGATTGTCGTCAAGAGGCGATTAAATTAACATCTACTGCTCTATTACTCGCTCAATCCGATGCAACACCCCAAATCGCCTATCAATGGCAATGGCAGCTAGGTAGATTGTGGGCTACTGAAGGAAACAGACAAAAAGCGATCGCTTTTTACGAAGCAGCAACCAAAACCTTAGAATCTGTTCGGAGCGATTTAATTAACCTCGATTCAGATGTGCAGTTTTCTTTCCGTGATGATGTGGAACCTCTATACCGTCAGTTAATCGATCTACTTTTAACTACAGGTGCTACTTCTGAGGCTGATACTCAGGATTTTCCTACTCAGGCTTTAGAGATTATTGATTTTCTCCGTCTCTCGGAATTAGAAAATTTCTTGCAATGTTCCCTAGCTCCCGAACTGCAAGTGGAAACAGTGGTGGGAGAAATAGACCCCCAAGCAGCATTTATCTATCCTTTAATTCTTTCAGATCGTTTGGAAATTATTTTCAAACTACCCCAACAGCCCCTCGCTCACCGAGCAACGTTCATCCAGCATACAGAAGTTGAAGCGACAGTTGAAAAACTTCAAAGCTATTTAAAACAATCTCGTTTCACAGAAGAAGTCAAACAAGAAGCCCAAAAAGCATATCAATGGATTATTCAACCTATCGAACAAGACCTAGAAAAATTAAGACAGAGCGGTCAAGTGAGCACCCTAGTTTTTGTCTTGGACGATACCCTAAGAGACATTCCCCTATCCGTACTCTATAACCAGGAAGAATATTTAGTTGAAAAGTATGCCCTAGCAGTAATCCCGAATCGGCAGCTTTTTGACCCCCGCCCCCGACAAAAACGGCTCCAAGTCCTAACTGCGGGAGTAAGTGAAGGACAAATAGTTGATGGCATCGAATTTGCAGCTTTACCCTACGTACCCAGCGAACTAGCAGACATTCAGCAATTAGCAGATATCAGCACTGAACCACTATTAAATCAAACTTTTACTGAGGGGAAACTAGAACAACAAATTGACTCTGCTTCCTTTCCTATCGTCCACATTGCCACTCACGGTGAATTTAGTTCTGACCCCGATGAAACTTATATTCTCGTTTGGGGAAAGCGAGTCAAAGTCAGGGATTTAGACCAGATACTTCAGATTAATAACCCCGACAGTCCCCAAATAATCGAGTTACTAATTCTCAGTGCTTGCGAAACGGCTCAAGGGAATCGCAGAGCAGCATTGGGATTAGCAGGAATAGCTGCTCAGGCGCGAGTGCGTACTACCTTAGCTAGTTTGTGGAAAGTTAACGATCTAGCCACTGCTGAATTTATGACTAAGTTTTATGAGGCATTGAGAGATGGAGCAACTGTAGCCCAAGCCCTTCAACAGACCCAAATTTATTTCTTGAGCGAGCCAGATTTGAGAAGACCTTATTTTTGGGCACCATTTGTCATAGTTGGCAATTGGTTGTAATACAATTATGCTCTAAAATCTGGCTTTAAAGAAGTGTAGCCATCTTAACGGGAATGGGGATGGGGACAAATAACAGAGCGATCGCTAACGTCATCTAAGTTAACTTCATCGCTTTTTAATAGAGTTTGCCAGTAATTTTTTAATTCATTATCCGACCCGTTATTACAATGAAGCAGAGCAGCTTCATGGAAAGCATCGTACCAGATATGATTTTCGGTATATAAGCTAACTAACTCTGATGGACTCAAAGATTCTGCGTTATATGTCAAGTCATCTAATTCTCTTCGTTGTAAAAATCCCTCAATTTGTAAAACATCATTTGCCGAGGTATTTTCTGCCTGACAATTAACAACTAAATACCAACGATACCATTTATTTGACTCTAAAGAATGAGGTAGAGAAATACTAAAAATTCCTGAATTTTTAGGTAATTCAAGAGGATAACTTTTGGGTTCTAGCTTAGTATCAGTTTTTCGCTCTTCCACCGATAATTCTGCTGTTAAGGGTGTTTTTCCTTCAAATCTCCCAGATGGGTATGCCACATACACCCATAGGTTTGGAGACTCAGAAGCCGTCAAACCCCAACCATTAGACGGAAGCAAAGGAGTTAAAGTTATTTTTGAGGTAGAGTCCGCAACAAAACATTCACCCCGACTCGCTCCTCCTTGTCCGCGTCCCACTTTCGGAGCATCTGGTGGGGGTTTAGGTTGTTTAAAATTGACTGGTAAATATCCCTGAATACTTTGCTGAGATTCAGCCATTTGTGCTGATAGAGCGATCGGTAAAATTGTTAAGTTAATCAGACTGACAGCTAAAATGTGATTAAATATTTTTTTATTCATTTGATTTTCGGGCAGATATCTTGGTGGTGCAACTGGCAAGCGCGATCGCCATAGTTGAAGAAATTAAGGGCATCCAACCACCTTTAAGGAGTAAAAGATAACTCACTCCTAAATTACAGCCTAGTACTAGTACAGTTGTAAATGCTATCCTCGTCCGAATCGACTTATTTATTACGATAGGGAGCGAACACCACACCCAAATCCATAAAATTTCTCCCCACCAAGGTAAAAGCCATAGTAGAGGTCGCCCATCCAAGACGGCACTTATTAACTGACTGACCATGTGCGCTTGAATAAATACTCCTGGTACTTTTGAGTCGGCAATTGGCTGAGTTTCACTGTCAGGGGTGAGCCAGTAATCGTTACTAGTTGTAAAGGGAGCAGCAATACCAATCAAAACAATGCGGTCTTTGAGTTGTGGTACAAGACTAGGAGAAATTCTATCTTCAATAATGTCTCCTACTGTAACTGTGGTAGCAATTTCTAAAGGGGAATCTAAGGAGCGGTAATTTAAGAGAATTTGTCGTCCACGAGTATCCGTATTGCGATCGCTACTGAGGTAGGTATCTAATTCTCGTAGAACAACTCCGCCAATTTTTAATTCTCCTGTGGAAGTGTAATCAAATTCAATTCCCTCAGCTTTTTGTAGGTAATCCAGGGCAACTAGAAGACTCAAGCTATTAACTGCCGTACAGCGATCGCTGGCATCAGAGGGATAACTCATGGCTAAAAGGTGACGGCGAACAATTCGCTCTGGGTCAACTACAAAATCGGCAAAGCCTATTTGATTAGGAGAAATCTCTGGTGGAGGAGCGATACCTAACTTGTCTCCGTCTTGGGGAGACCTAACCTTACAGACTCCAAAAAGGTTGTTTTGTCCCAGATAAGTTATTAGTTCTGAATCAGTCGTTGCCACTGGAACATCCCGATAAATATCCAATCCAATGGTTGTGGGTTGATATTGCTGGAGTTTTTTTAGGAGTATAGTTAGAGTATTATCTGAGAGTGAAGCTTTACCTAAAGGCTTGACTGGCTGTTTTTTAAGATCTTCTGGGGTAGCGATTACCATTAAAATTCTGGGGTCAGGTCCCTCATAAGGGCGCATTCGCAGTAGAAGATCGAAAGTTTTCAGTTCCCACCCCTGTAAAATACCTAGCAGTCGCATTCCTACGATTAAGATGGTTGTCAAAAAACTTATAGCTATGGGAGAAGCTAGGTTTTGTTTCGTTACTCCTGCGCTACTATTGAGTTGACTCCAACTAGGAGGTTCAACGGCTGGGTGTTGGCAAATGACTGGCAACCAACTAGCTGCGGGAAATTCTCCTTCCAATCCTCTGAGTTGTTCTCTCGCCTGTCTTACGGCTACCTGAAAATCTTCTCCAGAAGCAAAAGCGCGCAAAAAATACTTTAAAAACCATTGTGCTACTCGATCGGCTACTGGTTCTCGCATCACAATTGCTACTGGTAGGGGAACTGCCTTTGCTGCCAGTTCTCGCACTAAACCCAAACCATCGCAAGAATTGAAAATAGCTAATTGCAATCCCCGTGCTACAGACCGCTTGAGAGCTTCTTCTAGCTCTCCCATGGTCAAACTATTATGTTCGGTATTTTGATTGATATAAATTCTTCCCGTCTGACCATCATCTTCGCTCTGGCTGTGTCCCGCAAAAAAGAGAAGATCCCAACCTTGTTCCCAGAGTCGGTCGTTTAGTTCTTGTCTCTCTGGCTGATTTAATAGGAGTAATTCGACATTGGGTAACTTTTTGAGGTATTTTTCATCTTCTTGAACCCTAATTCCCTTACTGTTGCCTAAAATTACCAAAATTCTAATCTTTTCTTGTTTTCTGGCTAATTTTATTTGTGGTGGCGGATATTCCGTAACACTCAGGGTAACTTCTGCTTGGGGATAATCTTCTTTAACTAACCGCCAGCGATGCCAGGGTAACTGCCAAATATCGCGATCGTTACTTTGAATAATTATTCTAATTGAATCTTGAGCATTAAGTTGAGTTCTTAGCTGCTGTTCTATATTGTTAAATCCCAGATTACCCAGCCAACGATCGAGACTTTGTTCTAATTTCTGGCAAATACTACTATATTCATCCTCAGAAAAATGGGTAATACTAGCTTCTTCAATTTCAATAGAGCGGTTGCGATCGCTATAATGATTTATAGCTTTATATAATATCTGCCAGGAACGATAAAGTTCTGGTAGTTCTGGGGCAGGTGGTAAGCTTCCAGTTACTTGCATCCAAAGATTTCCCGTTTCCCCTAGCTGCATAGTTATGGTCGGAAAACCTGACTGGAAATTTCCCGTGCCGAAATTGAGAATGACAAGTTTAGTCATAATTTTAAAAACTGAAAGTTTCCGTTAGGCTAAAATCCCCCAGGGTTATTTGTAACTGGAAATTGGTATCTCGAAGAACTTTAAACGGTTTCAGTTGCATCCCTCTATCCTGATTTCTGGCAACAACTTCCTGAAGCGTTTCTCCCGATTCAGCCAGTAAAGCTAGCTTAAGATTGGCTGGGAGATAATCTTCCCCAGCTACAGGATACATTTGAACTATAAGACGCAGTTTCTGCTCGGACTCTTGAGTCAAAGCCAAGAGTAAAACTACAGTTTGAGAACCTAGTTGCACTCCCAGATCGATTAACTTAGCTCGCATTAGTTCACACTCAGGCAACAAATTATCAACTCTTGTCAGACTACGAAAAGCCCCCGCACTTTGTAGTTCCATCCTTTCCGAACCCGATAAATCTGACCAAATCTGCCTGCTAGTATCCACAATTTGCTCTAACCATCCAGGTAAATTAGGCGATCGCTGTTCTGATTCTGGGGAAGTAGTCGATTCTGGTTCGAGAGGAAAAATTGTTTCTATTTCCTGCCATGCTGGGGGAAAAATGTTGTTAAACCATTGACTTAATGCAACTTGGGGTTGAGTTAGGGATTCTAAATGTTTGAGTAAGTTAGTAAGAGGTTGCAACTCTTCCAACAGCAATTCACCATTCCTCGCTGTGGGAGAAAAACCTAATAAGGTGGCTTTTTTTCGCGACCTATCTATCTCAACTGCTACATAGCCAATACGATCCTCCCATACTTCTGGAGGCAGGGGATAAATACTCCTGTTTGCTGAATTGGGTAACAAAGGACGACATTCGAGTTTCCCCAATCCTTTTATCATTAAGTCCGCTACATCCTCACACAAGCGCACCACTGGATTCCAGCTATCGCTATTCTCAGGCTCGGTTTCTATGTCCATTAACTCTAAATAATCATGTACCGCCCAAACCGCTAGAGTATTAAGGCGAACTTGTTCTTGTTGTCGAGCATGGGGTTGTTGAGAGGCGAATTGTTCGGCAGTTGCCGAAGCCCTCCTCGTAATCGGTATTTCTAGAGATTTTTGTTGTAGTATCACGATCGCACCTTCCTTTAGTTTAAAAATCCTTGAGTGAGAGCAAATTGACGCAAGCGGGGACGACATTGTCGCTTATAGAAGTTAGCCAGAGTTGAATAAGAACAGTTAAATTCGGCTTCTAGGGTTTTCCAATCCGTTGGTGGTGGCAAACGGCGTAGAATTAAAACTTGGCAGGTAATATCCGGACGATTTTTGATATGAATTGAACTCAAGTCCCCATCAGGGTCATTTTTGACCCAATTGAGCGTCTCTTCCCAAATTGGCGGAGCTTCAGGAGTGGCTGGAATTTGTTGAATCGGATCTGTTGCTTGCTCTTCTCTAGTTGGAGGAAGAGTAATTTCTTGCTCGTTTTTTTGTTTGATTTCTTTTTGGAAAGAAAGCAACCTATATTTGAGATAGCTATTGAGCCAAGTAATTACCTGACTTTTTTCGGCACTATAGATCTTAAATGGGTTCTATAGAAGTTATAATATCTATAGAAATTCCAAGAAAAAAATGGCAGGAAAAACTATATCAGCCTACACAGACTCTGAAACTGCGTCACGTGTAGGAATAATAGCCAAAGTAGAACAAAGAACCCAAGCCCAGATTGGGGGAATGGCCTTGAAATTGTTTGTTTCTTTACCAAAAGAGGCAAGGGAGGCATTATGGCAAATTGAAACCATAGCAAATGGACAAGACTGGGAATCCTTGATGAATGAGGTGACAAGGACTATCTTAAATGTTCAATACAGATTAGCCTCTCAACAGGTGATAGAACAAATGAAGGTGGAGAAACTAGAAAATTTAAATAGTGAAGATGAGATTTTGCAAACAGCAGTCAATTTGACTGGTGATGAATAGGAAGTTACGTTTATGTCTCGATCTCAATATTTGGTGTGCTGCTTTGCTATCGGAGAAAAAAGGAAGGTCGGGTACATCCAGTCAAAGACTTGTGGAGATAGTGAGAGAAGGCAAAAGTTCTTTAGGGGAAGTTCAATTAATCATATCTTGGGGGATGCTTAACCCGCATTTCTCACCAAGATATTTTGAGAGCCTATAACCCTTGTCTGGTCAAATTCAAGCAGAATAAGGGTTTCAACAGTGTGTAGTTTTTTTCTATCCGATTAAAGCCGGGTCAAACGCTTACTACACAAAGCTTTCAGAGACTGCGATCGCCTTTTTTGTGAGAAATGCGGGTTAATCGTTTGAGCAAAGTGTTAGAAAAAGATTTAGGTGTATCTCCTCTAGCAACCATGATGTATATTAATGCGATTCGAGGATATGCACAGCTAGGAGTATCACTCACTTTAGGCGGTACAGGTGTAACTCCAATGCAAGATACAGAGGACGTGCATGTTCTCGAAACAGCTTTATCAGGACGAGCTAACCTATTAGTTACCGCTAATTTCAAAGATTTCTTATGTGATGATACACAATTAATAATTCCCCAACGTCACGCTATTCATATTGCCCCTAATCATCGTTTTCATATTGTTCATCCTTACTTAATGATGGATTGGCTTCATCAGGGTCAAATGCCAGAATTAGTTCAAAATTAAATTAAACTCAGAAATCATCTTAAGCGATCGCCCTTTTTCAATTTCTCGTTTCATCAATGGGTAGTAATTTCATTCAGAGCATTATTAATAATATCTTCTTCTACACCATGACGTTTTAAACTTTCTATTAATTCCCAGAAAGGATCGTTTTCTAGTTTCTCTAAATCTTTTCTTAAACCCTGTCCGATATAAGTTCTCATTAAAGGTTGATAACCAGAAAAGCCCAACACAGGTGCGATTTTTTTTAAGTCTTCAACTACATCTTCAGGAATACGAAGAGTAATACTTTTCATTGGGCGATCTTTTCTTAATCTTTGTTTCAAAGTTTCAATTTTCATAGTAATTGCGTTCTTGACGAGTAGCTTTACGAGCAGAAATAATCCTAATCTTGTCATTCTCTTGTTGAATATGAACGACGAACAAGAGATAATTTTGCTTATCCATTCCGATAATGGCATCTCTGGCTTCATCATTACGACTAGCATCGACTACTACTAAAAAGGGATCGAAAAAAGCTTCCACTGCTTGCTCAAATGTAATCCCCTTATGTTTTAATGGGTTTTGTTTTGCCTTGTCGTCATTCCAGATAAAAGTAATACCATTGAGGATAAATTGTTTATCCATCTTCTTTATTATAGGGCATTTCGTATTTACATTGTCAATACATTATTCTTTCACAAAAATAGCCCTCAACCTTTTCAATAATCGACGACCCCCTGAAACCTCAAACAATCTTAACTATAAAATAAAGAACGCCTCCTGTTTGAGAAGTGCAATCGCCTTAAACCTCTTTGTTTTCCAGAAACCCGATTCAAGTAACGATCGCATATTAAGCCAGAACTCATTAAATTTAAAAACAAACTCATAGAAAAAGCGATCGCAATTAGATTTAATTAATGCGATCGCTTGAAGATTGTTAATTATTGAGAATTAGATATTGCCTTACACTCTTATAATTGAGCCACTGCAATTAATTACTAAAGCGATCACACTACTAATTACTTAGAAAATAATATCTTCAGAGATAACGAAACCAGAATCCGTATTAAGGGTTGCAAAATGATTACCCTGAAAGCTTAAAGCACCATTTCCAGAATCATAGCTGAATAGGTCGAGGTCATTAGAAGTTACCCCAAATCCAGATCCAATCATAATTTTATCTCCTTCTATATGGGAGAAGTCAGTGATGGTATCAAAGCCTTCATTTTGGGAGGTAAAAACAAAGGTATCACTTCCAACACCACCAGTTAAAATAAGAGATAATTAGAGTTGATAAATTCCTTATTGGCAAAAAATGGTTCAAACAAGCCACTTTAATCAGATTTTAGAAATGATTGACCGTCTTTCTCTTGATGAACAAGAAGATTTAATTAATATTGTGCGACAGAGACAAATTGAGCGAAGAAGAGAAGAAATAGCTGCCAATATTGCTCAAGCTCATCAAGAATATCAACAAGGTAAGCTTTTTCGAGGAACAGTTGATGATGTTATTGCAAAACTCAATCAATGATTAACCTAGTTGTCAGTTATTTTCTATTTTTGGCTTTTTCATAAGCTGGATCGTGTTCGGCAAAACTTAAAATGAACACCCGTTTTGGGGCAGGTTTTTTATAAATGCGATAAACCAAGCGATAACTAATTCTATTCCAGTCAATTTCCAACGCACGATAACCTCTTAAATTGCCTTTCAAATTATGACTATCAAAAGCAAAAAATTATAAGGATCTTCAACAAAGATAGAATGACAAATATCTTGAAAATCTTGTCTTAATTCTGAGGATAATTGTGGTAAATCTACCTCTCTAACCAGATGATTAACTTTGACTTGGTATTTGGACTTTGTACCCACGTTTTTTTAAGTTATTCAAACTAGATTCAATCTCAACTTCCCGATCGATTTCTACAACTGTTGTCCATTTATCGGGATTATCGGGATCGTCGATATCCGCTAGACGATCGATTGCTCTTTCTTCAGCCGATCTGCTATCGTTTTGTTGTTGATATTTGACCATTAAAAATTCAACAAAATCTAATACTCGATCTTGTTTTTCTGCTGGTAAATATCGCATTTTTTCCGCTACTAAGTCGATAATATTCATCAATTAAATGTCAAATTTAATTATATAAGTTAACCTGACCTTCATTCTAACCTGACGTTGTTGACCGAGAAAATGCAATCGCCCTCTGAAACCTCAAACAATCTTAACTACAAAAAAAGATCGCCTCCTGTTTGAGAAGTGCGATCGCTATTTATTTTGTTGCTTTCTAGAAAACTGCTCTAAGTCGCGATCGCATATTAAGCCAGAATTCATTAAATTTAAAAACAACCTTAAATAAAAAGCGATCTCGAAGAGATCCGCTTCGCGGTGCGCAATAAGAAATTAATATGCGGTTGTTAAATCCAACTTTTTCTGTTTGAGAACCGTATATTTAGAAATCGCTTCAAAATCGCGGTCTTGATGATATAGAGTCAAATTATTTTCTATAGCGATAATAGCGATCGCACAATCAATGTTGCTGCGAACAGTTATTCCTTGGTGACGAAGTTCAAAGTAGAGTCTAGCTACATTTTCCCAAATGGATGTGTAATCGGGTTTCTTATAATTTTGAACTGCTAAATAAGAACTCATTTTTGCCCACTCCATCTCGTCTTTGCACCCTTGCAAAAGCTCCATCTTAGTAAAGATAGGCAAATAGTAATTTCTATCAGCAATTATTTCCTTTAGTTTAGCTGCTTTTACTTGAGATTTATCTCTTAGTACCTCGATCCAAATTGAAGTATCAATCAATAACATAACGATTCTTTCTAACTGTATCGGTACTAAAGCCTTCGACAAACTCAATCTCTCCTGCTAAGTCTAAAAGGTCTTTTTTCCGATTTCTTTCCACCAATTCTGTTAGCGCAAAATTAATCAATTCTTTTTTCGTTCTCAAGCCAGTAATAGCAAAAGCTTCTTCCACTAAGCGGTCATCTAAATCGATATTCGTTCTCATAATTCAATTACGTGCATTATACATAAAATTATACACAATTTGTACAAAAAACTGATAATCGATTGAGCAACGATCGCCAATTTTTTTGATTTCAGCTTTTATTTAGGACTTGCTGAATAAGTCTAAAACCTTTACAAATCAATGGTGAGCGCCTTCAGGTAAAGTTGATAAAGTGCAAGAAATAAGCTTCTCTGCCTTCAAAACCCATGCACTTTGAGATTGTCTAGATTATTATGATTACCTCTTCTGACTACCTGCGGTGCATTCGCCCTTAGTAACTCCTGACTTCTGACTTCTGACTTCTGATTTCTGACTTCTGAACCTCACCAAAAAACTTTTTCAGCAAACCCTACTTAGTTCGTAGAGCGGACTAAAAGCAGGGTTTACTTCTGCTTCTGAAGTATTTACCCAAACTTCTTTTCTGACTATATCTTCGTTGGTTTTTACCGTCTTAAAAAATAGCTCCATTAATCGCCAACATGATAGAGCAGTGACTACTCCCGACTCTCATCCTACGGATAGAGAGCGGGCTTCTCTAACTCACGCTAGAGACGGGAGCTGCCCCTCGCCACTTATCTAGGCAGAATGCCCCCGACAGCCCGACGGGGCTTTTAAAGGGCGGAAGTAAATTCCGCCCGCAGCCCCTTGACTTGACAGCCTATTTCTTTCCCCCAAAGTCCTTGGGTACTAAGCATTTCTATGCCTCGATTACACAGTTCTTGAGCCGAAGCAACGTCTCTATCAACTTCGTACAGGCATTCGGGACATGAGTGGATTCTGTCCTCTAGTTCTTTTCTAACTTCGATGCGACAGTTAGGACAAGTTTGACTACTTCCCCTATGGTCTACTTCTGCCACAAAGACATTTCGCCTTTTACCCACATACTTGAGTATTTGTCGAAACTGCCCGAAACTAGCATCCACAGTATGCTTACCCAGAAAACCTTTTGCCATGAGCCGAAAATCTATATCTTCTAAAAAAATAGTATCCGCCATGTCACAGAGTTTATGGGCAAGATGAAACTGATAGTTTTTGCGAACAAAGGCTATATGATTGTGCATAGCTTCAACTTTTTTTCTATTGGCTTAACCAATATTCTTAAGATTGTCTTTATATTTATTAGTATTCATGATAGATCGACTATTGCGCTGAAACAACAAAATTATTAAATCTTTAAAAGCCAAAAAGTAGAAACACCATAATTTACAACTTAAGATAGATTCTAACTATTGACAGAACGCAATGGAAAGCTAATAATATTTTAATGGTAAGTGTCATTTGGAAAAAGCGCACCGCGATTAGGCTGAGGTTTCCGAGCGCGTAAGGACGGAGCAAGCAAAGAGCCTTACCAATTTATTGGTTACTTTTATCCAAGAAGGGTAGCATTGACACTCCACACGTCTAGCGTCTGAACGACGCTCAAGAAAGACGTGGGATTCTTGCGTCTAGTTCAGTTATAGGTACAATCGAATAGAGATAGTTGTACATATTCTACCCTCCCTTTAACTGCGTTCATCAAGTTTGGGGGACTGCCAAAGACCCCATCCGATATATTATCTTCAACCATTACAGTTGAAGCTCTTTCAAAATCTATCGGACATGAACGATAATCCCAGATGGCGAGATTGCGTCCAGCATTATAATCTGCGTTGAGAATTACTCCAGAAGTACATTTAAACCAATGCCCATTACGTTTTCCAATTACTCCATTAACCGATGAGGTTTTGGAAGTGTAGTGCGGTGGTCTAATATGTACTTGCCTACCTCGTGCTGCCTGTTTATACTCCAGTTTCATCTGGAGGTCATAGTATGCCCAGGCATGACGCGATTCGCCATTGTCGGCGCGAGACTTTTTGCGCTGCTTCATGGTTTGACGGCAACCACTCAAGTTTTCGAGTACCAGATCGGCATTTAACCAATCAGCAAAATCAACAATTCGACGAGAAACAGTATGGTTTACCGCTCTCATCCAGCGTTGTTCTTTTTGCTCTAACTTTTTAACTGCTCGATACTTTTTGGCTTTCTGTAGTTGCTGTCTACGCTTCTGAAACTGGCGACGGCGATGTTTGACCTCTTTGCCAGAGAATAATAAACCAAATCCCTGTTTGGGGACGGCGGTAGCAATTTGATTTTGACCTCTATCTACACCTACTCTATTGGTAGCTTTAACTGACAGAACTTCCTCGGATAAAGATACCAAAGCATACCATTTATTCTTTTTCTGGTAGAGCTTAAGCGTTCCCTTGGAGATAGTTTTATCTCTATCTAGCAATCTGTCCAACAATAATTGCCAGTGGTTAGATTTAATCTCGATTGGAACTCGTTTAACTCCCACAATTGTTGGAAATGATATAGAATAGGTTTTTCCCTGCTTAAACAACCTCCAGTTTTGATAGTTAACCTCTGGTGGTAGCAACTTAAACTCTTTAGTTCTTTTCCCCGCTTTCCCTTTAACTTGCCTAATGACTTGATTAGCCAAAGCTGATTTTAAGGGAGTGATAACTTGGGCTGTAGTTAGCTTTTTTCTCTCCTTGATTGGCAGCTTTAAAAGTTCGTTAGCCAGCTCAGTATAAGCAGTTGTCGTCTCCGCAAACGTTTGTGCTTTGACGGCATTGAGATTATGGAATTTAAGCTTGAGGGTTCGAGTCACTTGCATAGACGAGGACACGGGTGCTGGGGAGACCCCAGCACCGTGAGATGTCCGTATTATTCTAGTACAATAATGTCTATGAATCAATCCTATCGACATACAAATACGGCTGTTTCTTTAATCAACTATCACTTTGTTTGGATTCCCAGGCGAAGGCGAAAAGTGTTAATTAAGGATGTCAAAAAACGGTTAACCGAGTTGATTTATGAGAAGACATCAGAATTGGACTGCAAAGTTGTTAGTCTTGCCATAGAACCCGACCACGTACATCTTTTTCTTAACTGCTTACCAGACTTAGCTCCAAAGCAAATCATGCACCGAGTTAAAGGATATTCATCTTATGTACTGAGAAAAGAATTTCCCCATCTCAAGCGAATGCCTAGTATGTGGACTCGTAGTTATTTTGTGTCTACAGCAGGCAATGTTTCTGCTAGTACAATTCAGAAGTATATCGAAGCTCAGGGCAAGGACTGACTGCGGTTAAAACCGCTTTTAGTTTTCATCCCACGGGTAAAACCGCGTGGGCTTTCAACTGCGTTATTTTTGTAAGAGCTATGGGGAAAAGAAAACTTTAATCTGACAATTAAGCTACAAAAGGGAAACCAGATTAAATAACAGGAGTCTCGTAGTAGGGCGCTAAATTCCGCTCGATATCGTTTACCAGTCAGAACCATGGATGGTTTTGAGGCAGTGCCATCGTCAGATTCAAGAGCGAATGCCCAGAAGAACTTGATGAATAGTAGTTAAGAAAGCTTCTGTAGTGTAAGGTTTGACTAAATAGGGGAGACAGCTATCTTTTAGTTCGCTACCAATTTCTGGAGAAACTAGTCCGCTCATCACGATGATTTTGACTTGAGGCTTAATTTTTTGTAAAGTGCGGATAACTACTTGGCCATTCATCAATGGCATCATAAGATCTATCAACACAACCTCGATCTCATCTTGCTGTTGGGAGTAAAGGGCGAGGGCTTCGCTCCCATCACTGGCAGTTAGTACTTTGTAATTGTAAGTTTCCAGAATATTTTGACTGATGGTGCGAATGGCAGCTTCATCATCAACGACGAGAATTAATTCGCCATGACCTCTGGGTAACTCTTCAATTTCCTCGGCCACAGTGGCGGTGGTCTCGACGGCCTGTAAAAAGACCCTAAACTGACTTCCTCGTCCTAGCTGACTCTCCACATCGATAAAACCCCCATGACTTTTAACCAGACCCAGCACTGTAGACAAACCCAGTCCCGTTCCCTGACCGACTTGTTTGGTGGTAAAAAAGGGTTCAAAGATACGGTCTGATATTTCCTGGGTCATCCCCGTACCCGTATCAGAGACGGTAATAAGGATATAGTTTCCTTCTTGAGCCTCTAGATGTCTGGGAACCGAGTCGGCAACGAGGGTCAAATTTTCCGCCGAGAGCCTGAGGGTACCGCCATCAGGCATAGCATCCCGTGCATTAACAGCCAGATTCATCAAGACCTGATGCAGTTGGGTGACATTGCCATTGAGCATCCAGAGGTTGGGGAGCACATTGGTCTGGATTTCAATCGTTTTCGGAAAAGTTGCTTGCGCTATTTGTTTGATTTCTGCAATTAAGTGTTTGACTTGCACTAGACTGCGCTCACCTTCAGCACCACGGCTAAAGGTCAGAATTTGTTGGACTAAGTCGGCTCCGCGTTGGACATTTGTTTGGCAAATACTCAGTAATTGTTGGAGTTGTTCATCGAGAGTGGGCAGATGGCGTGGGAGTAGTTGAGTAATAGCCAGAAGGGGGGTGAGGATATTGTTCAGGTCGTGAGCAATCCCACTAGCCAGAGTTCCGAGACTTTCTAACCGCTGGGCGCGGTAAAATTGGCTTTCTAGTAATTTCTTCTCCGTGATATCGGTGTTGACTACGAGAATAGATTGTGGTTGTCCCGATTCCCCACGGACTAGCGTCCAGCGACTAGCTACCAGAATTTCTCCCCCATCTTTTTTGCGCTGCTGGAGTTCATTTTGCCAACTGCCCTTCTCGATGGTGGTGTGTAACCCCTCGGCGAGTTGAGAGGAGGATTCCCCCGCCAACAATCGATCGGCTTGCTCTCCCCTGGCTTCTTCCGCCGTCCAGCCATAGATTCGCTCTGCCCCTTGACTCCAAAACAAGATGCGGTGGTGTAAGTCTTGTACAAAAATGGCATCGCTGGCAATATCAATTAAAGTAGCTTGTTCCTGGATTTTCCGTTCTGAGAGTTTCCGCTCTGTGATATCCGTGTAGTGTTCGATCCGACCCCCAGCATAGAGACCGGATTGGATGGGGAGACTCAAGTGTTCCAGCCAGCGTTCTTCTCTACTCCCCTCCGGAAGAACATGGCATTCAAATTGCTCAATATAGGTATTGTTGTCATAGGTCTGGAGTACTGTCTGGGCAAATAATTCTGGTGACTCGAAGATGTGGGCGATGTGCTGGCGAATTAGCTCTCGCTTGGACTGACCCAGGACATCTTCTTTGCGGAGCCCAAAAAATTTGGCTAGGGTCTGATTGAGCCAAACCACCCGAAAGTCGGCATCGAGGATAAAGATGCCTATGGGTGACTTATCTATGACCTCGTTAGTGAGAGAACGGGCTTTGGCTTCACTGATTCGCAGGTCTTGCTCCGCCTGTTTGCGCTCGTCAATATTGAGGCTCGTACCAATTAGGCGATATATGTTTCCCTGTTTGTCTTTCAGGGGATTGAGACTGGTTATCCACCAAGTATCTTTTCCTTGGAAGGGCAAACATTCTTCGTAGGAGATCGCTTTTTTGGCAACTAAACAATCTCGATAACGTTTTTCTATTTTTGCTGCTACTTCGGGGGGCAAAATATCTCTAGGGGTATTGTTGAGGATATTTGTAATTCCCGTTATTTCTTCAGTCTGAGGATTAAATCCTTTATACCGAAACTCTCCCTCGGCTTCGACATCAACTACAAAAATAGCCTCCCGAACATTCTCGTAAATACTCCGCAAAAACTCTTCTTGTTCCCGAATAATAACTTCTCGCTCTTTTAACTCGTTAATTTTTTGCTGTAATTGTAAATTGACCTCCTTCATTTGTTGCGGAGAAGGCAAGGTTAAGATTTGCGGAATCCTCTCGATTAAGGCGATCGCGGTTGCCAAAGAAACTACCGCAGTTATAATTCTAATCCAGCCCGATATCCAGTAATTAGGATGCCACAAAGTCCAAATATCAAAAGCATGACCGGTACCGCAAAACCAGATAAAAGCAGCAAATAAGAGAAAAATGCCATTAAAGGGGATATCCGTTCGCTGGCGGAGAATAAAAAGTAAGGTAATGGGAATGGAAAAATAAGCTAAAGCAATAACACTATTACCCAACAAATGTAATGCCATCAATCCCGGCTTCCATAGATAGCACATTCCATGAGGCATAAAAGAAGAACTTACCAATCGATCTCTCCTCTAATCAATCTCGAACGATTGCCAGACAATAATTTAATTTTAAATTCTGAAGTGGTCTCATAGATTCTTTCTCGCCAAAAACCAGACAAATTTTAACCTAGAGTGGCAAAATAGACTGGAGAAGTTTGGTTTCCAGTTGCAGTAAATAGGGAGCAACGCGAAAAAGTGAGATAAACTCAAAAAAAGGCGATCGCCCATCCTAGCTAAAAGATTTGCCATCCAATGCACCTACAAGATCGGCGATCGCACTGCCTTAAATTGCGCGTAGAAGTTATATATTAAGTCTTAGTACTGGCCAAGGGAACAGTATTGGAACTAATCCTAGAGTAGTCAAGAAACCACGCTCTAAATTTCAAGGAAAAAAATCAGTTCATCGAACTGGTTTTACTCAACTGCAACCACTTACTTTTGCTGTTGCTCCTGCTGCTTAATCTTTAACCGAACAGTATTGAACAATTAAGCGAATATTTGTGGATAACATGATTAAGCTTACTCATGCTGCTTGGTTATTATTCTCAGACAGAACTTTTACCGTTGCCATTTCTAATTCGGTTAAATAATGTTCTAAATTCCAAGAGATTTTGTAACCCCGAGCGCGCAATTCAATCCCGCAGATAAAATCTTCTACCGTTTCAAATTCTACCTCCGCATTGTTAGCAATTTTTTCCCTAATTGCTGCTACTAGGCGATCGCGTTTCTCCTCAGAAATTGTAAAAGAACTGCGGATTGTAATTATATGATGGGGATTAGGAATCGGTGCAGTAGAAATTGTCTTAGTTTGACGCTCATCTATGTTATACAGGCGATCGATAAAAGTATCGATAATTTGGGCTTCTAAATTAATGGTAGCTAGATCTGATAGAGCTTTTCGAGCCGTTAAAGCAACTTGTTGACTCAGGCGATCGCGCAGTTCACGAATAAATTTTTGCCGATCTCGTTCAAAAGCCTCATACCATTCAGAACGAATTCGATCTACTTCTGCTTGTACTTGTCGAGTTAATTTTTCTTTTTCCCGTTCTACCTCCTGTTTGGCTTGTTCTAACCATTCTTGCTTTTGTGCTTCTAACTCCTGTTGTTTTTGCAGATATAATTTTTTTTCCGCTTCTGCATCTTTTTCTTTTGCTGCTGCTGTTGCTAACTGACGTTCGATCCTTTGCGATCGCGCTTCCATTGCCTGAGTGATGGGTTTATATAAAAACCGCTTTAGCAAAGCAACTAAAATTAGAAAATTAATGATTTGAGCAATAACAACAAACGGATCGATTAACATAACTTGGTTAGTGGTTATTAGTTAGTGGTTATTAGTTAGTGGGTATCACAATTTATTATTCATTACTCATTACTCATTACCTATCCTGCTGCTTTCTCGATAAAGTAATTCCAAAAAGGATTAGCAAAGATCAGGATCAAGGTAATCACAAAACAATAAATAGCTGTAGACTCTACCAATGCCATCCCCACAAATAGAGTGCGAGTGATGTTTTTCGCTTCGTCTGGTTGTTGGGCGATCGCGCTTAATGCCTGTGCTAAGGCTTTACCTTCTCCTAAGGCAGGAGCAATCGAACCGACAGTAATTGTCAATCCTGCGATCACAATTGATGCCATTCCAATTAGTGCGAGATTATCCATAAATTTAGTTAGTGGTTAGTGGTTAGTCGTAGGGGCGATTCGCGAAGCGGAGGGGCTGTGTGCTGAACCTGTGTCAGCTCTTCGGGCAACGCCCCGTCCCGTACAGTGGTTAGTGGCGATTCGTGGACTGTCTGTAAAATTAAGTGTTTGAAGTGGCAGCAGCCACAAACACCATTGCTAGGATTGCAAAAATATATGCCTGAATTAATCCCGTTAGTAATCCCATGGCTTGCATGATGATGGGAAAAAATAACGGCGCGATCGACAGTAAAATACCCACAATCATCGTGCCACTCATTACGTTGCCAAATAGACGTACTGCTAAAGAGATCGTGTTAGAGAATCTACCAATAATATTAAAGGGCAGCATGAAGGGAGTGGGCTGAATATAGTATTTTTTAATGTAACCCACAAATCCTTGTTTTTTGATGCCATAGAGAGGAATAGCAAAAAAAACACATATTGCTAGTGCAGCAGTAGTAGACAGGGAACCTGTAGGCGGTTGATAGCCAGGAATAATGCTAAGGAGATTAGAAACAGCAATAAAGATAAATAGAGTGCCAATAAAAGGAACATAAGGTTCTGGTTCTTGTTGACTAACTTCTTCGATCTGGTTTCTGATTCCTAACATTAATACTTCTAAAAGATTCTGTCCCTTAGAAATCTTAGTAGATGCCGATAATTGACGAGTAACTAACCAAGAACTCAAAACGAGTAAAACTATTATCAGCCAAGTGAACACCAAAGTGGCATTGATAGTGATTATGTCTCTTTGCCAGAAAATGATTTGGTCTGGAGTTAAATTCATAAAATAAAATTTTCAGCAAAATGCTAACTACTAACTACTAACTTTCGATCGCGGTCGAATCAACAAAATCGCTATAGTTCTAACCATTAAAAATCCCAGACAACCAGCCAATAAAGAAACTACGTTATATAGTTTGGTATTACCACCAACAATTAAAGATAAAACGAACATACTGATTCCCAATCGGCATAAGAAACTGAATAACATTAATCTATAAGGGTGTTTGGTTATGGGTAATTGCTGAACCGTCAGCCACAAACCCCCAAAATAGAATAGTCCCAAACCCGAACCGACGATAAAAGCAATGATTGGCGTTAATGTTTTACTCATAATTTATAGCAATCTGCGTCTATCTTAAAAATAAAATTTGAGGAACTCGTGAAACAAAATTAACCAAGCGTTTCTTACTGGTGGTGTTAGAAAATGCACCCAACCATTTATTAACCCCATTGCTATCCCTAATAGTAATAGTAGATAACCAACCAAAGGAGGGATACCAATTCGCTCCAAAGCAGCTTTGATGAGAATAGCCAGAATAACCGTTACTCCCACTAGCAAGACTAAGAATAGCAGTAAAGTCTCCCTTTCAATCACTCTGACTCTCCTTGCTTATCCAATACCAGGCATTGAAACAACCCAAGGCTACGCCAATTACTAACAGCATCAGAGTCCAAGAATATTTACTCTGGCTATGAGTATCGATCCACACGCCTAAGCCAATGCCTAGTAAAGAAGGAATGGCTACCGACCAACCTACCATGCCAAACATCCTTAACCCAACCCAAATATTTTTTGCTTCTCTTCTGGCTTTAAGTTTGCGATCGCTTTTAGTGGAAATTTGACGTTGAAAACTACGCCAACGCGATCGATGTTTATCCATGTCCCAACTCCTTGAAATGACGCATCATACTTGCTTCAAATTGTGCCAAAGCCGAACGGGTTAGTTTTTCTTTTTCGTCTAATATCTGAAACTGTTCGGTTACAGTTTGCTTGAGGGTTTCTAAATTCTTACCTTCGATCGCGTTACGAGTAGATACTAGAACCTCGCGATCGCATTTTACTAAAATTCCTTCATCGACTGCGACAAATATTTCTGCTCCTGTTTCGGTTGTAAAGCTTAGTATTCCTGGAACTAATGCGGTGACGAGATCGATATGATGGGGTAGCAGACAAAAATGACCATTCTCTGCTTCGGCGATGACTTTAGTAACTTCGCGATCGATTAGTACTTCGGTAGGAATTAGAATTTTTAAATTCATGGTGGCAACAACAAATCGTTTCTCCAAAGCACAATAGTTCTCTAGGGAAATTTTTAGAAAGAAGAGAAATAAATTTCAGGTAAGAGAATGAACAATAGGAGCTTAAAATTATGTTAAGTAATAAAGCGAAACAACCTCTTAACTAGATATGACCGAAGCCATACCCCCGTCAGACCGATTCCACAAGCATTTTAGTTTAAAGTTCACGGTATGCCCTACCGCAGACACGAGCAAGACTCTCATCTTGTTTCTGGAATACTTTTACGCGACAACAGTTTTTTTGTCGCAACCCATGTATTCATCTTTCAAGGTACAAACCATTCTAGTTAAGCGGGCGCGCCAATATGATTGGTATTTTCGAGGACACGGGTGGCGAACTTGGTTCGCCACCGTGAGATGTCCGTTCCGTCGTCCTTATTTCACGGCTGGCTAAACCTTCTGAAGAAATTATACAACGGTTGAAACCCTTATTGTATAAAGATTGTATGTCTAAAATGTTAAGTTGTCTCGCTCGTTCTCACCTCCCGTTAAACATTTTGCTTCGCTTATGTTTTAACGGGAGTCCTCCCACTCGCCCAGATAGAGATTAGACTTCTTGCATAAGTCCTATAAATCTTGGTTAAGTCAAGGTAAAAGGTTCCGAATGCACTCGGGAGTGCTACGCTGAATTCGATTCAGCGTAGATTGGCGGTAAAAGGTAAAAGGTAAAAAGGATTAATTTTGATGGTGGGGGACGGCGAATTGCATTCGCTATGTGTCCCCACCATGTTGATTTCTTATTTATTTTTGCCAGAGGTCTATTGTTAGTTCACCACGCTCGGGATTTTCTTCTCATCGGCACAAAACGAACTGGAATAGTTTTTTTCTTAACTATCCTATCTTGTGTTTTGGTTAGCACGACCATGTCCTGATACCACTTACCTACAGGAATTACCATTTTTCCATTAGTTGCTAGTTGGTCGATTAAGGGTTGTGGTATGTGCTCTGGAGCTGCGGTGACTATAATCGCATCGTAGGGAGCGTTTTCTATCCAGCCTTGGTATCCATCACCAGTTTTAACTTTGATGTTCTCATAACCCAGTTGATTGAGGGTTCGACGAGCTCTTTCTGCCAGTTGGGGAATAATCTCGATCGAATAGACTTCTTGAGCTATCTCCCCTAGTATTGCTGCCTGATATCCACAACCAGTGCCAATTTCCAACACTTTGTCCTCTGGAGAAATCTCGGCAGCTTCGGTCATGTAAGCCACAATATAAGGCTGAGAGATGGTTTGGTCGTGACCGATGGGTAAAGGGCGATCGTTGTAAGCCCAATCCCGCCAAGATAAGTCAACAAATTGATGGCGAGGTACTTGAGACATGGCTGCTAATACTCGTTCGTCTTTGATACCGCGACCGCGAAGCTGATATTCCACCATTTGTCTGCGCTGCTGCTCAAATTGCTCTATCGTCGAATTAGAGCTTTGTGACTGAATTCGAGCGGGATTCGGCGATAGTTCTGCTCCATAACTAGACATACACATTAGTAAAACGCAACAAGACAATAAAGCGATCGATGCCAAATTAAAATACATAATTCTCTAATCCTTGACGACGTTTTAAAATCGAACGATGATAGTTCGGGCTAAATCTCTAGAACTATCACCTCGATTAAGATGAGTCCAGTCTTGACTTCGAGTTTTAGTTTCCCAGTCTAAACTGGAATGATTTGTTATTAGGTTTCTCAAAAGTAGCTAGAGAGATAAAAAATGTTTATTACTATAGATTAAAAAAGTCAAACCCTTATCTTCCCTACACCCTACACCCCACACCTTACCCCCTTTCCATCACCCAAGTCTCCAATCACTTTTGAGAATTGATATTAGTTCAGATGGTGATTCCTATGTAGTGAAAAATTTTTAACTGTTAGCAATAACATCATTATATTAAAAAACCCCATTGGAGAAGCAGGAAAGGAGATGACCGAGAGGAAGTGCGATCGCTGCATGGGTAATGGCTAAGATAAATGGTAATTGGTCATCGTTTATTGTTTACGCGAAAGTAACTATAGATACAGAAATGACTTACGAAAACTAGCTTAATAAATGTGAGTTCGGAGAGACCTTCGGTAGTCGCTTACGCGTACGGAGTTACTTTTTTGTCTACTTTCCACACAATGAAAATTCTTAAATTTATTATTGGACTCGTACTCGGAATTCTAATTTTGGTAATACCCTTCAACCAATTTCAGACTTCAGCGATCGAGCCACTGAAAGAC